>DATISB010000082.1:0-32687 GCA_035469145.1 Pseudolabrys sp.
ATGACCGGGGGCGACAGGACCTGAGTGATCCGAGTGTGGTGAAGGTGCAGCGAGGGATCGCTCAGCACCGAGGGACTACTCAGGCTGAGGACACCACACCACATGGGGGCCTCATGCCTATACGTGGAAGGTTCCTTTTACGGCAGCGGCAGCACCATGAGGCAGCTCACGAGCCTCAGCTTCGCTGCAAGTGCGACGGGCCTAGGACTGGCACTCACTGCGTGGGGGCTCACTGCTCCTACCTGGGCGTCCCTGCGCTGAGTGCTGAGGGTCGGGAATACTCTGGGATCGTGGTGCTTGCTAGTTGCTTGCTAGGGCAGTTTCAGCGATCCGGCGACCTCAGCTAAGTCCTTGTGATTGCTGGCGACCCCGGTTGGATTCGAACCAACGGCCCCCAGCTTAGAAGGCTGGTGCTCTATCCGGCTGAGCTACGGGGTCTTGCCTAGCGCAGGTTTACCCGCGCCGCGGGCCTATTGAAAGGTGCGCGCGGAGTTTTGGGCGGCTAACCTGCACGGCCCGAGGCCCCACGATGAGCGCTATTGCCGAGTTGACCTGCGCCGAATTGACGTCGGCATACCGGCGCAGAGAGTTCTCGCCCGTTGAAGTCGCGCGCGATTGCCTGGCCCGCATCGCCGCCAACGCCGCGATCAATGCGTTTTTGCCGATTGAGCCCGCTGCCGTGCTCCAGGCCGCCGCCGAATCGGAAGCGCGCTGGCGCGCCGGCAAACCGCTTGGGCCAGTCGACGGCGTGCCGGCCTCGATCAAGGACAATATTTGGGCCAAGGGCCTGCCCACCCGGCGCGGTTCGAAAACCAGCGATGCCACGCCGGCGTCAGCCGATTCGCCGGCGGTCGCGCACCTGCGCGAGCAGGGCGCCGTCATTCTCGGCAAGACCTGCATGCCCGAGCATGGCTGGATCGGCATCTGTCATAGCCCGCTGACCGGCATCACTCGTAATCCGTGGAATCTCGAACATACGCCCGGCGGCTCGACCGGCGGCGGGGCGGTGGCCGCGTTGCTAGGATTGGGCGTGCTGCATCTCGGCACCGACGGTGCAGGTTCGCTGCGCATCCCGGCCGCATTCACCGGCGTGTTCGGCATGAAGCCGAGCTTCGGCCAGGTACCGACCTATCCGCCATCGGCGCTCAACGTGCTCGCGCACCAGGGGCCGATCACCCGCACCGTGGCCGACGCCGCACTGATGTTGTCGATCATTGCGCAGCCGGACGCGCGCGACATGGCGGCCTGGAATTCGTTGGCGCCTGATTTTACCACCGGGCTGGACGCCGGCGTGCGCGGCTTGCGCGTCGCGTTGTCGCCTCGGCTCGGCCATGTAGCTGCGCTTAATCCGGAGATCGAGGCGGCGGTACGCAAAGCGGCGCGCGCCTTGGAACAGCAGGGCGCCATTGTCGAAGATGCAGACCCGCCGCTCGCACGGACCGGCGACTTGATCCGTGCCATGTGGTGGCCGGTTATGACGGGGCTGGTCGATGCGGTGTCACCAGAACGCCGCGCCGAAATCGATCCCGGCTTGCGAGCGGTCGCCGAACGCGGCAGGCGCTTTACTGTCGGCGATTACGTGGCCGCCTACACCGCACGCACCGAACTGCACAACGTCATGTTGCGCTTCCATGAGCGCTACGACCTATTGCTGACGCCGACCATGCCGGTCACCGCGTTGAAAGCAGGACGGGAAGGGCCGGAGAGTGGCGGCTACGGCGACGAATGGATCAACTGGTCGCCTTACACCTATCCGTTCAACCTGACGCAGCAACCCGCCGCCTCGGTGCCCTGTGGATTGGCAAGCAACGGTTTGCCGATGGGCGCGCAGATCGTTGGTGCCTTGCGCGCCGACCAGATCGTGTTGCGGGCCGCCAAAGTGGTCGAACAGGCGCTGCCGATGCCATGCCCGCCGGGGCTCAGCTAATCGATTATTTGCATGTTATATTAAAGCCTTAGTTGAAATTCTTGCATCAATGCGTGTAACTTTTCAAAATTTGCGACTAGAAGTTTGGACAAACGTTTCGTTACGGTCTTGGACGACCTACGATACGGCCCAATAGACGGGGCCTCGTCCACCCTTAATCCGTTCGCTCCGCGGCCACGACCTCGACACCTTCTGGCGCTGAACTGATAGTGGCGACCGGCGCTACTCAACAAAGGCGATCCGCCGCCATACTGGGAGGCTCCCCCGATGTTCACGTCCGTCCGCGCCGGCCTTGCCGCCGCGCTCATCGCTCTTGCCGTCATTCCGACGCTGGCCGCCGACAAAGCCTTCAAACGCAGCGATCTCGACGACGCGGCGATCAAGCTCGAGGCTCAGATCAAGAGCGATGCCGGCGCGGTGAGCAAGCTGGCCGCCACCTTGCGGCGCGACGCCGACGCCGCTTTCCAGAAGAACGATTTCCGCACCGGTATGACGGTGCTCGGTCAGCTCGTCGCCGTGGCGCCTACCGATGTGACAAGCTGGCTGCGCCTGTCGCGCGCGGTATTGCAGATTAGGCCGCGCGACGACAACGAGCGCGCGCTGCTGCTCGATCGCGCCTCGACCGCCGCCTATATCGCCTACAGCCGCGCGAGCGACCGCAACCTGGAAGCCGACAGCCTGGTGCTGCTCGGCAAGACGTTCGCCGACCGCAAGCAATGGCGCCCAGCGCTTGATTCCATGCGGCTGGCGCTCGATCTGCG
Source organism: Pseudolabrys sp. (assembly GCA_035469145.1). Taxonomy (GTDB): domain Bacteria; phylum Pseudomonadota; class Alphaproteobacteria; order Rhizobiales; family Xanthobacteraceae; genus Pseudolabrys. The sequence goes on from DATISB010000082.1 coordinate 2,689, forward strand.
CGAGAGCGCGGACCTGCGCGGCCAATACGAGCGGCTGCGCGGCGAGTATGGCTTCCGGCTGCTGGATTACTCGGTCGATTCCGACGCCATCTCACCGCGCGCGTGCTTCCAGTTCTCCGAGGAACTGCCGGGGCGGCGCACCGATTTCTCGTCGTACGTTGCGGTAGCGGGCCAGGACATGCCGGCGATTTCGGCCAACGACAAGCAGCTCTGCGTGGAGGGCCTCAAGCACGGCGAACGTTACGCCATCACACTGCGCGCCGGTCTGCCGTCTGTGGTTAGGGAGACGCTGGCGAAATCGGCCGACTTCAACATCTTCGTGCGCGACCGCAAGCCGTTCGTGCGCTTTTCCGGCAAGGCCTATGTGATGCCGCGCAGCGGCCAGCGCGGCATCCCGGTGCTCAGCGTCAACACCGGCGCGGTCGTGCTATCGGTCTATCGTGTCGGCGACCGCAATCTGATCGATACCGTGCTCGGCTACGATTTCCAGCGCAACTTAAGCCCATACGAGGCCGAGCGGCTGGCCAACGAGCGCGGCGCCAAGGTGTGGGGCGGCGAACTCACGGTCGAACCGAAGCTCAACACCGAGGTCGCCACCGCGTTTCCGGTCGATCAGGCGCTCGGCGATCTCAAGCCCGGCGTTTATGTCATGACGGCGGCGCCGAAAGATCTGGTATCGAACGACTACGACCAGCGCGCCAGCCAATGGTTCATCGTGTCCGACCTGGGCCTTACCGCCTATAGCGGGTATGACGGCATCGACGTCTTAATTCACTCGCTGGCAAGCGCCGAGCCGCTCGGGTCCGTCGAGGTGCGGCTGATTGCACGTAACAACGAGGTGCTGGCGGTGAAGCCCACCGACAAGGACGGCTTCGTTCATTTCGAGGCTGGCCTGGCACGCGGCGAGGGAGGCCTCGCGCCGGCCGCGATTGTCGCCGCCGATAAGGCCGACTACGCGTTCCTCAGCCTGAAATCGACCGCCTTCGATCTATCCGACCGCGGCGTGGCCGGCCGCCAGGTGCCGGCCGGGCTTGATGCGTTTGTCTATACCGAGCGCGGCGTCTACCGCAGCGGCGAAACCGTGTACGTGACCTCGCTGCTGCGCGACGCGCGCGGCGTTGCCGCTGCTTCGCCGCTCACATTGGTGGTCGAGCGGCCGGATGGCATCGAATATCGACGCGTGGTGGTGGCCGACCAGGGCCTCGGCGGCCATAGCTGGAGCGTGCCGATCGTCTCATCTGCTTCGACCGGCACCTGGCGCGTGCGCGTTTATACCGATCCCAAGCGTGCGCCGGTTGGCGAGACCAGCTTCCTGGTGGAAGACTATGTAGCCGATCGCATCGAATTCGATCTCACCACGGCGGCCAAAGTCATTCCGCGCAACGCGCCGGCGCAGTTGAGCGTGGACGGGCACTTCCTCTACGGCGCGCCGGCTTCCAATCTCGATCTGCAAGGCTCGGTGACGATCGCGGCGGCCAAGGAGCGTCCGGAATTTGCCGGCTATTCATTCGGGCTCGCCGACGACGAGGTCACGGCCGCGCGCCAGGGCATCGAGGATCTGCAGAGCACCGACGCCGCCGGCAAGGCGAGCTTCTCGCTCAAGCTCGACAAAATTCCGGCGACGTCACGCCCGCTCGAAGCCCATATCACCGTCAGCATGGCAGAATCCGGCGGCCGCGCGGTCGAGCGCAAGCTCACGCTGCCAATCGCGCCCGATGCAGCCATGATCGGCGTCAAGCCGGCCTTTTCCGGCCGATCGCTCGCCGACGGCGCTAATGCCGATTTCGACCTGGTGATGGCCGCCCCCGACGGCACGACGCTGGCGCAAAGCGGCCTGCGCTACGAGTTGCTGCTGATCGAGACTTCGTATCAGTGGTATCGTCAAAACGGCCAATGGGAATACGAGCCGGTCAAACGCACCGAGCGCGTCGGCAACGGCAGCGTGGATGTCACCGCCGACAAGCCGGCGCGCATTTCGCTGCCGGTGAAGTGGGGGCGCTACCGCCTGGAAGTGTCGACCGGAGCGGCGAACGGTGCGATCACCTCGCTCACTTTCGACGCCGGCTTCTATGCGGAAGCAAACTCCGACACGCCCGACCTGCTCGAAGTCGCGCTTGACAAGTCGGATTACAAATCGGGCGACGCGATGACCGTATCGGTGACCGCGCGCACGGCCGGCCGCCTCACGCTCAACGTATTCACCGACCGGCTGGTCGCCAGCAGCTCGCAAGACGTAAAAGCCGGCGCGGTGCGCGTGCCGCTGACCGTCGGCAAGGACTGGGGCACCGGAGCATATCTTGTTGCGACACTGCGCCGTCCGCTCGATGCGCCGGCGCAACGCATGCCCGGCCGCGCCATCGGCGTGCAGTGGTTCTCGATTGACCGCACGGCGCGCGCTCTCGCGCTCGACATGAAATTGCCCGGCACTATACGGCCTAACTCCGCGCTCAGCGTGCCGATCAAGCTCACAGGGCTTGCTGCCGGCGAGGAAGCGCACGTCGTGGTGGCCGCCGTCGATGTCGGCATTCTCAATCTCACCAACTACAAGCCGCCGGCGCCCGACAATTATTATCTCGGCCAGCGGCGGCTCACCGCCGAGATCCGTGATCTCTACGGTCAACTGATTGACGGCATGCAGGGCGCGCGCGGGGTAATCCGCTTCGGCGGCGATGGCGGCGCCGAATTGACCGGCTCGCCGCCGACGCAGGCGTCGCTGGCGCTTTATTCCGGCATCGTGCGGGTCGCCGCCGACGGCACGGCGCAGGTGGCGTTCGATATCCCGGCCTTTGCCGGCACCGTGCGCGTGATGGCGGTAGCCTGGAGCAAGGACAAGGTCGGCAAGGCCACCGGCGACGTGGCGGTGCGCGATCCGGTGGTGCTGACCGCGACCCTGCCACGTTTCCTGCGCACCGGCGACCGCGGCGCGGTGCAACTTGAATTAGACAACGTGGAAGGCGTGGCCGGTGACTACAGCCTCGCCGTGAGCAGCGAAGGTACCGTCAAGCTCGACGGCGACAAGCCGTTCACGCTTAAGCTCGCCGCCAAGCAGCGCGACCGGGTCGTGGTTCCGGTGTCGGCCGCGGGTTCCGGGACGAGCACAGTCAAAGTGAGAGTGAGCGGACCGAACAGCTTTGCGCTTGAGCGCGCTTATGCGCTCGACGTGCGGCCGGCGAACCAAATCTTGACGCGCCGGACCGTGCGCGCGCTTGCGCCCGGCGAGACGCTGATGCTGTCGAAGGACATGTTCGCCGATTTCGTGCCGGGAACCGGGCGGGTCGGCTTGTCGGTCGCGATCTCGGCCTCGCTCGACATCGCTACGCTCTTGAGTGAGCTCGACCGCTATCCGTTCGGCTGTTCCGAGCAGATCACCAGCCGCGCCGTTGCGATGCTCTATGTCAACGAGCTGGCCGTGCAGGCGCGCCTATCGCTCGACGGCGACATCGACCAGCGTATCAAGGACGCCATCCAGCGTCTGCTGGCGCGGCAAGACTCGAACGGTTCGTTCGGCCTGTGGTCGGTCGGCGGTAATGATCCATGGCTCGACGCCTATGTCACCGATTTCCTTACCCGCGCGCGCGAGCGCAAATTCGAGGTGCCGTCGGCGGCGTTCACGCTGGCGCTCGACCGGCTGCGCAACTACGTGGCGAGCGCGCCCGACCCGAACAAGAACGGTGGCCGCGATCTCGCTTATGCGCTCTACGTGTTGGCGCGCAACGGCGTGGCGCCGGTCGGCGACCTGCGCTACATCGCCGACACCAAGCTCAACGATCTGGCGACGCCGATAGCCAAGGCGCAAGTGGCCGCCGCGCTCGCCATGCTCGGTGACAAGGCGCGCGCCGATCGCGTCTATCTCGCTGCGCTTGATGCAATATCGCCGCAACCCAAGCTCGATCTTGGCCGCGCCGATTACGGGTCGGCTTTGCGCGACTCGGCCGCGCTTGTGACGCTCGCCTCGGAAGGGCAGGCCACCCAGAAGACCATCGACGACGCGGTGACGCGCGTCGACGCTGCGCGCGCTCTCTCTAGCCACACCTCGACGCAGGAAGACGCCTGGCTGGTGCTCGCCGCCCGCGCGCTCGCCAAGCAGCTCAACGCCATCTCGCTTGCCGTCAACGGCGAGACTCGGCAGGGCACGTTCTATCGTAGCCTGCGCGCCGGCGAACTCGACGCGCCGCTCGCGGTAAGCAACCGCGGCGCCGGCACGGTGCAGGCGGTGGTGTCGGTGAGCGGATCGCCGCTGACGCCGGAACCGGCCGCCGAGCGCGACTTCAAGATCGAGCGCAACTATTTCACGCTCGACGGCGAGCCGGCCAATCCGACGAACGCTAAGCAGAACCAGCGCTTCGTGGTGGTGCTGAAAATGACCGAGCCGCAGCCGCAGTTCGGCCGCGTGATCGTCGCCGACTATCTGCCGGCCGGCTTCGAGATCGACAATCCGCGGCTGGTGTCGTCGGGCGAAACCGGAACGCTCGCCTGGATCGCCGATGCCGCTGAGCCGGTGAACAGCGAATTCCGCGACGACCGCTTCACTGCGGCGTTCGACCGTGGGCAGGATTCCCGGCCGGTGTTCACGGTGGCCTATGTGGTGCGCGCGGTATCGCCAGGTACTTACGTGCTGCCGCAGGCCGTGGTCGAGGATATGTACCGGCCAGACCGCTTCGGGCGCACCGCGACGGGCACGATCGACATCACGGCGGCAAAATGAAACCTTGGCGGTTCACCTTGGCGAGCCTTGCCGGTGCGGCTTTGCTGGCCGCGCTGGCCGGGGCTGCGTGGGTGTATTCGCTGGGGCCGCCGCCGCTCGGCAAGGATCTCGAAACATCACACGTGGTGCTCGACCGTGAGGGGAAACTGCTGCGCGCCTATGCCACCAGCGAAGGACGCTGGCGGCTGCCGGCGACCGAGAAGGACGTCGATCCGCGCTTTCTGAAGCTGCTGATTGCCTATGAAGATAAACGCTTTTCCGAGCATCATGGCGTCGATCTGCTGGCGCTCGGCCGTGCCGCATTCCAATTCACAAGCAGCGGCCACATCGTCTCTGGCGGTTCGACCATCACCATGCAGGTGGCGAGGTTGCTGGAGCCGCGCGAGCATCGTAGCCTGGGCACCAAGCTGCGCCAGATCACGCGCGCGCTTGAACTCGAACATGCGCTCAGCAAGAACGAGATTTTTTCTCTTTACCTAACGCTGGCGCCCTATGGCGGCAACCTGGAAGGCATCCGCGCCGCCTCGCTCGCCTATTTCGGCAAGGAGCCGCGCAAGCTATCGCTGGCGGAAGCAGAGCTGCTGGTGGCGCTGCCGCAGTCGCCGGAATTGCGCCGGCCGGATCGCTTTCCGGATGCCGCGCAAGCGGCGCGCGACCGCGTGCTCGATCGCGCGGCGGCGGCCGGCGTGGTGCCGCGCGACGAGATCGCGCGCGCGAAATCGGCGACCGTGTCGCGCGAGCGTAAGCCGTTGCCGGTGCTGGCGCCGCATGCCGCCGATCAGGTGGTCGCGGTTGAGCCCGGCCGCCGCATTCACCGGCTTACCATCGACGCCGGCTTGCAGAAAACTTTGCAGGAGCTGGCGCGCGAGCGGGCGCACGCGCTCTGGCCGCAGATTTCGGTCGCCATCCTCGCGGTGGACAATGAAAGCGGTGAGGTGCGCGCGCGCGTGGCCTCCGCCGATTATTTCGACGAGCGCCGCGCCGGCCAGGTCGACATGACGCTAGCGCTTCGCTCGCCCGGCTCGACGCTAAAGCCATTCATCTACGGGCTCGGCTTCGAGGACGGCTTGCTGCATCCGGAAACGCTGATCGATGACAAGCCGGCGCGCTACGGCAGCTACACACCGGAAAATTTCGACCTGACGTTCCAGGGTACCGTGACGGTGCGCCGCGCGCTGCAAATGTCGCTCAACGTTCCCGCCATCGCGGTGCTAGGCCGAGTAGGCGTCAACCGCCTGAGCGCGCGGCTGACGCAGACCGGCGCCGCGCTGGTGCTGCCCAAGGGCGAGGCGCCCGGCCTCGCCATGGGCCTCGGCGGCGTCGGCATCAATTTGTCGGATCTGGTGATGCTCTATACCGGATTGGCGCGGCTCGGGGTGGCGCTGCCGCTGATCGAGCGGGAAGGCGAGGTTGCGCAGAATCCACGCCGGTTGCTCGATCCGGTCGCCGCCTGGTATGTCGGCAATATCCTGATTGGCGCGCCGCCGCCGGACAATGCGCCGTCCGGACGCATCGCGTTCAAGACCGGCACTTCCTACGGCTACCGTGACGCCTGGGCGATCGGTTTCGACGGCCATATGACCATCGGTGTCTGGGTCGGGAGGGCGGACGGGGCGCCGGTGCCCGGGCTGGTCGGGCGCGCTGCAGCGGCGCCGATCTTGTTCGACGCCTTCGCGCGCAGCGGCAACGCACCGGCGCCGCTGGCGCATGCGCCCAAGGGCGCGGTCTTTGCCGCCACCAACAAATTGCCGCCGCCGCTACAACATTTCAGCGCCGATGGCAGCTTGAGCGCCGCCTCTGAGCCGCCGCGCATCATGTTCCCACCCGACGGCGCGCGCATCGAACTGGCCAAGGGCACGGCCCTGGAGCCGGTCGCGCTCAAGGTTGCCGGCGGCGCCGCGCCACTCACCGTCATGGTCAATGGCATGCCACTGAGCGGCCAAGGCGGCCGGCGCACCCTGTTCTTCGCACCCGATGGGCCGGGCTTCGTGCGGCTCACCGTCATGGATGCCCGCGGCGCCACCGACAGCGTCAGTGTCTGGCTGCAATAGCCGAGAGCGGACATAGCTTTGAAATGACAGCCCTGCGGCTTCGCTCTATGGTCCGGGCAACGTTGTGGACTAAGGACCTTTCGGAAGCGATCAATCGATGAGCACGGCCACCAATGATGCGCGGCGGTCGCTTCACACGGTGCGCGGCCTCGCCGCGGTGCTGGACTATGCCGCCGCCTCGCACCGGCGTGCGTGCGGATTGCTGATCGTCTTTTCACTGATCGCGTTCCTGCCGGGCTTTTTCCAGATTCCGCCGGTCGACCGCGACGAGGCGCGCTTCGCGCAGGCCACAAAACAGATGCTGGAAAGCGGTCAATACGTCGACATCCGCTTCCAAGTCGAAGTCCGCTACAAAAAGCCGGTCGGCATCTATTGGCTGCAGGCGGCGGCGGTGAAAGCGGGCGAGGCGGTCGGCATCCCGCAGGCACGCACCACCATCTGGCTCTACCGGCTGCCGTCGCTGTTCGGCGCCATCGGCGCCGTGCTGCTGACCTACTGGACCGCGCTCGCCTTTGTCGCGCACCGCACCGCGCTGCTTGCGGCGCTGATGATTGCGAGTTCGGTCCTGCTCGGGGTCGAGGCGCGGCTCGCCAAGACCGACGCCGTGTTGCTGTTGACGAGCGTGGCGGCGATGGGCGCGATGGCGCGCATATATCTGATGAGCCGGCGCACGCCGGACCTGGCCGTCGGCTGGCGGCTGCCGGCCATCCTATGGACCGCAATGGCAGCCGGCGTGTTGATCAAAGGGCCGTTGATCCTGATGTTCGTCGGGCTCGCCGCGCTCGCGTTGTCGATCACCGATCGCTCGGGCCGCTGGATCTGGTCGTTGCGCCCGGTCGCCGGCCTGGCTTGGTTGATCGTGCTGGTGCTGCCCTGGTTCGCCGCGATCATCGCCAAGTCCGGCGGCGGTTTCCTCGCGCAGTCGGTCGGCGAGGACATGCTGGCCAAGGTGATCGGCGGACAGGAATCGCATGGCGCGCCGCCGGGATACTACTTCCTGCTGTTCTGGGCGACGTTCTGGCCGGGCTCGGTGCTGGCGGGGCTGGCCGCGCCGCGGGTATGGCAGGCGCGGCACGAGCCGGGCGCGCGTTTCCTGCTGGCGTGGCTGCTCCCGTCCTGGGCGGTGTTCGAAGCGGTGATCACCAAGCTGCCGCATTATGTGCTGCCGCTCTATCCCGCGATCGCGATCATGATCGCCGGCATTCTCGAAGGCGGCGGTCTCGTCACGAAGCGCTGGCTGGTGCGCGGCACGGCCGGCTGGTTTGTCTTTCCCGCTGCGATCGCGATCGGGGTCGTCGTCATCTTTATTATTGTCAGCCGCGATCTCGGCTTCGTCGCCTGGCCTTTCGCGGCCGCCGCGGCGATCTTCGGCCTATTCGCCTGGTGGCTATACGAGGTGGACGGCCCCGAGCGTTCATTGCTGCGCGGCATGGTGGCGTCGGTGTTGATTGCCATCACCGTCTATGCGGTGACGGTTCCCTCGCTGCCGGCCTTGTTCCCGAGCGCGCTGATCGCCGATGAGATGCGCGCCAGCGATTGCGCCGAGCCGCAGGTGGCCGTGACCGGCTATTATCAGGAGCCGAGCCTGGTGTTCCTGCTCGGCACCGGCACCCGTTTCACCGATGGCACCGGTGCCGCCATATTTCTCGGGCAGGGTCCGTGCCGTTTTGCGCTGATCGATACGCGCAGCGTAGGAGGCTTCGTGCAACGCGCGAATTCAATCGGATTGCGTTACACACTCAGCCAGCGCGTCGAAGGCTATAACATCAGCATCGGGCGGCCAGTCGCGCTCACCATGTTCCGCTCGATGGAACAACCATGACCGCGGCCAACGGGATAGATCACGACGCGGGCGCGGCGCAGACGGCGTTGCGCCGTTGCGCCGCTAATGTGGTCGCAGGTTTCGCGAAGCTGAGACGCCCGCCGCGCAATCATGGGCGAAATCCGTGGCTGTTGGCGCCACAGCAGCTTGCCATCACGGCCGGGCTGGCGGTGGTGATTTTCCTACTTGTCATGTTTTTGATCGACGCCGCCGCGATCCGATGGGTCGGCCATCTGCCGCGCTGGATCGTCTGGTTTTTCGACCAGATCACCGACTTCGGCAAGTCGGGTTGGTTCCTGTGGCCGCTCGGTATTGTATTCCTCTTGCTCGCCGCGCTGTCGAGCCTGCCGCGCGTGCCGCAACTCGTGCTGGCGGCGGTGATGGTGCGCGTCGGATTTCTGTTTGTCGCGATTGGCGTGCCCGGGCTGTTCGTGAACGTGGTCAAACATATTTTCGGGCGGGCGCGGCCAATGGTCGGCGGAAGCCTCGATCCGTATCTGTTCAGCCCGTTCTCTTGGCCTGCCGCTTATGCCGGACTGCCATCAGGCCACGCCGCCACGGCGTTCTCCGTGCTTGTCGCCTTCGGCACGCTATGGCCGCGTGGGCGCATCCTATTGTGGATCTATGCCTTGCTGATCGCGGCGAGCCGCGTGGCGGTGACCGCTCATTATCCGAGCGACGTGCTGGCCGGCGCCCTTGTCGGCGTGGTGGGCGCGCTCTTGGTGCGCCGCTGGTTTGCACAGCGCGGGCTGGGATTTTCCATTTTACCGGACGGCATTGTGCAGCAAAAACCCGGTCCGTCGCTGCGGCGGGTCAAAGCCGTTGCGCGCGCGCTGTTGGATCAATAAGAAACTCGCGCAGTACGGGACCTCAAGTATGAACGCCAACGATCCAGCGGTTGCCGTCGTGGTGCCGGTGCGCAACGAGGCCGGCAATATCGCGGCCTTGGTGGCAGAAATCGCCAAGGCGCTCGATGGGCAATGGCGCTTCGAGGTGGTCTACGTGAATGACGGCTCGAGTGACGGCAGCGAGGCCGAGCTCAAGCGGCTGATGGCGCAATATCCCTGGCTGCGCCGGGTGCGACACAAGCAGTCCTGCGGCCAGTCGGCGGCGGTGCGCTCGGGCGTGACGGCGGCGCGAGCGCAGATGATCGTGACGCTAGATGGCGACGGGCAAAACGATCCCGCCTTCATTCCGGCCATGCTGCGCGCGCTAGAAGCGGGCGCACCGCGCGTCGGGCTGATCGCCGGGCAGCGGGTCGGGCGTAAGGCGAGCGGCTTCAAGAAATTTCAATCGCGCATCGCCAATGCGGTGCGCGGCGCGGTGCTGCGCGACGGAACCCGTGACACCGGCTGCGGGCTGAAGGCGTTTCCGCGCGATGTGTTCTTGAGCCTGCCGTATTTCGACGGCTTGCATCGCTTCCTGCCGGCCTTAGTAAAGCGCGAGGGCTATGAGATCGGCTATGTGGATGTGGTGGACCGGCCGCGTGGCGCCGGCGTGTCGAATTACGGGATGTGGGACCGATTGTGGATCGGCATCCTTGATCTTGCCGGTGTCTGGTGGTTGATCCGCCGCAAGAAACGTATTCCGGAAATTTCAGAGGACTAGTGCGTGATCCCGAAACGCATGTCCTCGGCCCGATCGGGGATGGGAACCGGTTTTCGGACAAGATCACACGCAACTAAAGGAAGAATCTTATGCTGATCGATATCACGCGCGCCTTGGGCGGCTACCTGCACGAGGTTTTCTTAAACAACGCCGATTGGGGAATCCTAATCGGCTACGTCGCACAAATATTATTTGCCATGCGCTTCGTGGTGCAATGGATCGCCTCGGAGCGTGCCGGGCGCAGCGTCGTGCCGACCGCGTTCTGGGTGTTCTCGATCGGCGGCGGCCTGATGCTGCTCGGCTACGCGCTATACCGCAAGGACCCGGTGTTCATCATCGGGCAGGCGTTCGGCGTGTTCGTCTATCTGCGCAATCTTCAGTTCGTCATCCGCAGCGGCGGAGTGGCCGCGGTCTGATCGTCACCGCGCGGCTTGCATCGCTTTGAAGCCACGTTCGAGATCGGCGATCAGATCGTCGGGATCTTCCAGGCCGATGTGAAAGCGTAGCGTCGGCCCGCCCGGCGCCCATTTGGTTGCAGTGCGGTAATCGGTGCAGTCGAAAACGATTACCAGGCTCTCGAAACCGCCCCACGAGAAGCCCATGCCGAACAACGCCAGTTCGTTCATGAAGGCGTGCACGGATTTCTCAGCCGTCGGTTTGAGCACGATGCTGAACAGCCCGCAGGCGCCGGAAAAATCGCGCTGCCAAATCTTGTAGCCGGGATCGCTTTCGAGCGCCGGATGCAACACGCGCAAGACTTCCGGCCGCTGCGCCAGCCAGCGCGCGAGGCGCAAGCCGGACTCGTTGTGCCGCGCCAACCGTACGCCGAGCGTGCGCAAGCCGCGCAATGCGAGATACATGTCGTCGGGGCCGACGCACAGTCCCATGGTTTGCACGACGGTCTTGAGCGCCGGCAGCGTTTTGGCATTGGCCGACACGCAGCCGAACATGATGTCGGAATGGCCGCCGATATATTTGGTACCGGCCTGGATCGACAGATCGACGCCTTTCTCGAAGGCGCGGAAATAAAGCGGCGTCGCCCAGGTATTGTCCATCAGCACAACCGCGCCTTTGTCGTGTGCGATTTTGGCGATGGCCGGAATGTCCTGCATCTCGAAACTTTGCGAGCCGGGCGCCTCGACGAACACCGCGCGTGTGTTCGGCTTGAACAGTCTGGCGATATCGGCGCCGATCAGCGGATCGTAATAAGTCGTCGCGACGCCCATACGCTTGAACACGCCGTCGCAGAAGTTGCGGGTCGGCCGGTAGACGCTGTCGGTGACCAGCAGGTGGTCGCCGGCGCCGGCGACCGAAAGCAACGCGGTCGAAATCGCGGCTAATCCCGACGGCAGCAAGGCGACGCCGGCACAACCGTCGCCTTCGAGCGCGGCGAGCGCTTGTTCGAGCGCTTCCGATGTGGGGGTGCCGCGACGGCCGTATTGATAGCGCGAGCGGTGCGCCACCTGATCCTCGGCGGTAGGATAGAGCACGGTCGAGGCGTGATAAACCGCCGGATTGACGAAGCCGTGCTGGCCTTTGGTATCGCGGCCGGCGGTGACCAAACTGGTTTCCGGCTTGAGCGAGTTTTTGGGTGTCTTCGCCATGGCGGTCGGCAGGTCCGGTGTACAGGGGCGCGCGGAACCGCGGCGCCGGTGCCATTTACGGCCGCATCTGCCGCGAGCGTCAACCCCTTGACCTGGGAACCCGATCGTTCTGAGATGCCAACCGTCGAGGGCTCGGGAAACAGGCTAGGGACTTGCATTTTTTCGTGGCGGGGCCAACGCCCGGCGATAGTGGAAATGTTTGTCCGATCCGGGCCATCCCGTAACCGAATTTGCGTCGAAGAGGTCACGTCATGAAACGCTTCGCCAGTATGCTCGCTCTTGGCCTTGTCGTCTGCGCACAGAGCGCGTCCGCCCAGACTCTGAAGGCGGTGACCGATCGCGGTACGCTCAATTGCGGCGCCAACGGCACGCTGGCGGGCTTCGGTTTACCGGACGCGCAAGGCAAATGGACCGGCCTCGACGTTGACGTCTGCAAGGCAATCGCCGCGGCGATTTTCAACGACGCCAACAAGGTCAAGTTTGTGCCGCTGTCGGCGAAGGATCGCTTCACCGCGCTGCAATCCGGTGAGGTCGACGTGCTGTTGCGCAACACCACCTGGACCAGTTCGCGAGACACCTCGCTCGGCCTCAACTTCACCGGCGTCGACTACTACGACGGCCAGGGTTTCATGGTGCGCAAGGCGCTCAAGGTCAACTCGGCGCTCGAGCTCGGCGACGCTTCGGTGTGCGTGCAGCAGGGCACCACGACTGAGCTCAATCTGGCCGATTTCTTCCACGCCCATAACATGAAGTTGAAGACCGTAACTTTCGCGACCGCGAACGAAGCGGTGAAGGCCTATGACGCCGGCCGCTGCGATGCCTATACCACCGACGCCTCCGGCCTCTATGCCGAACGGCTGCGGCTCGCCAATGCCAACGATCACATCGTGCTGCCGGAAATCATTTCCAAGGAGCCGCTCGGTCCGGCGGTCCGTCACGGCGACGACCAATGGTTCGACATCGTCAAGTGGGTGCTGTTCGCGATGATCAACGCCGAAGAATTGAACATCACGTCGACTAACATCGATGAAATGACGAAATCCACGAACCCGGAAATCAAGCGTTTCGTCGGCACCGAAGGCAATTACGGCGAGCAACTGGGCCTGAGCAAGGACTGGGCAGTCCGCATTATCAAACTGGTCGGCAATTACGGCGAGTCGTTCGAGCGCAATGTCGGGCAGGGCTCGCCGCTGAAAATCGACCGCGGTCTGAACAAATTGTGGAACAAGGGCGGCATCCAATACGCGCCGCCGGTCCGCTGAGCGATATTTGATGCCGCGTCGCCGCAGGCCGCGTGCGCCCCGGCGGTTCGGCGGTAGACGCCGTGGCGGGCGTCGCGTGGCCGACGAGGGGTAAATGTCGATTGACCTTCCGGCGGGGTCACCCCCCGCGCGGGTTGCGTTCTACAACGACCCCAAGGTCCGCAGCATCGCCTATCAGGTCGCGCTTTGCGCGGTCATTGGATTTTTCGTCTACACGGCCGCCCGCAACGCCATCGCCAATCTTGAGCGCGCACACATCGCCTCCGGATTTGGCTTTTGGAACACCACCGCCGGCTTCGATATCAGCCAGGCTCTGATCCAATTTGATTCACAGACATCGAGCTATGGCCGCGCCTTCTGGGTCGGGCTGCTCAATACCCTACTGGTGGCCGGTATCGGCATCGTTATCGCCACCATTCTCGGCTTCATCATCGGCATCGCACGGCTGTCGAAGAACTGGCTGATGGCCAAAGTGGCTGCCGGCTACGTCGAGACCATCCGCAACATCCCGCTGCTGCTACAATTGTTGTTCTGGTACAACGCCGTGCTCAAGGCGCTGCCGGAGTTCCGGGAAAGTTTTGTCGTTCTGGGTGGCGTCTTTCTCAACAATCGCGGCCTGTTCATCCCGCAGCCGATCTTCAAGAGCGGTTACGGCTGGGTGCTGATCGCGCTCGCCGCCGGCGTTATCGGCGCCATTGCCTTTTATGTCTGGGCGCGCAAGCGGCAGGAGCGAACCGGTCAGCAGGCGCCGGTTTTCTCAATGGGCTTGGCGTTGGTGTTCGGCCTACCGCTCGCCGTGCTGGCGCTCGCCGGCTTCCCGCTGGGGTTCGTATTTCCGGCCGCCGGGCGTTTCAATATCAATGGCGGCATCGAGATTTTGCCGGAATTCGCAGCCTTGCTATTCGGTCTTTCGATCTATACCGCGGCGTTCATTGCCGAAGTCGTGCGCGCCGGCATCTTGGCGGTGTCGCGCGGGCAAACGGAAGCGGCGTATTCGCTCGGCCTGACGTCGGGACCGACCTTGCGGCTGATCGTTGTGCCGCAGGCGATGCGCGTCATCATCCCGCCGCTGACCAGCCAGTATCTCAACCTGACCAAGAATTCCACGCTGGCCGTGGCGATCGGCTATCCCGATCTGGTTCAGGTGTTCACCGGCACAGTGCTGAACCAGACAGGGCAGGCGGTCGAAGTCGTCGCCATCACCATGGTGGTCTACCTCACGATCAGCCTCGCCACCTCGCTGCTGATGAATATCTACAACAGCCGCATCGCGCTGGTGGAAAGGTGAGGGCGCCATGACGATAGCCGAAGGCGACCTCGCCGTCAGCGAAATCAGATTTGTGCGCGGTGCCACCATCGCGGCCAGGCCGCCACCGGCGGCAATGACCGGCGCGCTCGGCTGGCTGCGGGCAAACCTGCTGTCGAGCCCGTTCAATATAGCCTTGACCATACTGATTGCACTGCTGCTGGCGTGGCTGATCCCCGAACTGGTTAAATTCCTGCTGATAAACGCGGTATGGACCGGCAGCGACCGCGACGCCTGCCGCGAAGTCGTGCAGCATCGCGAGATCGGCGCCTGCTGGCCGTTCGTCTGGGAACGCTGGTCCTATTTCGTCTACGGTTCCTACCCGATTCCGCAACGGTGGCGCGTCTATGTCTTCTTCGCCATGTTGGCGATCGGCGTGGTGTGGCTGCTGTGGCTGCTGTGGCTCGAAGCGCCGCGCCGCGACCTTGGTTCGGTCTATTTCTTCGTCGTGCTGCCGATCACTTCGTTCATCCTGCTGACCGGCTGGAGCGCCATCGGATTGCTACCGGTCGATACCGCGCTGTGGGGCGGCATACTGGTGACGATCGTAGTCGCCTCGGTCGGCATCGTTTGCTCGCTGCCGCTCGGCATTCTGTTGGCGCTCGGCCGGCGCTCACGCATGCCCGCGGTCCGCCTGTTCTCGGTGATCTTCATCGAATTCGTTCGCGGCGTGCCGCTGGTGACTGTCTTGTTCATGGCGAGCGTGATGCTGCCGCTGTTCGTGCCCGAGGAATACTCACCCGATAAATTAGTGCGCGCTTTGGTCGGCATCGCTCTGTTCGCGTCAGCCTATATGGCGGAGGTCGTGCGCGCCGGGCTGCAGGCGATCCCGAAAGGGCAGTTCGAAGGCGCCATGGCGCTGGGCCTGGGCTATTGGCAGATGATGCGGCTGATCATTCTTCCGCAGGCGCTCAAGATCACCATCCCCAATATCGTCAACACCTATATCGGCCTGTTCAAGGATACCACGCTGGTTTTCATCGTTGGGATTTTTGATTTTCTGCGCACGGTTGAGGTCGCTCGCATCGATCCGAAATGGGCGGCGCCGGTCACCAGCACGACCGGCTATGCAGTCGCGGCGATCTTCTATTTGATCTTCTGTTATGCCATGGCGCGCTATGCCCGCGTGATGGAAGCCAGGCTCGCGCAGGGGGATAAACGGTGAGGTTCTTGCCATGAGTTCCGCCGGAAATTCAGCGCTCCGCTTAAAGCCGACGCAGCTCGCTACCGCGGTGGCGGTGGAGCTCGTCGGCCTGAACAAATGGTACGGCGATTTCCACGTGTTGCGCGACATCAATCTCAAAGTGATGGGCGGCGAACGCATCGTGATCTGCGGGCCGTCCGGGTCCGGCAAATCGACCATGATCCGCTGTATCAACCGGCTCGAGGAGCATCAGCAGGGCCGCATCGTCGTCGACGGCGTCGAACTGACCAACGACCTCAAGAAGATTGACGAAGTGCGCCGCGAGGTCGGCATGGTGTTCCAGCACTTCAATCTGTTTCCGCACCTCACCGTGCTGGAGAACTGCGCGCTGGCGCCGATCTGGGTGCGCAAGACGCCGAAGAAAGACGCCGAGGACATCGCGATGCACTACCTTACCCGGGTCAAGATTCCCGAGCAGGCCGGTAAGTATCCTGGTCAGCTATCCGGCGGCCAGCAGCAGCGCGTGGCCATCGCGCGCGCGCTCTGCATGAATCCGAAAATCATGCTGTTCGATGAACCGACCTCCGCGCTCGACCCGGAAATGGTCAAGGAGGTGCTCGACACCATGGTCGATCTCGCCAAGGACGGCATGACCATGCTGGTGGTGAGCCACGAAATGGGCTTCGCCCGCCAGGTGGCGAACCGCATCGTGTTCATGGATAGCGGGCAAATCATCGAGGCGAACGTGCCGGAGGAATTCTTCAATCATCCGCAGCACGAGCGGACCAAACTGTTCCTGAGTCAGATTTTGCGTTAGCGTGCTAATGCGCCGCCGGCCCGTTTCCAGGCGTCGATGCCACCCTCCACGTGCAGGGCGGCAATCAATCCTGCGTCGTGCGCGGCCTGCACCGCCATGGCCGAGCGTTCGCCATAGGCGCAGTAGAATACGATGCGCTTGTCGGCGGTGCGGGCGAGCTCGCGCAAGATGCCGCCAACGCCGATATTCTCTTGCAGGTCGCCATAAGGCGCGTGCAGCGCGCCCGGGATGTTGCCGTGCTTTTGGCGCTCGCCGGTTTCGCGCAGGTCGATGAAGGCGACGTCCGGCCGCCCGATCAGCGCTATCGCCTGCGCGGCGCTGAGCGCCCAGCCGCGGCGCGCGATTTCCTGCTGCGCCAGGCCGATCTTCATGTTGGACGGTACCGCCACGTCCATCATCTTCGGATTCGGCAGTTTCAGGTTGGCCATCAGCGCGACATAGTCGTCGATCGATTTGACCTGCAGGCGCGGATTGTAGCGCTTCTCCTCGCCGATGGTGGACACGGTATCGCCTTTGTAGTCGTGGGCGGGAAACACCATGGTCTCGTCGGGCAGCCGCAGCAGTTTGCCGAAGAGCGATTCATATTGGGCGCGCGCGTCGCCGTTCTGAAAATCGGTGCGGCCGGTGCCGCGGATCAGCAGTGTGTCGCCGGTGAACACGCGGTCGCGCATCAAGAAGCTGTAGGAATCGTCGGTGTGGCCCGGCGTGTAAAGCACGTCCATGCTCATGCCTTCGATGGTGAGCTTGTCGCCCTCCGCGAGCCGCATCGAGACCACGTCGGCCTTGGTGTTCTCGCCCATGACGGTGATGCAATGGGTGCGGTCGCGTAGCGAGCCCAGCCCGGTGATGTGGTCGGCGTGCAAATGGGTATCGACCGCCTTGACCAGCTTGAGGTCGAGCTCGCGGATCAATAGCAGATAGCGGTCGACCTTCTCCAGCACCGGATCGATGATCATCGCCTCGCCGCCCGCGCGGCTGGCGAGCAGATAGGAATAGGTGCCGGAGACGCTGTCGAACAATTGACGGAAGATCATCGAAGCCTCGCGTCGCTACGCCGATTCACATGCAAATTTTCATATATAAATAAAAACGCCGCCGGCTGTAATGCCTAAGGCGTGACCTCATAAAACACGCTGTGCGCTAGGTCCGCTATTGGCCGAAGGGTATGCAGATCAGTGCAAAAGGGGCTGTGGGGGGTACTGCTTTCTCTTTTCCCATTCCGCCCGCCGTCTCCAACGCGTCGTCGGAAACATCATAATTGAGGATCTCTTCTTCGGTCTGGTCGAATCCGATGGTGGTGTGTCTCATCGTATGAGTCCTTTGGTTCGCCGGCCGCGCCGGCAGTCAGTTGGCTGCCATATTTATTGAAACGGAAATTTCGGTACGTCGCCGTTTTTGAGGCAGCTCTCAGGTCACCAATGCGCTTGCGAATGACTAAATTATAATCTGCGTCGTTCCGGTTTTTCAAGCGCCGTTACTCAGCCGTCCGTTTATGAGTCCGCGCGTTAATCCTTTTCCACCGGCAGATCCGGGCGTCCGCCCCATTCCGCCCAGGAGCCATCATAGATGCGCGGCAGCGGCTTGCCGAGCGCGTCGAGGCCGAGCGCGAGAACCACGGCGGTGACGCCGGAGCCGCAGGTGGTGATCGTCGGTATGTCCAGATCGACGCCGGCTTTGGCGAAGGCATTGGCAATTTTTTCGCGCGAGGCGAGGCGTCCGTTCTCGACGATATCGGCGAACGGCACGTTGAGCGCGCCCGGCATATGACCCCGCCGCAGGCCAGGCCGCGGATCGGGCTCGCGGCCGGTAAAACGCCCAGCCGCGCGCGCGTCAACTACCTGGGCGCTGCCGTCGGTGAGCGCCATCTGCACGTCAGAGACCATGGCCACCGCGCCGGTGTCCATCGTGGCGTTGAATTTGCGCACGGGCCGTTTCACCTCGCCGGCTTCGCTCGGCCGGCCTTCGGCTTTCCACGCCGGAAAACCGCCGTCGAGGACGAACGCATTCTTGGCGCCGAAGATGCGGAAGGTCCACCACACGCGCGGCGCCGAATAGAGGCCGGTCGCGTCATAGACCACAATGGTGTCGGTTTCGGCGATGCCTAACGTGCCCATCGCCGCGCTGAACTGGTCCGGCCCGGGCAGCATGTGCGGCAGATCGCTGGAGGTGTCGGCGATGGCGTTGAGGTCGAAGAACACCGCGCCCGGAATATGCGCGGCGACATATTCTGCTTTGGCGTCGCGCTTCTGCGTCGGCAGATAATAGGATGCGTCGACGACGAGGACATTGGGCTTGCCCAACTCGCCGGCGAGCCATTCGGTGGTCTTGAGCCAGCGGCTCGTTGGTGTGGTGGTCATGTTTTCCGGCCAATCATTGCGTCAATGTGAACCATCACCCAAACGTTCCGCACGCGCAACCGTCACGCAAGCGCCAGCCGCACGCGGCGGTTCTGCTTGCCTTTCTTTTCGACTTGCGTCACCCGCACCGCTCCAATTTCCTTGACGCTAAGCACATGGGTGCCGCCGCAGGGCTGTAGGTCGAGGTTTGCGATTTCGATCAGCCGCACCCGGCCGGTGCCCATCGGCGGCTGCACCGACATGGTCTTGACCAAGCCGGGATTGGCGGCGAGCTCTTCGTCGCTGATCCAGCGGCTGCTGACGGCGGCATCGCTCGCGATCATCTCGTTGACCCGTGCGGTGATCGCGTCCTTGTCGAGGCCAGCTTCCGGAATGTCGAAATCGAGCCGGCTTTCGCTCTCGCCGACCGAGCCGCCGGTCACCGCATAGGGCAGCACCGCGGACAGTAGATGCAACGCGGTATGCATGCGCATGCGGGCGTAACGCTTATCCCAATCGATTGCCGCGGTGACCGTGTCTCCGACTTTGAGGGCAGGGGAGCCGGGCGCCGGCACGTGCGCGATCTCGCTCTTCGCCGCGTCGGTGAAGAGGGCGGTGGCAATAGGAATGCGCGTGCCGTCCGCCGTGATGAGTGTGCCGGTATCTCCCGGCTGGCCGCCGGAATTGGCATAGAACACGGTGCGGTTGAGCACGATGCCACCCTGGTCGGTCACGGCGACCACGTGCGCCTGGCATTCCTTCAAATAGGAGTCGTCGCGGAACAGGCAGTCGGTTGCCATCGCTGGCTCACATCTTTTCGAACGGAATGGAAATCGCGGACTTGCGCTCCAGCCAATCCGGCACCGGCAGATTTTTCGAGCGCAGGAAGGCCGGGTTGAACAGCTTGGACTGATAGCGCGTGCCGGAGTCGGCGAGTACCGTCACGATGGTGTGGCCGGGCCCGAGATCTTTCGCCAGCCGAATGGCGCCCGCCACGTTGATGCCGGAAGAGCCGCCGAGGCAGAGACCTTCATGCAGAAGAAGATCGAAGATCAGCGGAACAGCCTCTTCGTCTGGAACGAGATAAGCATGGTCGACCTTCACGTCTGCGATGATTGGCGTGACACGGCCGAGCCCGATGCCCTCGGCGATCGAGCCGCCTTCGCTCACTTTCGCCTCGCCATGCGCGAACAAATTGTACATGGCGGCGCCGCGCGGATCGGCAATGCCGATGACTATTTCCCTTTTCATTTCGCGCAGATAGCTGGAAACCCCGGCGACGGTGCCGCCGGTGCCGATGGCGCAAATGAAGCCGTCAATCTTGCCGTCGGTTTGCTGCCAGATCTCGGGACCGGTGGAAACGTAATGGGCCTTGCGGTTGTCCAGATTGTTCCATTGATCGGCGAAGATGACGCCGTTGTTCTCCGACTTCTTGAGTTGCTCGGCCAGTCTTCGGCCGACATTTTGGTAGTTATTCGGATTGCTGAACGGCACGGCCGGCACTTGCATGAGCTCGGCCCCGCATAGCCGCAACATGTCCTTCTTCTCTTCGCTCTGCGTCTGCGGAATGACTATGAGGGTGCGGTAACCGCGCGCATTGGCGACCAGCGCGAGACCGATGCCGGTATTGCCGGCGGTCGCTTCCACCACCAATCCGCCGGGGCGCAGCTCGCCGCTCTTCTCGGCTTCCAGGATCATCTGCCGACCGGTGCGATCCTTTACCGAACCGCCCGGGTTCATGAACTCGGCCTTGCCGAGAATGAGGCAGCCGGTCGTCGCGGAAGCGCGTTTCAGCTTGATCAGGGGTGTATGGCCGATGGCCTCAACGATGCCGTCGCGAATCTGCATGCCCGGTTCCGGGTGGCGGTGGGGACGCCTCGACCCTAGTGGACACCTCCTGGGGCGACAAGGCCGCCCACAAGCGCCACCGGTTAACAAAAATGGCCGAAATCGACGCTTATTGCCGCGGGGGCCGCAAGAAACGGTAAGCGCGCGTTGCGCGTTCATTATGGACCGGTCAATTCAACTCCGGGCTTTTCAGAAATGTCCTCGAAACCATACCGGCGCATTGGCCGCCGGTACCATGGCACATTCACTACTTTTACCAGGCGATGTAATCGTAACCCCAAGGGACGCAACAAAAAAGCAGGCCCCCGAGCATAGATTGGGCGGGATCAATCGATGAGCCCCTCGACGTCAACACCCTCTTCATGGTGACGATCTATGTGGATGCCATTCTCAGGTTGTTGCTGCTGTTCGCATGGGTACAGAACACCGCGATCCGCGCCGTCGCCTGGTGGGGCTTCGCCCATCTAATACGTACCGCCTCGGTCGTGCTGTTCGGCATGTACGGCACGGCGCCCGATCTGATCACCATCGATCTCGCCAACGCGCTGCTGTTCACGCGGTGACCTGGACCGGCGCGAGTGTGTTCGACGGCCGCCCGACCGAGCCGGTCACCAAATCCGCGGCCTAAGGCGCGCAGTGCAGCGCGCGAGCGCAATAACTTCATCGGGGTCGTAACGCTAAGGCTGCCTTTGGGGCACTGCCCACGCCGGCCGATATTGCCCACGCATTGCGTTTGGCACACCGCACGGGCATAGCGGTTGCAGACATTTCCAGAGAAATGCAAGAGCCGTGCCCCATGAAGCGCAGCAGCAACCGCATTCTCACCACACATGTCGGCAGTCTGATCCGGCCGCCAGCCTTGCAGGAATTCCTACGCGCCAAGCAGGCCGGTAAGTCGTACGACAGGCAGGGCTATGAGAAATGCCTGACCGAGAGCGTCGCTAGCGTCGTGCGTGAGCAGGCGCAGGCCGGCATCGACGTGGTAAGCGACGGCGAGTTCGGCAAATCGATCAGCTGGTCGCAATATGCGCTGGAGCGCTTGAGCGGATTTGAGCGGCGGCCGATCAAGCATGACGCCGCCAATCCGTTCAAGCGCGGCGCCGACCGCGAGCGCTTCGCGGAATTCTATGCCGAGCTCGATGCGCGCGAAGGCGTCGCCACCACGACCGAGGCGATTTGCGTCGGGCCGATCAAGTACACAGGGCAGGCGGAGTTGCAGCGCGACATCGACAACTTCAAGGCTGCACTAAAAGGCGTGCAAGTCGAAGAAGCCTTCTTGCCGGTGGCGGCACCGGCGAGCGTAATCCCCGACCGCAAGAATGAATTCTATAAAAGCGAAGACGACATCATGGCAGCCATCGCGGCGGCGATGCACACTGAATACAAGATGATCATCGACGCCGGCTTCCTGGTGCAGCTCGACGACGCGCGTAACGCGGTCACCTATGACCGCATGGTGCCGCCGGCATCGTTTAATGACTATCGCCGCTGGCTCGCGAACCAAGTGGATATCATCAATCATGCCATCGGGGGAATGCCGGCCGACCGCATCCGCTATCACGTGTGCTGGGGCAGTTGGCCCGGCCCGCATGTCAGCGACGTGCCGCTGAAAGATATCGTCGATCTGATCCTGAAGGTGAAGGTCGGCGCCTATGTGATCGAGGGCGCCAATCCTCGCCACGAGCACGAATGGAAAGTCTGGAAAGACGCCAAGCTGGGAGCCGGGCAGGTGCTGATCCCCGGCGTCATCAGCCATTCCACCAATGTGGTGGAACATCCCGAACTGGTGGCCGAGCGCATTGTGCGATTGGCCCGGATCGTCGGGCGCGAGAACGTCATCGCCGGCACCGATTGCGGCTTCGCGCAGGGGCCTTTCCACCGCCGTGTACACCCCTCGATCATGTGGGCGAAACTGGAAGCGCTCAGCCAGGGCGCTCGGCTTGCGAGCAAGGAATTGTGGCCGTAGGCTAAAGGCTGACGATCAAGCCGGAGCTTCTGCCCATGAACGTCAACGCTCAGCCCGCCAAGGCCCTCGCGATCCCGTTCGATCACACGCGTCTCGACCGGTTAATGGACGAGGCCGGCGTCGACCTGGTGATCGCGACCTCCAAGCATAATGTGCAGTACCTGCTCGGCGGCCACCGCGCCAATTTCTTCGACTACATGGATGCAACCGGCGTCACCCGCTATCTGCCGGTGTTAGTCTATCCGAAAGGCGCGCCGGAAAAAGCCGCCTATATTGGTCACCGGCTGGAAAAGTTTCAGCGTGAGGTCAAGCCGATGTGGACGCCGGAGACGCAGACCTCCACCGCCGGCTCGGTCGACGCCATGCAGAAGGCTTGCGACTACGTCCGCAAGGCCGGCTTGAAGACCAAGCACATCGCCGCAGAATTCGGATTCTTGCCCTACGATGCCTCGATCGTGCTGCGCGGCGCCTTTCCCGATGCCGATTGGGTCGACGCGCTGTTTGTGCTCGAGCGCCAGCGCGTGAAGAAATCTGCCGATGAACTGGCGAAGCTGAAGATCGCGTCGGAGGCGGTGCTCGCATCAATGCAGGCGGTAATCGCCAAATATGGACCTGGCGCGACCAAGAACGATGTGGTCGAGGCGCTACGCCGCGAAGAAACCAATCGCGGGCTTACCTTCGAGTATTGCCTGATCACCTGCGGCACTAGCCTCAACCGGGCGCCCTCCGACCAGAAATGGGAGAAGGGTGATATCATGTCGATCGACTCCGGCGGCAACTATCATGGCTATATCGGCGATATTTGCCGGATGGCGATCCAGGGCGAGCCCGACGCCGAGCTGCAAGACCTGCTAGCCGAGATCGAAAGCATCCAGCGCGCGGCGATGAGGCCGATCCATGCCGGAGCGATAGGACGTGAGATCTACGCCGCCGCTGAGCCGCTGGTGTCAAAATCGAAGCATCACAATCATCTCGAATTCCTCGGTCACGGTATGGGGCTCGTCAGTCACGAGGCGCCCAGGCTCACCGACCGTGGCCCGGTGCCTTATCCGGCGGCAGACGCTAATCTTCCGCTCGAAGCCGGCGAGGTGATCTCGGTGGAGACGACGCTGCTGCATCCGGGCCGCGGCTTCATCAAACTGGAAGACACCGTGGTCGTCACCGATACGGGCCACGAGGTGTATGGCGAGGGCGCGCGCGGCTGGAACAGAGCGGGGACGGCCGTTCGCGGTTAGCGCGTCTTGGCGTCGGTCTGCTTGGCGAGCGCGCTGAGGGCGTTCGCCACATTCACCGGATATTCGAAGCCGCTTTCCAAGCGCGCCAGCGGCCCGGCCAGGCGCGCGAGATCGCGCGTGGCGCGTTCGCGGATTTGCGCGAGCGTCGGTGTTGGCGCGATGCGTTTGCCCGCGCGCATAACCGGCACGACCAGGGCCTCGCCCGGCTGCTTATCGCTCTCCAACGATAGAATATCGCCGCGCATGCGGCCGTCGGCATCGTAGGCACGCCACACCTGCTTGCGGCCCGGCCAGGTCACCTTGCCTTCCGACAATTTGCGTTTCGGCTTGCCGGCATATTCCTGCAGCTTATAGGCGCAGTCGAGGGCGGGCACGTCGACCGAGGCGGCGAGATTGACTCCGATGCCAAAGCCGTCGATCGGCGCAGCCGCGCTCTTCATCGTTTGCAAGACGTCCTCGTTGATGCCGCCACTCACCAAGATAATGACGTCGCGCAGGCCTCCGTCGTCGAGAATGCGCCGTACTTTCTTGGCCATTGCGGTCAGGTCGCCGCTGTCGATGCGCACGCCGCGGATGGCGATGCCGTCCGCTTTAAGACGCGGCGCCAGCTCGACCACTTTGCGCGCGCCTTGCTCGGTATCGTAAGTGTCGATCAGCAGGATCACGTCTTCGGGCCGCGCGCGCGCGAAATTCTCGAATGCCTGCATCTCGTCGTCGTGCACCTGCACGTAGGAATGCGCCATGGTGCCGACGATCGGCACGCCATAGCGTTCGCCCGCGAGCACATTGGCGGCTCCGGCAAAACCGGCGAGGTAGCTCGCGCGCGCCGAATAGAGACCGGCCTCGGAGCCGTGCGCGGTGCGCAGGCCAAAATCGGAGAGGATTTTTCCCGGCGCCGCCAGCACCATGCGCGCGGCTTTTGACGCGATCAGCGTCTGGAAATGCAGAATGTTGATGAGGCGCGTTTCGACGAGCTGCGCCTGCGGCAGCGGCGCGGTGATGCGGATGAGTGGCTCGTTGGCAAAACAGACCGTGCCCTCGGGGATCGCATGCACGTCGCTGGTGAAGCGGAAGCCGCTCAGATAATCGAGCAGATTATTCCGGAAGCGGCCGGTGCCTTTAAGCCAGTCGATCTCGGCGGCGGAGAATTGCAGCGTCTCGAGATAATCGAGCGCGTCTTCGAGGCCGGAAGCGAGCAGGAAGGAGCGCCGCGCCGGCAATCGCCGCACGAAAAACTCAAACACCGCCTCGCCGTCCTCGCCACGATCCAGATAGGCCTGGATCATGTTGAGCTCGTATAGATCGGTGAGCAGCGGACTGGTCGAGGGCATCATGGCGCCTCGCGAAGGGCGAGCTTTTGTATGGTCGGAAGGAAAACGATGGCTCCTCGGGCGGTAGTACCACAGTCAAGCAATATCAACGCCATAGAGTGGCTAACCTCTTTAAAAGTCGCGTTTGTAAGTAAAGGCCAATCTGGCGCGGTGGCTAACCCTGAACCGGACTTAAAAGAGGCGATCCTAGTCGTCAGGGAGGAAATTTCCGTTCGGCTAGGACCGCCACAAGCGGGGAGGTTCCTCCGCTCGAAGCCAATATAACGGCTAATTTTCAGGTGAGGTGTGATGCCGCTCACAGTCAGTCGTACTGAGATCAGTCACCCACCGCGCGTGTGCCTCAGTCAGGACCGTGCACCAGCACCACAGAGACCACTATAAAAAGGATGGCAAAGAGCCCAGAAAAGAGAAACATTCCATACATATTTGATGCCCCCGCCGTGATGGTCACTTTGATTTGGGGCAAAAGCTTGGCGCGGCAATCGTGCCCTGCGCCGCGGGCGGCACTGCAAAGACCTGCGTTAATCGGGCCGTCTCCGTTCGCCCCTGGAGTAGTCCTGCGCATTGCCACAGAAACGGCCCTTGGTGCGTTCGATCCGCGCTTTAGCCGTTACGAGGCTTTCCGTGCCCGCTTGGCTCCGATCCCAACCAGATTCGGGGTGTTTGTAGTAAACTAGCTTAGCGTATTAGTTCAATTTCCTAATTTCCGAAAAATTCAAATCGCCCCAAGCCGGGAAAGAAAAACCCCGGCAGCGTTCGCGCGCGACCGGGGCAAAGGACAATGCGAATATGCAAGATATAACCGCCGAGCAAAGCGGGCGCAAGCTTGGACATGACCAGCCGCCCGGAAGACCTGCCGAAATTTATATTCGGGCGCAGTTAGAACTCTTTGAAATTCGCTCGCGGCAAATGGCCAGCAAGGTGAATGCCGGTCTAATCTCAATGGCCGATGCGTCGGATATGTTGTTTTCGGCGGCGGTTTGGTCCGGCCTCTTAGACAACATCGGCGCGGACGCCGTTCAAGCGATAATGTCGCGCAGCTTTTTATCGTCAAAGACGACACATTGACGCTAGTGCATCCTAAAGATGGGACGCCCGTGCGCGATGCTACCGGGAAAACCTATAGCCGAAAGTTAGGGCCGGATGAAAATGCGCGGATCATTGCTGGCTTCCTGACAAAAGAATTTCGGCTTGTGTTGCGCGGAAAGACGAATAGCGCGGATGGGTTTTCGCGGCCTCTATCGTATCCGAAAACTGGCATGATCTAATCGTGCGGTGCTGTGTGCTCATTGGCAGCGCTGTATAGTTGCAAAAAAGCATCATCATTGGAGAATGATTGGAATTTCCATCTTGTCCGTTGGTCGAATCGCGCAAGTTAGGTAATTACGCACAAATGTAGCGGAGCTGCGCGTCTTCACCATTGGAGCAAATCATGCCATATTTCTATTGGCGCTGCGGACCCTTCGCCGTTTCAATGTCCAAGCTGGGCTTGGTTGTGTGCTGGAATAAGCATGCCCTTGGTTGCAGACTGTCAAGATCTGGCACGTTCGGACGGTGATAATTCCGAGACGATCACTTGCCGACAACTTTTATGAGTTAAGCGAGCTGCCCTCTGTTCCACCGCCTCGATTTGATTTTGGGCCTACGTGTTTAACTGTACAAGAATGTTCACGTCCGCACTCCACGCAGACCAATATCTGGTAGTCCAAATCAAGTGTGTCGTTGGCGCGCTTAATCTGCTGGAGTCGCAACTCGCCACCGCATTGGTTGCAGCGCGCCAAGGGTGGCGGTGGAACAAAGGTACGCATGGGCGACTACCTTATTCACTACCGCGGTTGACTCGAACCGGAGGCCGCCTCAGTTGGCGGCCTGTTCCATCATTTCGTCGAAAGAGGCCTCGTGAAAGATAGGCCGAGAAACGGTCGCTTCGACTCCCGCGTTAAGCTCGTTAGTCCATTTGGGGCCGTAGGAGCCGTATCGGCGTCCTTTTCCCCTTTAAATTCAACTGAATAGTCGCGCAATTGCATAGACGGCAATGCAAAATCCTTTGGTGCATCGTTGTCAGCGTAGCTCACGGGTGCGAACCCGAATAACACAACAACAGTGATGCAAACCCTACACAGCTTCACTAGAGGCCCCGATGTTTACGCGGCCTCTATACTCTGAAAGAGGCATTTCGGAAATAGAGAATTTCGTATGCTGGGTATGTGGCACACGGGAGCCGCCTCAGTTGGCGGCCTCTTTCGTTTCAAACCAAACGTGTGATGCCGCTTATTGGCACAAACCAAAGCCGACAATCGACCACATGCCGCTTCTTTAACTATGGATTGCGATTTCGTCAGCGGTCTTGCGCAAAAGGCCGCTGCGATACTTAAATCGCGGCGGCCTCGGAAATTGTTTACCGGATCACCAATGGCAATGCCTATGACCGTGGCGCCACCAACAGTGATGGTGATGATGATGATACCCGTGGTAGTGAACCGTCGAACGAGAATCGATCGCGTTAGCTGCTTTGCTGATTGACGCAACCGGAGCGGCGAAAGCGCCAGACATCGGAGCAAAAGCAAGAAGGCCACCACAAAGTGCAGCAGCCGCAAAAGTCAGTTTTATTTTGCTCATGAGCGTTTCCTCCAAAGATGCGCCCTTACGCACGATGCTGCTGGAAGTTTAAGGCGAGACTTGGTCAATTAGCTGAACTTTCATTCAGAATTCAAAAGATTAGTACGGCACCGCAGAAAGCAAACATAGCTTACGCGATAGATGATAACACCTATTTGCAGACCCGAAAATAGATGATAGCATCTATTCTGGAGTCAAGGCCCATTGGGGCGACCCTCTGGAATCGGCTAAAAGAAAGGGATTGCGATGCAGGCAGGAAAAAGCCGGGTGGGCCGTAAGCAGATCAATTCGGAGGCGACGGTAGCCCGTTTTCGCGCGGGCACGCTGGCGCGGATCGACGCCGTCCTGAAGGCTGAAGAAAAGCGCGCGGATTTTTTCCGCGATACCGTCGAGGCCGAAATTAAGCGGCGCGAGGGGACGAAGCGGGCGAGGCGGAAGTCTTAAAGTCCCATGTTGTGAGGTTTCCTGTGAATCCCATTGCTAGCCGACGAATATCAATTAAAGATTCGAAAAATGGCTAAAGCGAACAGGGATTCAACATCAAGGAGCAACACAATGAAGCCTCACGATCATTTCACCCTTAGCGAAAAGCTTAGAAAATTGTTTTTGCAAATTAGGAGTGCCCATCCGGCCTCGCAAGAGAAACGGGCGCAGTTGTTGATGAGAGGGGCGCTTAAAGATAATCGCATACTTTTACCGATCTTGTTGAAATACACCGAACAACAAAACCGATATGCGGCACAGAGCGAAATGACACCGAAAGAACGAGAGGCGAGATGGATCGAAAGAGAAAAAAGATCTGAAATGATACATTTAGAAGCCAAGTCAATGATTGAGGCTACCAAACGGGCGATCCTTGACATGGCCCGCCGCGATGAGAACGCAAGCAATGTCTAAAGGTCCATCCACATTTCGTAAGTCCGATGTTACGCGGCTCTTGTCAGCGGCAGAAAAGGCCGGGGTTAAAGTCGCCCGTGTCGAGGTGGAGGCTGGTAAGCTAACGCTTGTTCCAGACCATGACGGGGCGGCCCCTGAATGCTCAAAGCCGAACGAATGGGACGCGATTAAATGAAGAAACCGAAATTCGTCCACGGGTATATCGACCGTAATGGTAAGCCACGATTTTATTTTAGGCGCTCCGGCTTCAAGGGCGTGGCGCTGCCGGGTCTACCGTGGTCGCCAGAATTCATGGCTGCGCATTAGACGGCACTCGCTGGACAGTCAATGCAGCTCGGCGGCGCGCGAGTAAGGCCTGGAACATTCCGCGCTCTTGCCGTGAGCTATTTTAATTCTGCGGTTGCCTCCAATCCAAATCCGAAGGCTTTGCCTTTCCCTTCGCTAAGCCCGACCAGGCAAACCATTTATCGCAATGCCATCGAGCGCGCCTTGCGCAGCCCGTGGGGGGCTGCAATGGCCTAAGCCTGCCGCGTTGCATTGGTCGCGAAACCAATTATCAAATCCGGCTGCGGTGAATGGCTTGCCGAATTGCGTTGTGAGATAAGTCAGGTGTTCGCTTGGCGTTGCCGCGATAACCGCCGCCAGCGTTGCATGGATTGGAATTTGCAGGCTCGCGCCAGTTTTGAGCTGCCGCACCAAAATTGAGCCATTGCGAACGTGCTGCTTACCCATACCCACAACATCGGAACGCCGCTGCCCGGTATAGAGCAAAAGCGCCAGCGCAAGCCGTGGCCGGGTGCCAATGTCGTGACGGTTCTCAAATTGCGAAATTTCATCATCCGTCCAGCTATGATAGCCATCCGTCTTGACGCGGATTGCCTTCACGTCTCGTGTTGGGTCGTCGGCGCGCAAACCAATGTCAATCGCGTGCGACATCATTGCGCGCAATACCTTGCGCAGCAGGTTCGCGGCTTCCGGCTTTGTCGCTTTCGCGGCCATCAACTTGATAACGTGTTCGCGTTGCAACGTCGCTGCGCTCTTATCGCCGTACTTGCGCCCTTCCCTGTCAGTCTCCTCGCATAGCCGGCGGCGCGGCGTTTAGCGGAGGCCGGATGCACGGCGCACGAAATTGCAGCGATCATCGGCCACGCCAGCTTGCGAGAGATTCAACGCTATACGAAAGCAACCGATTAGACGCGGCTTGCAATTTTCGGCAATGAACAAGGTGCGAATAGTCAGTGGCTAATTTTTCGACTGGTTAGCCAATTAGGCGAAATACTCATGCAAAAACAACGCGCCAAAAAATGGATGGCTCCTCGGGCTGGGATCGAACCAGCGACATTTCGATTAACAGTCGAACGCTCTACCGCTGAGCTACCGAGGAACAAACCGTTTTTTACGCATCGGGCCTATAACAAAGCTCCATTGCTTTGCAAAGCGGTGAAGGT
>DATISB010000083.1:0-9927 GCA_035469145.1 Pseudolabrys sp.
ATGCACCACGCCCCAGACGTCGCACAGCAGCGCGTCGTAATCGGCGGCCAGTATCGAGAAATGCGGGATCAAGGACGG
This sequence comes from Pseudolabrys sp., assembly GCA_035469145.1. Classification (GTDB taxonomy): domain Bacteria; phylum Pseudomonadota; class Alphaproteobacteria; order Rhizobiales; family Xanthobacteraceae; genus Pseudolabrys. The sequence continues at coordinate 79 of DATISB010000083.1, forward strand.
CACGGCGGCGCCTCTTAAATACCTCCCCCTGAATGGGGGAGGGATTGGGTGGGGATCATTAAATAGTTCATGATTGCAATAAACTCACCCCCACCCGCCTGCCTTCGCTGCGCTCGGCAGGCGACGTCCCCCTTGCAGGGGGAGTTAGAAGAAGTATCAGCCGGTGCCGGCCGCGGCCAATTCGCTCGGCGCCTCGCCCGCCGCAGTCGACGCGCCGGGCGTGCCCTGCAAGGCCTCGGCCCGCACCGGCCGCGGGGCTGAAAACAGGAAACCCTGACCGAAGCGTACGTCGTAGTCGAGCAGATCAACCACTGTGCTCTCGGCTTCGATGCGCTCGGCGATGAGATCGATGCCGGAGCGCGCCAGCAGATCGGCGAGATCGCCGGGATGGATGTCGCTCTGTGATGCGACGGTGGGATTGAGCAGCAGCTTGGCCGGCACCTTCAGGAAGCGGAACGAGCGGTCGGCCAATTCCTTCGGCTCCAGACGCAGGTCGGTGACATGATCCATGGAGAAGCGGAAGCCAAGTTCGGTGAGCGCCGCCAGGCTTTCGTGCTCAAGCGGCCCGAGTGCGCGATAGGCTGCTTGCGTGAACTCGAACATCAGCGCGTTGCTGAGTGCGCGGTTGGCGTCCATGAAATCGAGGAACTGCCGGAAGAACACCGGATCGCTCAGCGTCGATGCGCTGACATTGCAGAACAGGCCGACGTCGTGGCTTTTTAATTGCAGGCGGCGTGTCACCTGCACGCAGCGAAACAGCAGCAGGTTGTCGATCTTCGGCATCAGGCCGACGCTTTCGGCGTAGTCGATGAAGTCGGCGGTCGTGACGATGTCGCCCTCGTCCGTGCGCAGGCGCGACAGGGCCTCATAGTAGCGCACCTTGCGCTGCGGCAGCGTGACGATCGGCTGCAGATAAAGATCAATGCGGTTGGCGTCGGCCGCCTTGCCGATCAGCGCGACGATGGCCTCGCGGCTCAGTGACCGGAAGCGGCGGCGGCCCACCGCGTCGCTTTCGCTCAAGGTCAGCGCGCCTTCGATATCGGTTGCGGCCGCCGGCGAGGGCTGAGGCTGCGCCGACAAGGCGCCCTGCTGCTGCAACGCGGCGGCATGGCTGGCGACCGTGTCGGCGATCTGCCGCACCAGGCCGCCCAGTTCGCCGATCTCGGCGGCGATCGGATCGACCGCGCCGCGCGCCTTATTCACGGCGCTGTCGACCCGGCTTTCCACGGCGCTGAGCCGGCGCGACATCTCGGCCACCTGGCGGGCGAGGTCGTCGGTGCCGCGCGACAGATCAGCGATCTGGTCGCCGACATCGCCGCGGTCGCGCAGGCGGCTACGAACGGTATTGACCAGCGCCATGGCGGTGAGCGCGGCCAGCCCCACGATCGCAGAGGTGCGCTCGTCCACCTTGAAGCCGAGATAGAGCACGGTGCCGATCGAGCCGGCGATGAGCACCATACAGACTGCAATGAAGATGGCGCTGATACGACGCATGAAGCCAATCCCGGGCTGGACCCTGGGCCATCCACCGGCGGACCCGATTCGCAGCCCCGGACACCAATGTCCATGACGCCACGGGTCCGCGCAACCTCGAACACCTGCTATGGTAGCGGCAATTCGCCCGTTATTTGCAATAAGTTGCGCGCTAATGGAACCCGAGACGACGCCGGCATCCCGCTGCACGCCCCTACTGGCCTGGATCGTCGCCCGTCCGGGTCAGGCCTTTGCCGCCTTCTTAGGGCTCCATGCCGCGGTCTGGACTGCGCTGCCGACGCTGCTTTACCCTAATTTGCCGCTCGACCTGATCGAGGCGCTGATCTACGGCCGCGAATGGCAGCTTGGCTACGACAAACTGCCGCCGCTGCCCTGGTGGCTGGTCGAGATCGCCGACCGGCTGGCCGGCCACGATTTCGTCTATTACCTGCTAGCGCAGGCGGTCGTGCTGTCGGCTTTCGCGGTCGTGTGGCTGGCCGCGAGACCGCTCGCCGGCCCGCTCGGCGCGCTGGTGGCCGTGCTCATTGTCGATGGCCTGCACTATCTCAATTACACCTCCGCCAAGTTCAACCACGACGTGATCCAGCTGCCGTTCTGGGCGCTGGCCGGTTTCGCCTTCCACCGCGCGCTGCGCGGCCGGCAGACGACCGATTGGCTGCTGCTCGGATTGGCGGTGGGCCTGTCGCTGTGGGCGAAATATTTCGTCGTCGTGCTGGCGATACCCTTGGCGCTGTTCGTCCTCATCGACCGCGACGCGCGCAAGACCCTGGCCACGCCGGGACCCTATATCGCACTGGCCGCTGCGCTGATCACCATGGCGCCGCATCTAGTCTGGCTGGTACAGAACGATTTCCTGCCCTTCGCCTATGCCGAACACCGCGCCGAGCTGCCGCGCGGCTGGTACGACCACCTCTGGCATCCGCTGCAATTCGCAGTAAGCCAGTTGTTCTTCCTGCTACCGTCGCTGCTGGTTGCGCTGCCGTTGTTCTGGCCACGCCGGCGCGGCAATGACGGGCCGATTGCGCTCGGTGCGGACGCCTTCGACCGCCGCATCGTGACGTGGCTCGCGTTCGGGCCGATGGCGACCGTGCTGGCGCTGTCGGCATTGAGCGGCCGCGGCACGGTGGCGATGTGGGGTTATCCGCTCTGGTTGTTCTTAGGCATTTGGCTGGTGCTGACCGCGCGCCGGGTGCTCGACCAAATGCGGCTCAACCGCGTGCTGCTTAATTGGGCGGTGGTGTTAGCCGGGCTCGCCCTCTCTTTCATCGGCAATTACGGCGTACTGCCCTATTACGATTACCGCTACCGCGCGGTGTTCTTCCCAGGCGGCGATCTCGGCCGCGAAATCTCGCAACGCTATCGCGCCGTCACCGGTAAACCCATCGTCTATGTGATCGGTAGCATATGGGACGGCGGCAATGTCGCGCACTACGCGCCGAGCCATCCGCGCCTGCTGATCGACGGCAAGCCGCAACGCGCGCCGTGGATCGATCTCAACGACCTGAAAGCGCGCGGCGCCGTGGTGGTGTGGACCGCCGGCGACCTGCACGTCATACCGCCGGAGCTCAGAACGATTGCCGCCGACGCCGCGGTGCAGCCGCCGTTCCTGCTGCACTACCGGCGCGGCAACTCCAGTCTGAATGTTGGCTGGGCAATCCTGTTGCCAAAGCCATCCTTCGCTCAGCGCTAACTTTTTATTTGCGCATGATCTTATCCGAAAACCGGTTCCCAATTTCGGGATCACGCTAGCGCCGGCCCGTGACCCCGAGCCGGTGCTGCTCGTCCGTGACGATCTGACCGTCGAGCAACTCGACGTGACGGCCCATGCGCTCAGCCAATGCGAGGTCGTGGGTGACCGCCACCACTGTCTTACCATGCTTGTAGACCAGTTCGCGCAGCACCTCGAACACCTGCTCGCTGGCCTTGGAATCGAGCGAGCCGGTCGGCTCATCGGCGAGGATGATCGGCGGATCATTGGCGAGCGAGCGTGCCACCGCGACGCGCTGGCGCTGGCCGCCGGAAAGCTGGTCCGGCCGCTTGTGCACGTGATCGGCGAGACCGAGCGAGGCGAGCAGGTCATGGGCGCGCGTGCGCATGGCCTCCGGCGACAACCGCCCGAGCGCGCGCATCGGCAGCATGACGTTGTCGAGGATTGTTAATTCCGGCAGCAGGAAATGAAACTGGAACACGAAGCCGAGCTGGGTGAGCCGCATCAGCGCGCGTTCCTCCTCGTCCATGTGAACGGTTAACCGGCCGTGAATCAGCACCTCGCCCATGGTCGGCAGGTCGAGCAGACCGAGCAGATACAGAAGCGAAGATTTGCCGGAGCCGGACGGACCGGTGATCGCCACGAACTCGTTTTCCACGATGCGTAGGTTGATGCCCTGCACCAGCGTGGTCGGCACGATGCCGGGCAGGATGCGGGTGACGTTACGCGCCTCGATCAGCGCCGTCGCGGCTTGCGCATTTTGCGTGCTTTGCGTCGCCGTCGCGGTCATGTGGCGCCCCGGATGATCTCAACCGGATAAAGGCGCGCGGCCTTGCGCGCCGGCTGGTAGCCGGCAATGACCGACGAGACCAGCGCCACCATGCCGGCCATCAGATAGTGCACGTAGGTATAGGCGATCGGCAGGTAGTTTGAATCGATGAACGGATTCGTGATCCGGATCGAACCGAGCCCGACGCAGAGCAGGTAGCCGAGTGCGAACCCGGCGAGCGCGCCGACCATGCCGATGATCAGCGCTTCCGTCACGAAAATCATCCGTACAGTGTACTCGCGCAAACCGAGCGATTTCATGATCGCGATATCGCGCGCCTTCTCGTGGGTGATGGTGGAGATGATGTTGTAGGTGCCGAAGCTCGCCACCAGCAGGATGGCGCCGACCACGGCATACATGATGATGTTACGGATGATGAAGGTCGAAAGCAGGTCCTCGTAAGCCTCCTGCCACGACACCGTCTTGTAGCCGGTGTCGCGCTCCACACGGGCGGCGATTTCGCGCGCATCGAGCGGATCGGCAAGCCGGATGTGCAATTCGTTGATCAAGCCGGTCTGTTGCGCGAGGATCTGTCCGGTCTTGGTCAGTACGTATGCCGTGCTCTCGTCCTGCTGGCGCACGCCGGTATGGAAGAAGCCGACCACCTGCGCGGTGATACGCGCGCCCTGGCTGGTCTGCAGCGTGATGTTGGCGCCGATGCGGGCGCCGATCTTCTCCGACAACCGGTCGCCGATGACGATGGCGTTGGTGGCGCGGTAGAGCGCGATCAAGCTGGCGCCGCGCATCTGCTTGGGCAGCTCGGACACCTTGCTTTCGCGCCGCGGGTCGATGCCGGTTACGGTGGTGGCGACGTCATGGTTGGCGTAGCGGATGATCGCCTGCACCTTCGCCGAAGGTGCCACCCCACCCGGCATCCAAGCCTCCAACGCGGCCATGGTGGCGAGCGGATTCTTGATGCCGGGCCGGCGCGCTTCCGGCGTCAGGCCGTGGATTTCGGCGGCCTCGAACAACACCTCTGCCGGCTGCTGCGGCGGCGTGCGCCGCTCGTCGGTGACAGTGATGTGCGGCAGCGTATTGATCAGCCGATGCGTGAAGTCGTTCTGCGAGCCCTGCATCAGCGAGGCCATCATGATCGAGAAGCCGACCCCAGTGGCAACGCCGGCGACGGCGAAGCCGGTCTGCCGCACGCGGGCGCGCACATGGGTCAAGGCGATATCGATGATGAGATTCACGGCCGTGCAGCGATGACGCGGACGCGGGCGCCGTCGTTAAGATCGGTCGCCGCCGGCGAGGCCACCCGCTCGCCGTCGGAAAGGCCGGAGAGCACTTCGACCTCGCGGGTGCCGCGAATGCCGATCTTGACCTCGCGCTTGCGCACTGTGGCGCCGTCAAGCACGAACACTGCATTGCCTTGCAGCGCATCGGCCGGAATCATCAGCGCGTTCGGCTTTTCACGCGTGACGATATTGGCTTCCACGCTCATGCCGGGCTTGAGCGGGGTGTCGTCGGGCAGCGCCATCTTAACACGAAAGGTCTTGGCGGCCACGTCACCCATGGGCGTGATCTCGCTCACCTTGCCTTCCAGCCGCCGGTCGGGAAACGCGTCGGTGCGGAACAGCGCGGTTTGTCCGATCGTGACGCGCGGGATGTCCTCCTCGTTCACCTCGGCCACCACCTGCAGCGGCTTGGGCACGCCGACGCGATAAAGGATTTGTCCAACCTCGGCGATTTCGCCGATCTCGCCGTCGCGGCGCAGCACGACGCCGTCCATCGGCGCCACGATGGTGTAGTCGGCTATCTTCTCGGTTTGCACGGAGATCAGACCCTGCACTGTCCGCAAATCCATGGCGGCGCGTTCCTGCGCCTGCGTCGTCGTTGCGCCGCGTGTGATCAATTCGCTCACCCGCGACATCTCGCGCTGGAGGAAGTCCTCACGCGCCTTCAACTCCTTGAGCCCTGCCCGCGCTTGACGATCATCGAGCAGCGCCAGCACGTCGCCCTTTTTGACGGTCTTGCCCTCGCAGTCGCAGATCTCGACGATGCGGTCGCGCACCACGCTCGCCACCTTGGCCCAGCGCACCGGTTCCACGCCGCCGGTGGCGTAGACGATTTCGACCGCGGTGCCGCGCGCAGCGGCGACGGCGGCAACTTGCTGCCCCACCCCGAAGCGCCACCAGCCGGACGCCGCTACCAGCAGCAGGATCGCGGCGGCAATCAGCCATTTTCGTTGTTTCATGCGGACGAGCCTACCCGCGCTAGATGGTCGGATATTGACGTAGCGCAAGCTTGCCGCGCCACGGTTGCGGGCGTCACGCCACCGCTTTGATGATCTTGCCGACCTTGTCGAAGATTTCGCCGATCTGGCTTTCGCTGATGATCAGCGGCGGGCTCAAGGCGAGCGTATCGCCGACGCCGCGGATCATTAAATCCTGCTCGTGGAACGCCAGCTCCATCGCCTCGAAGCCGCGTTTTCCCACGGCGTCGGGCTTGCTGGCGAGATCGATGCCGACGGTCAGGCCCACGGGACGAATATCGAGCACATTGGGCAGGCCCTTCAAGCTCATCGCCGCCTGCGCCCAGGACGCTTCCAACTTGAGTGCGCGCTCGAACAGGTTTTCGTCACGATAGAGATCGAGGGTTGCGAGGCCGGCCGCGCAAGCCAGCGGATGCGCCGAATAAGTGTAGCCGTGGAACAATTCGATGACATGCTCGGGGCCTTTCATGAAGGCGTCGTAAATGCCCTTGCGCACCAGCACGCCGCCCATCGGTACGCTGCCCGATGTGACGCCTTTGGCGAAGGTGATCATGTCGGGGATGACGCCATAGCGCTCGGCGGCAAACGCATAACCCAGGCGGCCGAAGCCGGTGATGACCTCGTCGAAAATTAAAAGAATTCCGTGCTTGTCGCAGATCGCGCGCAGGCGATCGAGATAGCCCTTCGGCGGCGGCAGCACGCCAGTCGAGGCGGCGACCGGCTCGACGATCACCGCCGCGATGGTGGATGCGTCGTGCAGCGCCACCAGCCCCTCGAGCGCGTCGGCGAGATGGCCGCCCCATTCCGGCTCGCCGATGGTGAAGGCCTGCTCGGCTCGGTTATAGGTCGTCGGTAGATGATCGACGCCGGCGATCAGCGCGCCGAACATCTTGCGGTTGCCGACGATGCCGCCGACCGCGATGCCGCCGAAGCCGACGCCGTGATAGCCGCGCTCGCGGCCGATCAGCCGCACGCGCGAGGCGTTGCCGCGCACATTGTGAAACGCGAGCGCAATCTTGAGCGCGGTGTCGACCGCCTCCGAGCCGGAATTGCAGAAGAACACATGATCGAGATCGCCGGGGGCGAGCGAAGCAACACGGCTCGCCAGCTCGAACGCCTTGGGGTGCGAAAACTGGAACGCCGGCGCGTAGTCGAGCTCGGCCGCCTGGCGCTGAATCGCCGCCACGATCGGGTCGCGGTTGTGGCCGGCATTGGTGCACCACAACCCGGCGGAGCCGTCGATCAGCTTGCGGCCTTCGGCTGTGAAATAGTGCATGTCCTTGGCGCGGACGACCAGGCGCGGGCGCGCCTTGAACGCCCGGTTGGCCGTGAACGGCATCCAATAGGGTTCGAGATCGTTGGGAACCGTGGCGGTTACGACGCTCGCTTTACTCGTGGCCATGGGGCCGCCTCGCTGTTATTCGCTTGGGTGGTGCATATTGGACTATCCGCTTTGAGCGATAATGACAAAGGTGGAAACGGCTGCTACCACGCGGGCATTAGCAATTTCAGCGACTCAGCCGAATGGCCAAACCCAGCAAGCTCAAAGCCCGCCTGCCGCGCGGCCTCGCCGACCGCGGGCCGGCCGAGATCGCCGCCACTCGCCACATGGTGGAGGCGATCCGCGTGGTGTTCGAGCGCTACGGCTTCGAGCCGGTGGAGACGCCGGCGATCGAATACACCGACGCGCTCGGCAAGTTCCTGCCCGACCAGGACCGCCCGAACGAGGGCGTGTTCTCGTTCCAGGACGATGACGAGCAGTGGCTCTCGCTGCGCTACGACCTGACCGCGCCGCTAGCGCGCTATGTTGCGAACAAAATCGGGAAAGAAGATTTTGTCTTGCCCTATCGCAGCTATCGCTATGGCTGGGTGTTCCGCAACGAAAAGCCGGGCCCGGGCCGCTTCCGCCAGTTCATGCAATTTGACGCCGACACGGTGGGCGCCGCCTCGATGGCGGCCGATGCCGAGATGTGCATGCTCGCGGCGGATACGATGGAGGCACTCGGCATTCCTTGCGGAAGTTATGTAGTGAAGGTGAACAATCGCAAAGTACTCGACGGTGTTATGGAAGCGGTTGAGCTTGGCGGCGAGGCGAACGCAGGCAAGCGTCTCACAGTGCTGCGGGCGATCGACAAGCTCGATCGCTTAGGTGCAGATGCCGTGCAAATGCTGCTGGGACCGGGTCGTAAAGACGAGTCTGGAGATTTTACCAAAGGGGCCGGACTCACTGACCTTCAAATTACTCGCATCATCAATTTTACGGGTTGGGGAGAGCGTGGTTCGGGCGCCAAGAGCTTGGCGTCGGCTAGTGAGGTCACAATAGCCAATTTCGAAACCGCTGTTGAAGGAAATAAATTGGGTGAGGAAGGCGTAGCTGAACTCACCGCCATAAGAAATATCTTTGCGGCCGCAGGCTACGATGACGGACGAGTTGTGATTGATCCTTCCGTTGTCCGCGGCCTCGAGTATTACACCGGCCCGGTTTACGAAGTAGAGCTCACCTTCGAAACCAAAGACGAGAAAGGCCGCCCGGTCCGCTTCGGCTCGGTCGGCGGCGGCGGGCGTTATGACGGGCTAGTGTCGCGCTTCCGCGGCGAGCCGGTGCCGGCCACCGGCTTCTCCATCGGCGTCTCGCGCCTGCAGGCGGCGCTCACCGCGCTCGGTAAGCTCAACAACAAGCCGGAGCCCGGCCCGGTGGTGGTCACCGTGTTCGACCGTGACCGCATCGCGGAATACCAAAAGATGGTCGCGGCGCTGCGTAATGCCGGCATTCGCTCCGAACTTTATCTCGGCAATCCGAAGAACAATCTCGGCACCCAGCTCAAATATGCCGACAAGCGCGGCTCGCCTTGCGCCGTCATCCAGGGAACCGACGAAAAAGATCAAAAGAAGGTTCTAATCAAGGATCTCATCCTCGGCGCCGGACTTACGGACATCAAGGATCGTGACGAATATCTGAAGAAACAGAACGAGGCGCAGTTTTCAATCGATCAAGACAAGCTTGTAGACGAAGTCCGTAAGCTGCTCGCCCGCCACAAGCTGGCCTAGTTAACTGGCGCGCTGTTTGCATCTCAATGGCGGCCATGATCCCCCGATGATCCCATGCGACTTCTGACGGTGCGTCACGCCACCACCTGTCGCTACGCCCGGCCGGTCAGTTTCGGCCCACACCGGCTGATGCTGCGGCGCCGCGATTCCCACGACCTGCGGCTGGTGTCGGCGGAGCTGACGCTGTTGCCGCCCGGCAATATGCGCTGGATGCACGACGTGTTCGGCAATTCCGTCGCGCTGGTCGATTTCCAGGCGCCGGCCGCCATGCTCAAATCGCCAGCACGCTCAAGATCGAGCACTACGGCATCGAAGGCCCGGTGTTTCCGATCGCGCCGGAGGCCGAACTCTATCCGTTCATCTATTCGAGGAGCGACCGCGTCGATCTCGGCCGTCTGCTCGAGCAGCACTTTCCCGATCCCAACGGTGTGCTGGCGCGCTGGGCGGAGAGCTTCGTCACGTCGCGGCCGATGCGCACGCTCGACTTGCTCACGAAAATGAATGCCGCGCTGCAGCCGAACATCGTCTATGCCGAGCGGCACGAGCCGGGCACCC
>DATISB010000084.1:0-18697 GCA_035469145.1 Pseudolabrys sp.
GTATAGGCGCTGAAATAATGCATGGGGATCATCAGCGGCGCCTTTAGCGCGTGCAGCACCTCGACCATGCCGTCGAGGTCGAGGGTGTAATTGCCGTCCACCGGCACCAGCACCACGTCGATGCGGCCGATCTCGTTGAGCTGTTGTTGCGTCAACGTATGATGCAGATGGCCGAGATGGGCGATGCACAGATTGGCCATCTCGAAGATGAAGATCGAATTGCCGTGACGCTCGGTTCCGCCCTCAAAGGTGCGGATATTGGTCGGCACGTTACGCACGCGCACGTCCTTGTATTGCAGGTCGATGCGCGCCGGCTTCTCCTCGCCAGCCCAGCCGTGCAGCACGTATTTGATGCCCGCATCGGGATGCTCGGTGTAGTGGCTGGAGTGCGCGTGATTCATCGTGACGATATCGGGCAGCACCGGTGGCCTGAGATAGTCGTTGTAATCGGTGGCGATGCGCACGAGCTGCGGGCTCTCGAGTAGGAAGGTCGAGTGGCCGATATAGCTGATGCGCACTTGATCGCGCTCAAGCGCGGCGAGCCGGAACGCGGCTGGCTGAACGAACGGCGGCCGCGCGGCGATAAGGCCGGGGCAACTGACTGCCATTTCCGGCTTTGCCGCCGGCGGCGCTGCGCCTTGCGCCGCGGCCGGGCCGTACAGCGCCAGCACGACACACACTGCCGCGACGATTTTCAGCAAAATGCCAGCCATAACATCGACCCACGCCATTTCAGCGGGGCTGAATCTGACATGATTTTGCTGGGTTCGCCACGTCTTCCCTCCCCCCACGAGCTATTGCGAGTGGCGGGGAGGTGTCGGGGGTGGGGGAGCAAGAAACACGATGGGAAAGAATCTAATTTAGCGGGGAGAAGTGCCTCCACCCTGCTTCGCATCGCTAACTCGATACGAAGCGACCCTCCCCACCGCTGCGCGGGGGGAGGGTAAGCTCAGAAATCGTCGAAGTAGCGGCGATCGCGCATGGATACGATGATGCCCTTCGGCGTCAGCACCACCCAGCGGCCGTCCTGCCGCTTGACCGATTGCACCGGACCGAGGCCGGGCAGCGGGGCGCCGAGCACGACCTGATAAACCTCGCCATGGTTCTCCACGTAGACATAGCCGTTGCGGATGTCGCGGATGGTCCAGCCCGCCACCACGGACGGGTGAGCGGGCGGCGGTAGCTCCACCGCGGCAAAGCTCGGCGCTGGGCGCGGCGACGGCAGCGGCGTGAGAACCGACGCCGTTGTCTGCGGCGCCGATATCGAGCCGGCGACCTCCGCGGTCGCATGTTCGAGCCGTTCGGGAATCTTGGCGATCTGCGTATGCGCCGACTTGTTGGCCTGCTCGAGGCTCGTCTTCAGCGTGGTGATTTCCTTACCGAGCCGGGCGATCGATTGCTGCATCGCCTTGTTCTCATCGACGGCGGCGACGTCGGGGCGTGCAGGTGCGGAGAATCCGCCGCTCGCCAGTGTGCCGACCACGGCGCCGAGCGCGGCCGCGAACGTGACCGAAGCGGCGAGTAGGGCGTAACGCTTGTGACGCGGCCGCAACACAAAGCGCGGTTTCGCCACCTGTGCTGCATCCGTGATGGGTTCAACTGCGGGCGTCGCCGCAGCGATCGGTTTGATCGCGGACGCTGGTGTGTCGGTTGCAATAGCGGGCGTTCCGATTGCCGGCAATATCGGCGGCGATTCGACGCTCGGCAGCTCGCTTTTGGTCTGCGTCGGCTCGGGCGCGCCACGTGGATTCGTCTCCGCCTCGCCCCCAGTGATTTCAATGTCCTTGCGCTTGTCCATGGCCGGTCCTCATATTGGTGGTTCACCAATCGCTAACCACGTTCGGTTACCAATCGGTTACCAATTGCGCCCGGACGCGCCGCCGGCGCGGCTTGCCTCCCGGCGTGTCACGCCGAAACCCCGCCGATCAGCCGATTTTTTAATGCGCTAGACCGGCAGGCCGTTCTCGGCGGCCAGCGCCTTGAGCGAGACCGCCGGGCGCGCGCCGATGTGCTGGATCACTTCGGCAGCAGCCAGCGCGCCGAGGCGGGCGGCGGTACGGTGGTCTTTGCCGCGCGCCAGGCCGACCAGGAACCCGGCTGCAAACAGATCGCCGGCGCCTGTGACATCGACCACGCGGTCGATCGGCATCGCCTGCACCGGCTCGACCGTCTTACGGGTGACTACCACGCAGCCCTTCTCGCTGCGCGTCACCACCGCGAGCTTGGCGTCGTGGCGCAATGCTTTGACCGCGGTGTCGAAGTCGGCAGTCTCATAAAGACTGTGCAGCTCGTGCTCATTGGCAAAAACGATGTCCACGGTGCCCTTGCGGATCAGCGCGAGAAACTCCGCGCGGTAGCGGTCGACGCAGAACGCATCCGACAGTGTGAGCGCCACGCGCCGCCCGGCCTTGTGCGCGATCGCCGCCGCCTTGACGAAGGCTTCCTTGGCCTGCGGCGGGTCCCACAGATAGCCTTCGAGATAAATGAGCGCGGCGCTGGCGACCTTGGCTTCGTCGATGTCGGCGGGTTTGAGATCCTGCGCCGCGCCGAGAAACGTGTTCATGGTGCGCTCGCCGTCCGGCGTCACCATGATGTAGCAGCGCGCGGTCGAAGGGCCGTCGCCAGCAGGCTTGCTGTCGAAGGCCACGCGGGCGGCGCGGATGTCGTGGGCGAAGGCGCGGCCGAGCTCGTCGTCCTTGACCTTGCCGACGAAGGCGGCGTGGCCGCCGAAGCTCGCCACGCCGACGATGGTGTTGGCGGCAGAACCACCTGAGCTTTCCACCGCCGGCCCCATCGCCTGGTAGATTTTCTCGGCGCGCGCCTGGCCGATCAGCGCCATGGTGCCCTTGTGCATGCCGTGCGCGACCAGAAAATCATCCTCGGCGCGGGCGATCACATCGACAATGGCGTTACCGATGCCGAGTACGTCGTAGCGGTGGGCGGTCATGCTTACCTCGTAAGTAGCGCGCGCCCTATATCATATCGGGCGAGTGCGCCGCTACAGCGCGGGTGACGGGTGAGCTCTCGCATGTTTAGAGTGCGTTCGGGGAATCGTCTATGTCGCTTGCACGCAATGTCGCAACCGTCGGCAGCGCCACGCTGTTCTCGCGCCTGCTCGGCTTCGCGCGCGACATGGGCGTCGCCGCCGTGTTCGGCGCCGGCATTCGTGCCGACGCGTTCTTCGTCGCCTTTCAGCTCGCCAACCTGATACGCCGCATGCTGGCAGAGGGCGCGCTCAATGCCGCGGTAGTGCCGCTTTACCTGCGCGCGCGCGACGACGGCGGCAAGATGGCGGCGCGCCTGTTCGCCGGTCGGCTGATCGGCACCTTCGCGGTGGCGCTGAGCGGCGCGGTCATCGTCTTCGCCGTCGCCATGCCGGCGATCGTATTGGCGCTGGCGCCGGGTTTCATCGTCGGTGGTCCGCGCATGACCATCGCGATCGAGCTGGCGCGGCTAATGCTACCCTATCTCGCGCTCGCCGGCCCGGTCGCCGTGTTGATGGGCGTGCTCAACGCCAATGGCCGCTTCGCCGCCGCCGCCTATGCCACTACGGCGTTCAACGCCACCATGCTGGCGGCGCTGCTGGTCGTGTTCGTAATCCATGGCGGCGACAGCCAACTGTCCGGCCGCATAATTGCCTTCAGCGTGGCGGTCGCCGGCGTCGCGCAACTGGCATTGGTCGGCGTGGCGGCGTGGCAGGGGTCGGTAAGTGTCACGCCGCTGTCGGTGTCGTTCGGACCGGAAGTGCGCCGCTTCCTGGCACTGGCGATCCCCGGCCTGGTCGCCAGCGGCATTCCGCAGATCACGGTGATCGCCGGCGTGATGGTCGCCTCCGCCTCGCGCGGTGCGGTGTCGTGGATATATTACGCCAACCGGCTGATCGAATTGCCGCTCGGCATTGTCGGCATTGCCGTCGGCACCGTGCTGGTGCCGGCCTTCGCCCATGCCATCCGCAGTGGCGACAAACACGAGCTGGCCCAGGTCGAATCGCGCGGGATCGAGCTCGCGCTCGGCTTAGCGTTGCCGTCCGCGCTCGCGCTCACCTCACTCTCCGAACCGATCGTGCGCGTGCTGTTCGAGCGCGGCGCCTTCACCGCCGGCGATACCGCCGCCACCGCCGCTGCGCTCGCCGCCTTCGCGCTCGGGCTACCCGGCCACGTGCTGGTGAAGACATTTTCGCCGGTGTTCTTTGCCCGCGAAGACACCGCCACCCCGATGCGCGCCGCGCTGTTCGGTTTCGTCATCGCCATTCTCGGCAGCCTCGCGCTGATGCCGGTGCTCGGCCATGTCGGCGTCGCCATCGCGATCGCGGTGTCCGGATGGGCGAGCGCCGGCCTGCTCGGCGTGCTGATCGCGCGGCGCATCGGCTTTGGCATCGACGCGCAAGCGCGCTATCGGCTGCCGTGCATCGCGCTTTCCGCCGCGATTATGGGGCTGCTGGTTGAGGCCGCCCACCGCATGCTGTCACCCTGGCTCGGTGCCGGCGCGCAAGGCGCGGTCCGCGCCGCCGTACTAGCAGCCCTGATCGGATTCGGATTGGGCGTCTATATCGTGCTGCTGCGGGCGCTAAAGGTCACCTCGCCGCGCGATCTGATGCGCGCCGTCGGCCGCGGTTTGTAAAGCTCTTGCGCCGCGCGCCTCCGGCGTGGCATTCACGCGCGACAATCGAAGGGAACCGCAATGGCGTTCAAGGAGCGGGTATTTTCCGGCGTGCAGCCGACCGGCAACCTGCATCTCGGCAATTATCTCGGCGCGATCACCAAATTCGTCGCGCTGCAGGAGCGCTATGACTGCATCTATTGCGTGGTCGACCTGCACGCCATCACGGTGTGGCAGGACCCGAGCGAATTGCCGCGCGCCACGCGCGAAGTGACCGCGGCGTTCCTGGCCTGCGGCATCGATGCGAAAAAGCAGATCATCTTCAACCAGAGCCAGGTTGCCGAGCACGCCGAGCTCGCTTGGGTATTCAATTGCGTCGCGCGCATGGGCTGGCTCAACCGCATGACCCAGTTCAAGGAGAAGGCCGGCAAGGACCGCGAGAACGCTTCGGTCGGCTTGTACGTCTATCCGAACCTGATGGCCGCCGACATTCTGGTCTACCGCGCGACCCATGTACCGGTCGGCGAGGATCAGAAGCAGCATCTGGAACTCTCGCGTGACATCGCGCAGAAATTCAACAACGATTTCGCGCAATCAATTCACGCACATGGTTACGGCGAGGCGTTCTTCCCGCAGCCCGAACCGCTGATCCAGGGGCCTGCCACGCGGGTGATGTCGCTGCGCGATGGCTCGAAGAAAATGTCGAAGTCGGAGCCTTCCGATTATTCGCGCATAAACCTGACCGACGATGCCGACGCCATCGCGCAGAAAATCCGCAAGGCGAAAACCGATCCCGAGCCGCTGCCGAGCGAGGAGAAGGGGCTCGAGCCGCGGCCCGAGGCCGACAACCTGGTCGGCATCTATGCGGCGCTCAAGGGGTCAAGCAAAGCGGACGTGCTGCGCGAATTCGGCGGTGGGCAATTCTCGACGTTCAAGGCCGCGTTGGCCGATCTCGCGGTCGCCAAGCTCGGGCCGATCGGCGCCGAAATGAAAAAGCTGATGCAGGACCCGGTCTATATCGATTCCGTGCTGGCCGATGGGTCTGAGCGCGCACAAGCGCTCGCCGCCGAAACCATGAAAGCAGTCAAGGACATCGTCGGCTTTGTGCGCCGCTAAGTGCGTATTAATTTGCGCGCCGCAATATCCGCCCTTAGAGCCGCTTGTCGACGCGGCGGGCGCCATGCCACCATTCTAGGATGAGCACCAAGCGCCGCAGCTACGAGGCCGGCCACAAGCGCAAATATCTGGTCGTCATCGACGACACCGAGGAGTGCGACCGCGCGGTCTATTGGGCGGCCAAGCGCGCCAGCCGCACCAAATCGCAACTGGTCATGCTGCGCGTGATTGACACCGGCGAGCACAACCAGCAATGGCTGGGCGTCGCCGACATCATGAAGGCCGAGGCGACGGAAGCGGCCAATGCGGCGTTCGACAAGTTCGCGGCGCGCGCCAAGGAAATCGCCAGCATTACGCCGGACCGTGTGATCCGCGCGGGCGACCCGGCCGAGGAGATCGTCAAGCTGATCGACGAGGATGCCGACATCGGCATCCTCGTGCTGGCGGCCGGCACCGCCAAGGAAGGCCCCGGCCCGCTGGTCTCCAGCCTCACCAAGACGGCCGGCACCTTTCCGATCCCGGTGGCCATCGTGCCGGGGCATCTGAGCGACGAAGACATTGACGCCAGTTCTTAAACGCTGCGCGCACTGCATTTTCGGGCGGTTGACCCCGGGGTGCGGGAGGCCCATCTATCGGGTATAGTGCAAGCCACCCACGGGCCTTGAACCCGTAAGGAGCAGAAAATGTTCATCCAGACCGAAGCCACGCCCAATCCGGCGACGTTGAAATTCCTGCCCGGACGCGCCGTGCTCGATACCGGCACGCTCGACATGCCGACGAAAGAAGCCGCTGCGCAATCGCCGCTGGCTGCGGCGCTGTTCGAGATTCCCAACGTCGGCGGCGTCTTCTTCGGCTCCGACTTCATCTCCATCACCAAGCGCGATGGCGAGTGGCAGCAGATCAAGCCGGCGATCCTCGGCACCATCATGGAGCATTTCATCAGCGGCACGCCGCTGCTGGCGAGCGGGGCTGAGCCGGCGCCGGCCGATGCGGACGAATTCTTCGACGCCAAGGACGCCGACACGGTCGCCACCATCAAGGATTTGATCGAAACCCGCGTGCGCCCGGCGGTGGCCGGCGATGGCGGCGACATCACCTTCAAGGGCTACAAGGAAGGCGTGGTTTATCTCACCATGAAGGGGGCCTGCTCGGGCTGCCCGTCCTCGACCGCCACGCTACAGCACGGCATCCAGAACCTGCTCAAGCATTTCGTGCCCGACGTGGTCGAAGTGCGGCCGGTGTAGGCCAAAACGCCGTCAGCCTGAGGTGCTCGCCGCAGGCGAGCCTCGAAGGATGATCGGCCGAGGCGGTGCCCGTCATCCTTAGTGGCTCGCTCCGCCCGCACCTCAGGATGACGGATCGTGACCCTGCTATAATCAAAATCATGCGTGTTCTTGCCATTGACACCGCGCTCGAGGCCTGCTCGGCCGCCGTGCTCGATACCGAGTTCGGGACCATCGTCGCGCATGAATCGCTGCCCATGCTGCGCGGCCACGCTGAAGCCTTGCTGCCGCTAATCGCGCGGGTGATGGATCGTGCCGGTCTCGAATTCGCCGCGCTCGACCGCATCGCCGTCACCACCGGACCCGGCAGCTTCACCGGCCTGCGCGTCGGCATCGCCGCCGCGCGCGGGATCGCGCTCGCCACCGGCAAACCGGCGGTCGGCCTGTCGACGCTCGCCGCCTATGCCGCGCCCTTGATCGCTGCCGACGACACGCTGCCGGTGGTCGTGGCCATCGATGCGCGCCACGACCACGTCTATCTGCAAGTATTTGGGCCCGGCGGCCGCACCATCGTGGCACCGCGGCTCGCTCCCTTTCGCGAGGCGCTGCGCGCGGCGGCGACTGGTGCGCCTCGCCTAGTGGGAACCGCGGCGGCGATGCTGGCGGCAGCCTGGCCGGCCGACGAACGCGCGCCGAGCCTGGTCGATGCGCGCCGCGCGCCCGACATCGACTGGGTGGCCCGCCTCGGCGCCGCCGCGGTCGAGACCGGCATGCCGCCGAAGCCTCTTTACCTGCGCGCGCCCGACGCGCAGCCGCAGAACGCCGCGCAATTGGCGCGCCGATAATGGGCCTACTCGCCAAACTGTTCGCGCGCGGCGAGCCGGCGTTGTCGGAAGCGACCAGCCGCGACGCCGCGGCGATTGCCGCGCTGCATGCCGCCTCGTTCCGGCGCGGCTGGAGCGAGCAGGAAGTTGAGGGCCTGCTGACCGACCACCACGTCCTCGCCCATCGCGCCATGACCGGATCGACCATGGCCGCCTTCATCACGTCGCGGCTTGTGGAGGACGAGGCGGAAATCCTCTCGGTCGCAGTCGCTAGGCCCCGGCGCGGCCGCGGACTAGCGCGCAACCTGCTCAATCTGCATTTGCGCCGGCTGGCGGCCTTAGGTGCGCGCGCCATATTCCTGGAAGTCGATGAGCACAATAAAGCGGCGATCCGGCTATACGATCGTGCCGGTTTTCGCGAGATATCCCGCCGCCCCAATTACTATCCGGGCGCCGGGGGCAAGGCGGTCGCCGCGCTGGTGCTGCGCCGCGATCTGGTTTAACGCGCATGATCCCGAATAGTGGGTACCGGTTTTCGGATAAGATCATGCGTCCAAGCAAAAACGCCTGATAGACCATCCTGGACGCGCTCAATATGCTATGAGAGCCGGATCAAAGAGAGGACGAGAAAGACCATCGTGACCACGCCGGACAAAGCCATTTCTGACAGGCGCGACATCGAAGCCCTCTGCGCCGCCAAGGGCATGCGCATGACCGAGCAGCGCCGCACCATCGCGCGCGTCTTGGCGGGGTCCGACGATCATCCCGATGTCGAGGAACTGTACCGGCGCTGTGCCAAGGTCGACGACCGGATTTCCATTTCCACCGTGTACCGCACCGTGCGCCTGTTCGAGGATGCCGGCATCATCGAGCGGCACGATTTCCGCGAGGGGCGCGCACGCTACGAAACCGCCACGGAATCCCATCACGACCACCTGATCAATCTGCGCAGCGGCGAGGTGATCGAATTCCGCTCGGCCGAGATCGAGCGTATGCAGGCTGAAGTCGCGCGCAAGCTCGGCTACAAGCTGGTCGATCACCGGCTTGAGCTCTATGCCGTTCCGCTCGACGACGACAAGGCGAGTTGATGGCGCGCGCGTTTTTGGTCGCGTTATTCTTCTTCACCATGACGCCGTTGCTGATCTCGGTGCAGTGGCCGCTCGACAAGCTGCATCTGCCGGGCTGAGGCTTCATCGCCACCCATTATATTATCGCGTGCTGCGCATTCATAACCGCGTGGTCGGAGAGCCGGTGCACGACCGCGCGGTGCTGTTCGTGTCCAATCACGTGTCCTGGGTCGATATGCTGGTGATCGGCTCGATCACGCCGGTGGGACTGGCCGCTGGTCGGCATCACCGCGCGGCTACAGCGCACTGTGTTCGTCGACCGCACGCGCCGCCATCAGTCCGCCGACGCCATCGCCGAGATCGTCAAGCGGCTAATCGGCGGCACTTCGGTCGTGCTGTTCGCGGAAGGCACCTCGAGCGACGGCAACCGCGTGCTGCCGTTCCGCTCCGCCTTGGTCGGCGTGGTGAAGGAGGCAAGCGCGCACGTCGAGCGCGGCATCCTGATTCAGCCAATGTCGATAGGCTACACCGATCTGCATGGACTACCGATGGGACGCCAGCATCGCCCGTTGGTCGCCTGGTAAGGCGATCTCGACTTTATGCCGCACAACAAGGCCTTCATCGCGCGCGGCGTGGTCGACGCGGTGGTCAGTTATGGCGGCCCGGTCGCGGCCGACGGCACGGCCGACCGAAAAGCCATGGCGAATTCGCTGGAAGGCACGGTGCGGGCGCTCAACACGGCGACACTGCGCGGGCGGCCGCGGCCGGCTCATGCCACCACGTCTTAAAAGCGTCATGAAATCAATGACATGGATTGGCGCCAGTAGTCGGGCAGGCCCGACTTCCGCATTTTAAGATAGGCGCAAGTCGGGTAAACCCGACTTGGGATACAAGCCCGGCCATGACAGGTTACATTAGGGCCCCGGTTCGAACGCGAGCGGCATGAACAGAACCCGTAAAGTCCACATCAAGTCCTTCGGCTGCCAGATGAACGTCTACGATTCCCATCGTATGGCGGACACCCTGGTGCCGGCTGGCTATAGTGAGACCGCGCAAGCCGGCGACGCCGACCTCGTCATTCTCAATACCTGCAACATCCGCGAAAAGGCGGTCGATAAACTCTATTCCGAGATCGGCCGCATCCGCGAGTTGAAGGAGGAAGCCGCCGCGCAAGGCCGCTCCGTGCTGATCGCAGTCGCAGGTTGCGTGGCACAGGCTGAGGGCAAAGAAATCGTCCGGCGAGCCAGCACGGTTGATCTAGTTGTCGGCTCGCAGAATTATCACCGGCTGCCCGGCTTGCTCGCGCGTGTGCAAGCGGGTGAGCAGATCGTTGATACCGAATTCTCGGCGGACGACAAGTTCGACGTGCTCGCCGCGCCGCGCCGCGAGGCGATTGCCAAACGCGGCATTTCCGCCTTCGTCACGGTGCAGGAAGGCTGCGACAAGTTCTGCACGTTTTGCGTTGTGCCCTACACGCGCGGCATGGAAATCTCGCGCCCGCTGGAGAAGATCGCCGCCGAAGTCGAACGCTTGGCCGCTGCCGGCGTGCGTGAGGTGACCCTGATCGGGCAGAACGTGAATGCCTATCATGGGCAAGATGCCGATGGCGCGCCATCGACGCTCGGCCGGCTGCTGCGCCGTCTCGCCGAGGTGCCGGGCATCGTGCGCCTGCGCTACATGACCAGCCACCCGCGCGACATGGACGATGACCTGATCGCCGCCCACGGCGACCTTCCCGCGCTGATGCCTTATGTGCACCTGCCGGTGCAGTCCGGCTCCGACCGCATTCTGGCGGCGATGAACCGCAGACATACCCGCAAAGATTATCTTGACGTAATTGCGCGTCTGCGCGCAAGCCGCGCCGATCTCGCCTTCACGTCGGATTTCATCGTCGGCTTTCCGGGCGAAACGGAAGACGATTTCCGCAGCACCCTGACGCTAGTGGAGGAGGTCGGCTTCAGCACCGCCTATTCGTTCATTTACTCGCCGCGTCCGGGCACGCCAGCGGCCGAGATGGACGCCCAGATTCCCCAAGGCGAACAGGCCGAGCGCCTGCAACAGTTGCAGGCCGTCATCACCCGGCAGTGGCGCGCCTTCAACACGCAATTCGCCGGCCGCACCGTGGAGGTGCTGCTGGAGAAGCCGGGCAAGCTCCCTGGGCAATTGGTCGGCCGCACCCCATATTTGCAGGCGGTGCAGGTCATGGCGCCGCGCGCCATGATCGGTTCGCTCGTGCCGGTTACCGTCACCGAGATCGGAACCAACACGCTATTCGGTGCGCTCGTAACAGAGCAGCGCGCGCCGGTTCTCGCCGCAGCAGGAGCTTAAGGTCACTTGCGCACATCGGATCCCGCGATCCCGGCCGCCGCCGCCTCGGAAGAGACGGCCACCACGCAGATCGTACTCGCCTTCGAGGATAACCGGCTGGCATCCATCCTGTTTGGGCAATACGGACAAAATCTCGCGCTGATCGAGCGCCGCCTCGGGGTAGTGGCCGAGCAGCGCGGCAATCACGTCACCATCGACGGCTCGCGCGGCGGCTGCGAACAGGCCCGCCGCGTGCTGGAGGGGTTGTACGAGCACATCAAGCGCGGCCATGAGCTCAGCCAAGGCGACGTCGAGGGCGCCATCCGGCAAGCGATCGCGCAAGGTTCGTTGTTCGACTATGACCCGGCGAGCGCGCGTCCGGCCTTCGAGGAAATCAATCTAAGGAAACGTCCTGTGCGCGCGCGCACTGCCGCGCAGGACGCTTATATCCGCGCGCTCAAGCGCTATCATCTGGTGTTCGGCACCGGCCCCGCCGGCACCGGCAAGACCTGGCTGGCGGTCGCGCAGGCCATCCAGATGTTCGAGCGCAAGGAAGTCGACCGCATCATCCTGTCGCGGCCGGCGGTGGAAGCCGGCGAACGGCTCGGCTTCCTGCCCGGCGACATGCGCGAGAAGGTCGACCCCTATCTGCGCCCGATCTACGACGCGCTCTACGACCTGATGGACGCCCGTATCGTCGAGCGCGCGCTGCAGGCCGGCGAGATCGAGATCGCGCCGCTCGCTTTCATGCGCGGGCGCACGCTGTCGAACGCCGCCATCATTCTCGACGAGGCGCAGAACACCACTTCCATGCAGATGAAGATGTTCTTGACCCGTCTGGGCGAGAACAGCCGCATGATCGTCACCGGCGATCCAAGCCAGGTCGACCTGCCGAGCGGCCAGATCTCGGGGCTGACCGAAGCGGTGCGGCTGCTCGACGGCATCGAGGGCATCGGCCATGTCGCCTTCACCCATGAAGACGTGATCCGCCACGAGCTGGTGGGCCGCATCGTAGAAGCCTATGACCGCAAGTCCGCGCGCGAGGACAAGAAATGACGAGCGCGCCGAGCCGGCGCGCGCCGGCGCCGTCGATCGATATCCAAATTCATTCGCCGCTGTGGGACGCGCAACCCTTAGCCGCGCAGACCGTGCGTGACGCCATTGCCGCGGCCGCCGCCATGCTCTCAACAGCGGACAACGAAGTTAGTATCCTGCTGACCGACGACAAGGCGATTCGTTTACTCAATCGCGAATGGCGCGGCATCGACAAGCCGACCAACGTTCTGTCGTTTCCGGCGGCGACGACGAAGGCAAGCGTCCGCATGCCGTTGTTCGGCGATATCGTCATTGCCTATGAGACGCTCAAGCGGGAATGCGACGATGAAGACCGTATTTTTCTTCATCATCTTGCCCATCTCGCGCTGCATGGTTTTCTTCACCTCATCGGCTACGATCACCAGGTCGAGGCGCAAGCCGAAGAGATGGAAGGGCTCGAAAGCAAGATCATGACGCGCATGCAGATGCCCGATCCCCATCTCGCGCGCGATCTTAACCGCGACGCCTGACCGCCATGCCTGACAACGATTCATCAAGTTCCAGTCACGACGCCGCTCCCTACGAGCCGCGCCATCTGCCGGTGCCGGTGCAGCCAGCCCGCGAAGGCGGCGAAAGCTGGGTGGCGCGCGTGTTTCGCGCGCTGTTCGGCTGGAAGCCAAACTCGCGCGCCGATCTCAAGGATGTGCTCGACGCCATGCCGCCCGGCGAATCCGGCTTCTCGCCGGAAGAAAGCCGGATGCTCAAGAACATCCTGGGGCTGCGCGAGCGCCGCGTCGGCGACGTCATGATCCCCCGCGCGGATATTATCGCCGTGCAGCAGGACATCAAGATCGGCGAACTGGTGCGCACGTTCGAGGGCGCCGCGCATTCGCGGCTGGTGGTCTATAACGACACGCTCGACGATCCGATCGGCATGGTGCACATCCGCGACCTGATCGCGTTCATGACCGCGCGTGCGGCGGTCGACCCGGAAAAGAACGCCAAGCGCAAGAAACCGCTGCCGGCCGGGCTCGATCTCAAGGCGATCGATCTCTCCATGCCGTTGTCGGCGGCCAAGATCGTGCGCGAAATCCTGTTCGTGCCGCCGTCGTCGCGGGTGATCGACCTGCTGGCGCGCATGCAGGCAACGAGGATTCACCTGTCGCTGGTGGTGGACGAATATGGCGGCAGCGACGGCCTGGTTTCGATCGAGGACATCGTCGAGCAGATCGTCGGCGAGATCGCCGACGAGCATGACGAGGACGAGCTGCCGCACGTGGTGCGCCAGGGCGACGACTCCTTCATTGCCGATGCCCGCGCCCATCTCGAGGACGTGGCGGCAACCATCGGCAACGATTTCGAACCCGGCGACGTGGCCCAGGAGGTCGATACGCTCGGCGGCTATCTGGTGACGCGCGCCGGCCGCCTGCCGGTGCGCGGCGAGCTGATCCCGGGACCGGGGCTGTTCGAATTCGAGGTGCTTGACGCCGATCCGCGCCGCATCAAGCGCGTGCGCATCACCAGGCTGAAGGACAAGCGCGAACGGCCGCGCAAGCGCGGCGAGCCGGATGCCGTGCTCGCCGGCACCACGCCGCCGGCCTTGGGTGTCGACGATGCGCCTGCGCAAAAGGATGGCGGGCCGTCCTCCGCCGGTTCTCCGGCCAGCGCGCACCGCCCGTGATTGTCACCCGCCTCGCCTATGCGATTATGCTCGCCTTCGGCTGGCGGCGCGCGATCATCGCCTTTCTCGCCGGCGTCGCGTCGGCGCTGGCGCTGGCTCCGATCAACGCCTGGCCAATCCTGTTCCTGACCTTTCCGGTGCTGATTTGGCTGGTGGACGGCTCCGCCGCCGGACGCTGGAGCGGCGCCATAGCCGCGGCGATCGCCGGCTGGTGCTTCGGCTTCGGGTATTTCCTCGCCGGACTTTACTGGATCGGCTACGCCTTTCTGGTCGATGCCAAGACCTTCGGCTGGTTGCTGCCGGTGGCGGTCGCAGGCCTACCGTCCTATCTCGCGCTCTACACCGCCTTAGGTGTAGCCGCCGCGCGCTTGATCTGGGTGCGCGGACCGACGCGCGTGCTGGCGCTGGCCGCCATGCTCACCGCAGCGGAATGGCTGCGCGGCCATCTGCTCAGCGGATTTCCCTGGAACACGTTCGGCTATGCCTTGACCGAGCCGCTGGCGCTGGCGCAATGCGTCTCGCTGGTCGGCATTTGGGGCCTCACATTCCTCTGCATCGCGATCTGTGCCAGCCCGGCCGTGCTCGCCGACGACTTGGCGAACACAGCCCATCCGCGGCGCGCGCCGTTCATCGGCGTCCTGATTCTCGCAGGCCTCGCCAGCTATGGCGTTGCGCGGCTATGGCAGCACCCGACCGCTTATGTGAGCGGCGTGAAGCTGCGCATCATGCAGCCCAACCTGCAACAGGATGAGAAATTCAATTACGCCGCCAAGGCGCAGGTCATGGAACGCTATTTGCGGCTGTCCGACCGCGCCACCGGACCGAACTCGAACGGCGTGCACGACGTCACGCATTTGATCTGGCCGGAATCGGCGTTTCCGTTCATCCTCACGCGCGAGCCGGACGCGCTAGCGCAGATCACGGGCCTGCTGAAACCGTCCACCGAGCTGATCACCGGCGCGGTGCGCGCCGCGCCGACCGCCAGCGCCAGCAATCCGCGCGCCTATAATTCAGTCTATGTGATCGATCCCGACGGCTCGATCCGCGGCATTTACGACAAGGTGCATCTGGTGCCGTTCGGCGAATACCTGCCGTTCCAGCGCCTGCTCGAGCGGCTCGGCTTGAAACAACTCACCAAACAGGTCGGCGGATTCCTGTCGGGCGACCGCCGGCGCGCCATGGACGTGCCGGGCGCGCCGAAAATGTTGTCGCTGATCTGCTACGAAGCGATTTTCTCCGGCGCCGCGGTGCCGAGCGGCGAGCGGCCGGGTTGGCTGGTCAATGTGACCAATGACGGCTGGTTCGGAATCAGCTCCGGGCCTTACCAACATTTACAACAGGCGCGCGTGCTCGCGATCGCCGAAGGCCTGCCGCTGGTGCGTGCGGCCAACACCGGAATCTCCGCGGTGGTCGATCCGGTCGGCCGCATCGTCAACTCATTGCCGCTGGGCGCCGAAGGCGTGCTCGACTCATTCCTGCCGCGCGCCATTGCGCCGACGCCCTATGTGCGCTTCGGCGACAGCGCCTTGATTCTATTTATGGTAGCAAGTTTAATAATGATCGCGCGGCGGCGAATGCATCCGTAGATTTAATGAAATTCAGCTTTGGAATGCGAAACCGTCCGATGCCGGGTCCAAGTTGTTTAACGGTGGTAGCTATATGCCGGCCCGGACGCGCATAGCTCACCCGCAACAACGCGAAAGGAGCTGAATATAGGCAATTTTCATTCTTCTATGACGCTAGCGATCGATCATTGGGAAATCGCAGATTGCATTGACGCCGCCATATATGACATTACGCTCCACAATAGTCGCATAGGAGACGTTTATGGCCAAGAAGACCCCTAATCCGATCGACAAGCACGTGGGTTCGCGCGTGCGCATGCGTCGGATGATGTTGAGCATGAGTCAGGAGAAGCTCGGCGACGCCCTTGGCCTCACCTTCCAGCAAGTGCAGAAATACGAGAAGGGTACCAACCGCATCGGCGCCAGTCGCCTGCAGCAAATTTCCAATATCCTGCAAGTACCGGTTTCATTTTTCTTCGAAGGTGCGCCGATTATGCCGGGTCATTCCGGCATGGGCGAAGCGCCGTCGCCGGCCTATGTGTCGGACTTTCTCGCCACTTCCGACGGTCTCTCGCTCACCAAGTCGTTCATGAAGATCAAGAACAGCAAATTACGCCGGCGCATTGTCGATCTGGTCGAGCAGATCGCGGGCGAAGAAAAATAGGCCCGGTCCCATCGTCCCGAACTGCCTGCCCACCGCTGCCCGCATCTTGACCTTATGCACCGTCACTGCAAGAACCACCCGTGACATGACGCGCTTTTGAAGGCGCGCCACGGGAGGAGTTCCAACGGTGGCTCATACGAATTTTCAGTTCACCAGCGAGTCGGTTTCGGAAGGTCATCCGGACAAGGTCTGCGACCAGATATCCGACGCGGTGCTCGACGCATTTCTCGAAAACGACATCAAACTCGGCATCGCCGACGACAGTAAGGTGAATACGCGGCTCGGCTGCGAGACGCTGTCGACCACCAATAAGATCATCATTGCCGGCGAGGGCCGCGGCCAGGCGCCGTTCTTCCATAAGCACGGCGCCAAGGCGGTCGTGGATCGTGAACTGATCGCGCAGATCGCACGCGACGTGGTCAAGGACATCGGCTACGACCAGGATGGCTTCTCCTATTACGGCGCCGACGTCGAGGTGCTGCTGCACGGCCAGTCGCCCGACATCGCCATGGGCGTTGACGCAAAAAAGAAGAAGAGCGGCGACGAGGAAGGCGCCGGCGACCAGGGCATGATGTTCGGCTTCGCCTGCACCGAGAGCGAGGTCTACGAGAAGAACTCGTTCATGCCGGCGCCGATTTATTTCGCGCACAAGATTCTGAAAGTGCTTTCCGACAAGCGCCGCTCCGGGCAATTGTTCGATCTGCAGCCCGACGCCAAGAGCCAGGTCACCGTCCGCTACATCAACGGCAAGCCGGTCGGCTGCACCAAGGTGGTGGTCTCGACCCAGCACAATGCCCAGAGCCGCAACGGCAAAAAATACACGCCCGGCCTGATCAAGGAGATGATCGCGGACGCGGTGGAATCCGCGCTGCCGGAGGGTTGGATGCCATCGAGGCCGTCCGACTTCCTGGTCAATCCGACCGGCAATTTCGTGGTGGGCGGGCCCGACGGCGATTGCGGCCTCACCGGCCGCAAGATCATCGTCGACACCTATGGCGGCTATGCGCCGCATGGCGGCGGCGCCTTCTCCGGCAAGGACCCGACCAAGGTGGACCGCTCGGCGGCCTATGCCGCACGCTACCTCGCCAAAAATGTAGTGGCCGCCGGCGTGGCCGAGCGCTGCACCATCCAGATCGCCTATGCGATCGGCGTGGCCGATCCGATGTCGGTGCTGGTCGAAACCCACGGCACCGGCCAGGTGCCGGATAGCAAGCTCGAGAAACTTTTGCCAGAGCTGTTCCCGCTGCGTCCGACCAATATCCGCCGCACCCTTAAGCTCAGCCGCCCCATTTACCGGCGCACCGCGGCTTACGGCCATTTCGGCCGCGCCCCCGACAAGGACGGCGGCTTCTCCTGGGAAAAGACCGATCTCGCCGACGCCATCAAACGCGCGGTGCGCTAGCCGTCATTTCCCCATTGTCATGCCGCGCGCTTGCGCGGACGATGACACCATGGGCGAGCATAAAGGCAACAACGACCAATCGCAGCGCGCCTTCTTCGGCCGTCGCAAGGGTCATGCGTTGAAGCCGCGGCAGGCCGCGCTGTTCGACACAGCTCTGCCGCGCCTCGCGCTCGATCTGACCAAACCGGCGCCCGCCGATCTGCGCGCGTTGTTTGCAAATCCTTCCGGTGAGGTACGGCTGGAAATCGGTTTCGGCGGTGCCGAACATCTGATCGCGCAGGCGCAAGCTCACCCGCGCAGCGGCTTTATTGGCAGCGACGCTTTCGTCAACGCCATCGCCAAGGCGTTGGTCGCGATCGACGACAACAAGCTCGGCAATATCCGTCTGCATTTCGGCGACGCCAGCGCGCTGATCGACTGGCTGCCGGTGGGCGCGCTCGCGGGCATCGACCTGCTCTATCCTGATCCGTGGCCGAAACGGCGGCATTGGAAGCGGCGCTTCATCCAGGATGACAGCCTCAAGCGGCTGGCGCGAATTTTGAGATCGGGCGGCGAGCTGCGTTTCGCCACCGACATCGCCGACTACGCGGCCTGGGCACTGGCACGCGTGATGCGCTCAAAGGATTTCGCGTGGACGGCGGAGGTGGCCTCCGACTGGCGCAAACCGTGGCCGGTTTATTTCGCAACGCGTTACGAAGCCAAGGCCAAGCGCGAAGGGCGCGTGCCGGCTTATTTCATCTTCCGACGGGTGTAATTATTACCCGGCGCCCTGGGGCACTTGCCAGAAGCGAACCACGCGCTGGGCTGTGGCGGCGGTCAGCCGCTCGAAATTCTCGCGTGCAGCCTCGATCGTCTGTCGCGCGGGCTTGGCGCCGGGCCGCGAGTTCATGACCTCTCGTACCGTCCGCCAGCCGAAGCCGGCCGCGCGCACCAGGATCAGCACCGGATCGGTGCGCTCGCCGTTCATCAACCGGTCCACCACCTCGACCGGCACTGCGCTCACCGTGGCCAGCGCGGCGATGGTCTCTTCGTACTTGCCAGTCTTGGCATATTCGGCGACATCCGCCTCGGTAAGCTTGCGCTCCTTGTGCAACGCCTGCACCGCCGCCAGCGCCGCCGTGTAGTTGCGCGGCGCCGCCTTGGCGGCGACCTCGTCGGTCACTTTCGCCAGCACGCGGCGGATTTCAGCCTGGGTATCCGGCTTGGCCTGCGCC
>DATISB010000085.1:0-13451 GCA_035469145.1 Pseudolabrys sp.
CATGCTCGACACGGGCCTGAAGGTTCGCACCATGGTGCTGCCCGACGTGTTTCTCGACCAGGACACGCCCGCCGCGATGTACGCCAAGGCCGGCCTCGACGCCCGCGGTATCGTCGCCAAGGTGTTCGAGGCGCTCGGCAGGGACGCCGCCGCCGAGACCGTGAAGCTGGCGTAGGTTTTCCGCACCTATTACCTTTCTCCGTCATCCTGAGGTGCTCGCCCGAAGGGCGATCCTCGAAGGATGGACGGCCCGGGCTATCGCCCTTCAAGGCTCGCTTCGCTCGCACCTCAGGCTGACGGATCATGAGTAGCATCATGACTAAAATTTCTCGCCAACGCGCCGATCGCCTGCTGGTCGAGCGCGGCCTGTTCGACAGCCGAACCAAGGCACAGGCCGCGATCGCGGCCGGGCTGGTCACCGCCAACGAGGCGCCGATGCGCAAGGCGTCGGAAGAAATCGCTGTAGATGCCGCGTTGAGCGCGACGCCGGCGCATCCTTACGTGTCGCGCGGCGGGATGAAACTCGCCGCGGCGCTCGATCATTTCAAATTCGATCCGCAGGGACGCATTTGCCTTGATGTCGGCGCCTCCACCGGCGGCTTCACGCAGGTTTTGCTGGAACGCGGCGCCAATTGCGTTTACGCGGTCGACGTCGGGCACGGGCAGTTGCATGAAAGCCTGCGCAGTAATTCTGCAATCGTGTCATTGGAGCAAACCGACATCCGCACGCTGGCCCATGACCGCTTCGATGATCCACCGGATTTGGTCACCGTCGATGTTAGCTTCATCTCGCTCAAGTTGGCGCTTCCGCCCGCACTTTCCTTGACGAAAACGCCCGCCCAACTCATCGCGCTGATCAAGCCGCAATTCGAAGCCGGTCGCGCCGCCTGCAAAAAGGGCATCGTGCGCGACCCGGCCGTGCATGCCGCAGTTTGCGATGACATTTCGGCCGTTGTCGCCTCGCTCGGCTGGCGCGTGCTTGGCATCATCCCCTCACCGATCGCCGGTGGCGACGGCAATGCCGAATTCCTACTCGGAGCCGCCAAGTGACTGAACAGCTCACCATTGCCCGCCTCGGCCATCGCGGCGACGGCGTTGCCGACACACCGGCCGGGCCGGTCTATGTGCCCTATGCCTTGCCGGGCGAGACGGTGACGGTCGAACCGGTCGCTGGCCATCCCGACCGCCGGCATCTCGATCATGTCGACAAGCCGAGCCACGAACGCAGCAACCCGATCTGCAAGCATTTCACCCAATGCGGCGGCTGCGCCCTGCAGCACTGGTCGCTCGCCGAATATCATCTGTGGAAACGCGGGCTAGTGGCTGAGGCGCTCAGCGACGTCGGGCTGATCGCGCCGGTCGAGCCGCTGATCGACGCGCATGGGCAAGGCCGCCGCCGCGTGGTGCTGCATGCGCGACGCGGCGTGCACGACGTGCTGGAAGTCGGCTTCACGGCGCCGCGCGCGCATCACATCGTCGCCATAGATCGCTGCCCGATCCTCGCACCCGGCCTCGCCGGCGCCATCGCGGCGGCCTGGGCAATCGCCGAGATCTTGAAGCCGGCGGACAAGCCGCTCGACATCCAGGTGACGGCAACCGATTCCGGCATGGATGTGGACGTGCGCGGCTCCGGCCCGCTTACCTCCCGACGCACG
The DNA here is from genome assembly GCA_035469145.1 of Pseudolabrys sp. Lineage (GTDB taxonomy): Bacteria > Pseudomonadota > Alphaproteobacteria > Rhizobiales > Xanthobacteraceae > Pseudolabrys. The sequence goes on from DATISB010000085.1 coordinate 1,656, forward strand.
ACGGCGCTCGCCGGCGTCGCCGAGAAACACAACATCGCGCGCATCACCCGTCACAGCGAACTGGTAGCGCTAGGCGCGCAGCCGCTGCTGAAAATCGGGCGCGCTCATGTGCCGTTGCCGCCGGGCGCGTTTTTGCAGGCGACCACCGAGGGCGAAGCGGTGCTGGCGCGGCTGGTGCTCGACCATGTCGGCGCAGCAAAACGCGTCGCCGATTTGTTTTGTGGTATCGGCACATTTGCCTTGCGCTTGGCCGAGAGCGCGCGTGTCTCCGCGGCCGACAGCGAAGCGAGCGCGATCAAAGCTCTCGAGCGCGCGGCGGCCAATACCAGCGGCTTGAAGCCTGTGGACGCACAGGTACGCGATCTGTTCCGCCGCCCGTTCATGGCTGCGGAACTCAAAACCTTCGACGCCGTGGTGTTCGATCCACCGCGCCAGGGCGCCGAGGCACAGGCGCGCGAACTGGTCAAAAGCGCCGTGCCGATCGTTGTCGCGGTGTCATGCGATGCGGTGAGTTTCGCACGCGATGCGCGCATCCTGGCGGACGGCGGCTACAAACTCGTGAGCGTCACGCCGGTCGATCAATTCCGCTATTCGTTCCATGTGGAGATGGTGGGGAAATTCGAGAAGTAGCGGCTACTGAAAATCGAACCCCCTGCCGCCCCAGCGCTCCTGCCACATCTTCTCGCCGATGGTGCAGGAAATGCGCGGCGCCTGCGCGGACGCCGGCACGATGCGCGGTTCTGGCTTTCGGCCGGCGACTTCCAGCACCAGTTTGGTGCGAGTCGCCTCGATGAATTTCGCGCGCTCGCGGATCGGCACCACGAAGGCGCCCGGCCCGCAGATCTCGCAGTCCTCGTAATAGACGTCGAGGTTTTCGATATCCATGGTGCCGGGATTGGGCCGCTTGAGCATGATCGGCAGCCCATTGATGGTGATGCTGGCGGCCAGCACGTCGTCTCGCGTCGGCACGATCAGCGGCCCGGTACAATTGGCGCCATAACCCGATACGTCGATCACCCGGCGCAAGCCGCGATAGCCGCTGTTATAGAACAGCGGCTTGGCGAAGTTGAGCGCGCCGGCAATCGACGTGTGCGAAGCGCGCCGGTACGGCACGGCGGCAATCTCATTGGCGACCGCGTCGGCCGATTCCGGACCTTCGATCAGCCGCCACCGCATGATGATTTACTGGTCGGACGGACCGGCCCATTCGAAATAGGTGATGGCGATCTTGCTATTGGCACCCTCGCTCAGCGCCTGCATGAATTCGCGCGAGGTCAGCGCCATGATGTAGCCCTCGCGCTGCAGCGCCTGCTCGTCCGGGTCCATCGGGTAAGAGACGTCAATCGCGATTACCAGCTCGACATCGACCGTGGCGCTCGGGCTGCGGTCGGCGAAGCGGAGACTAGGCGCAGCGGAGGCCGCGAGCGATAAAGCCGCGGCTGTCATCACGCTGACGATGGCTGTATAAAAACCGTGTCGTTCCATACCGAAATGTTGGCACGAGCCGAGGGCGAAAAAAAGACCGAAGGCTCAGCTTTCCAGCGTCTCGGTTTCCACGATCTCGATGCCGAAACCGCCGAGACCGACATAAGTGCGCTTGCTGGAAGAAAGCAGCCGAATCGAGGAAATGCCGATGTCCTTGAGGATCTGCGCGCCCAGCCCGATCTCGCGCCATTGCTGCGAGCGCGCGGCGTCGGCACCGGTGTCGCCCTCATGCGGGATTTCCGCCACCGGCACGCCGGCGGTGCCGTCGCGCAAATAGACGATGACGCCACGGCCGGCGGTCTTGAAACGCGCCAGCGCCGCGTGGATCGGTTTTGCGCCGCCAAAGACGTCGCCGATCACGTCGGCGCGGTGCAGGCGCGCCAGCACGCCCTTGCCGTCGCCGATCTCGCCATAGACGAAGGCCATGTGATGCACGCGGTCGAACGGCGTCACATAGGCATAGCCATTGAGCGTCCCGATCTCGGAGGCGACGTGGAATTCGGCAACCCGCTCCACCAGCTTGTCGCGGTTCTGCCGGTAGGCGATCAGCTCGGCGATCGAAACCTGCGTGAGCTTATGTTTCTGCGCGAAGGCGGCGACGTCCGGTCCGCGCATCACGGTGCCGTCGTCTTTCATCAGCTCGGACAGAACGCCCACCGGGGCCAGGCCGGCGAGCCGGCAAAGATCGACGCAGGCTTCGGTATGGCCGGAACGCATCAGCACGCCGCCTTCGCGCGCGACCAGCGGGAACACGTGGCCGGGGCGCACGAAGTCGGACGCGCCGCTGTTGTCATTGGCCAGCGCACGGACGGTGTTACAGCGCTCTTCCGCCGAAATGCCGGTGGTGAGCCCGTGGCGCACGTCGACCGTCACAGTGAAGGCGGTGCCGAGCGGAGCATCGTTCTCCGCCACCATCGGATCAAGATGCAGCCGCCGCGCCAGCTCGGCGCCGAGCGGCGCGCAGACTATCCCTGATGTATTGCGGATGATGAAGGCCATCTTTTCCGGCGTGCAGAGCGAGGCGGCGACGAACAGATCGCCCTCGTTCTCGCGGTCGTCGTCGTCGGTGACCACCACGATCTCACCCTTGGCGAAGGCCTTGATCGCCGCATCGACGCGCTTGTGAGTGTCGGACACGTGCTTTACCTCGGACAATGCATTACGCGCCGGGCTTGAACGGCCACGCCGTTCCCTCGCCCATCTGGCCGCGTTGCATCAAATAATGATCGGCCAGCACGCAGGCCACCATCGCCTCCCCGATCGGCACCGCGCGGATGCCGACGCAAGGATCGTGGCGGCCCTTGGTCACGATCTCGGTATCGCGGCCATAGCGGTCCACGGTCTTACGCGGTGTCAAGATCGACGAGGTCGGCTTGACCGCGAAGCGCGCGACGACCGCCTGCCCGCTGGAAATGCCGCCGAGGATGCCGCCGGCGTGGTTGGACAAAAACACCGGCTTGCCCTCATTACCCATACGCATTTCGTCGGCATTTTCCTCGCCGCTCATCGCCGAGGTTAAAAAGCCGTCGCCGATCTCCACGCCCTTGACCGCGTTGATGCCCATCAAGGCGCCAGCCAGATCGCCGTCGAGCTTAGCATAGACCGGCGCGCCGAGACCCGCCGGCACGCCTTCCGCCACGATCTCGATCACCGCGCCGCAGGACGAGCCGGCCTTGCGCACGCCGTCGAGATATTCCTCGAAAAACTTCGCCTGCTTGGCGTCCGGGCAGAAGAACGGATTTTTGCCGACCTCGTTCCAATCCCAGCGCGCGCGGTCGATTTTGTGCGAACCCATCTGAATGAGCGCCCCGCGCACGGTCAGGCCGGGCACGATCTTGCGCGCGATTGCTCCCGCCGCCACGCGCGCCGCGGTCTCGCGCGCCGAGGCACGCCCACCACCGCGATAATCGGTGATGCCGTATTTGACGTCGTAGGTGTAGCCGGCGTGGCCGGGCCTGTATTTGTCCTTGATGTCGGAATAGTCTTTTGAGCGCTGATCGACATTCTCGATCAGCAGCATGATCGGCGTTCCGGTGGTGACCTGCTTGCCGCTAGTCTCTTCGGTGAATACGCCGGACATGATCTTCACCGCGTCCGGCTCCTGGCGCTGGGTGGTGAAGCGCGATTGGCCGGGCCGCCGCTTGTCGAGATGGGCCTGGATGTCGGCGGCTTCCAGTGGAATCCGCGGCGGGCAGCCGTCGACCACGCAGCCGATTGCCGCCCCGTGGCTTTCGCCGAAGCTGGTGAACCTGAAAAGATGGCCGAACGTATTGAACGACATGGTTGTTCTACTTTGCGCGATGTTGGTACAGCGCGCCTTTGCTACGGTCAAATCAAGCGTAACGCGTGAGGTTTTCGCCTTCAAACACGTAAACCACGCCTTGCGCGATATCGAGCAAGGGAGCTGCCGCCGGCTTGGCGATGCCAAGATGGGCGATCAGCCCGCGCGCGGTGCCGCCATGGGCGGTGACGATTGTGTCGGTCGCCAAGCTCTCGTACCACTCGCGCATGCGCGCCGACACCATTTCGTAGCTCTCGCCGCCCGGCGGCACGAAATGCCATTTGTCGTGCTCGCGCTGAGCGATGCGCTGCGGGTCGCGGACATGCATTTGCGCGATGGTGAAGCCCTCCCACTCGCCGAAAGCGATTTCCGAAAGTCGCTGCTCGCGCCGGTAACCTTGCGCGCTAAGGCCGAGCGCCGTGCGCGCCAATTCCATGGTCTGGCAGGCGCGCGCGAGCGGGCTCGATACGTAGTCGAGGCAAGCGGGATCGCGTTTGTCACGCGCGAACAGGTCGCGCAGGATTTCACCGCAATGTCTGCCTTGCGCACAGCCGCGTGCATTGAGCGGCTCGTCGCGGCGGCCTTGCAGGCGGCCGGCGACGTTCCAGTCGGTCTCGCCGTGGCGGATGTAATAGATGGTGGGCCGCTGCATCGACGGCACCGCCATGATTTAATCTTCCAGCTTACCCACCGCGAGGTCGGGCGCATCGGGATGCTTGATACCGACGATGTGATAGCCGGCATCGACGTGGTGCACTTCGCCAGTCACGCCGCTCGACATGTCGGAGAGGAAATAGACGCCGGTCTTGCCGACATCGGCCAGCGTCACGTTGCGCCGCAGCGGTGTGTTGTATTCGTTCCACTTCAGGATATAGCGGAAATCGCCAATGCCGGAGGCCGCCAGCGTCTTGATCGGCCCCGACGAAATGGCATTGACGCGGATGTTCTTGACGCCCAGATCGGCGGCCAGATAGCGCACCGAGGATTCGAGCGCTGCCTTGGCCAGCCCCATCACGTTGTAATGCGGCATCCACTTTTCGGCGCCATAATAAGTCAACGTGAGTAGCGAGCCGCCATTGCTCATCAGCTTTTCGGCACGCTGGGCGATGGCGGTGAACGAATAGCAACTCACCACCATGGTCTTGATGAAATTGTCTTCGGTAATGTCCACGTAGCGGCCGTCGAGCTGATCCTTGTCGGAAAACGCGATGGCGTGCAGGATAAAGTCGAGCGAGCCCCAGGCCGATTTGACGTTGGCGAACACCGCGTCGATGCTGGCCGGATCGGTGACGTCGCAATGCCCAACGACAAGGCCATCCACCTCCTCGGCCAGCGGCTCCACGCGCTTTTTGAGCGCCTCGCCCTGGTAGGTGAAGGCAAGGTCGGCGCCGTGTTCGCGGCAGGCGCGCGCAATACCCCAGGCGATCGAGCGGTTGTTGGCCACGCCCATGATCAGCCCGCGTTTGCCGCGCATCAGGCCCGAGGTTTCCGGCATTAACTTTCCCGTCATGCCGGTGAGCGCCGGCTGCTTTCGTATGGCATAGGGTCAGGTGGTCATCAAGCAATGCGCCCGGCTCGACCGCTTGTCACTGTTAATTCAATTCGTTCCCGGGAATATGATCGCGATTAAGGGGTTTCTTCTAGTGATTGGCGGTGCCGAAAGGCATGTGATTTGGCGAAGGGGGTCTGATTGGCCACGTTCGGGCAGAATGTCGAGGCGACAATCCCGGCGCTGCGCCGTTACGCGCGGGCTCTGACGCGGGATTCCGACATCGCCGACGACCTGGTGCAGGACACGCTGGTGCGGGCCTTGCGCTCGGAACATCTGTTTCAAGGCGGCGAGATACGCAGCTGGCTGTACACGATCCTGACCAATCTCAACCGCAACCGGCTGCGCTCGCTGGCACGGCGGCCGACGCTCTCGCCGCTCGAGGACAACGACGCGCCCGATCTGGCGGGCCCGGAAGCCGGCGGCCGCGACATCGAACGCGCGCTGGCGACTTTGGTGGAAGACCAGCGCAACGCACTTCTGCTGGTGGTGCTGGAAGGCCTCAGCTACCGCGAAGTCGCGGAGGTGCAGGGCGTACCGATCGGTACCGTGATGTCGCGTCTTGCGCGGGCCCGCGTCCAGATCAAAAATTATCTCGACGGCGGGCGCCCGGCTTTGCGCCGTGTGAAATGACAGAGAAGGTGAGACCATGATCGATCGCGATTCACCCGTGACCGAAGAAGAACTGCATGCCTATGTCGACGGCGAATTGCCGGCCGACCGCCAGGAAGCAGTCGCCGCCTGGCTTGCCGCGCATCCCGACCATGCCGCGCTGGTCGCCGGCTGGCGGGCGCAGGCCGACAGCATCCACGCCCGCTATGGCGCGGTCGCCAGCGAGCCGGTGCCGGAGCGGCTCAAGCTCGCGCAAGTGTTGCGGCAAAGCCGCTCGGCCGGTCGCCGCTGGCTTGCCTACGCTGCCGCTGCGTCGATCGCCGCATTTCTGATTGGCGGCGGCGCCGGCTGGGCCGCGCGCGGGGCAACCGCCGCCGCGCCGAGCAACTTCGACGCCATCACTGCCGACGCACTGGAAGCCTACAAGCTATACGTGGTCGAGGTGCGCCATCCGGTCGAAGTGCCGGGCAGCGAGCGCACACACATGACGCAGTGGCTATCGAAACGGCTCAACTCCGACCTGCGCATACCCGATTTGCAATCGATCGGCCTCAAGCTGGTCGGCGGCCGGCTATTGCCGGGACCGACCGGAGCCGCGGCCTTCTACATGTACGAGGGCCCCTCGGGTGAGCGCTTCACCATCTATTGCGCCAAGGCGGCGACCCCGGAAACCGCGCTGCGCTTCAAGGAAGGCCAACGCTTCGCCGCGTTCTACTGGGTGGACGACAAGGTCGCCTATGCAGTGAGCGGGCCAGCCGACCGCGCCCGGCTCGAGCAGGTAGCCAAGACGGTCTACGAGCAGGTGGACAAGACCGGGGCAAGGAAGTTGTAGGACTCAAGGTTGTCATTCCGGGACGCGAGCGAAGCTCGCAGGCCCGGAATCCATATTCACAGACAGGGATTATGGATTCCGGGCTCGCGGCCGCAGCCGCGCCCCGGAATGACGAAAATAATTACTCCAGATCCTTCCTCGGATCGTAGGGCTTGCCCTCGCGCCATTTGCGCATCAGCGCCTCGAACTCGTCGTCGCTGCCCTCAGGCAGCATGATGCGCACGGTGGCGAGCAGGTCGCCGGGGCCACTCTTGGATTTCAGACCTTTGCCCTTGAGCCGGAAGGTGCGGCCCGAATTGGTGCCGGACGGTATCGCCAATTCCACCGCGCCGTCGAGCGTCGGCACGCGCACTTTGCCGCCGAGTGCGGCTTCATAAAGCGTGATCGGTAGATCGAGCCGCAGGTCGGCGCCGTCCGGTGTGAACAGCGGATGCGGCGCGACATGGACGGTGATCAGCGCGTCGCCGGCTTTGCCGCTCGCGCTCGGCCAGCCCTGGCCTTTGAGGCGGATCGATTGGCCACTCGTGAGGCCGGCCGGAATCTTGACCTCAACGTCCTTGCCGGTCGGAAGATGCACGCGAGTCTTGGTGCCCTTGGCGGCTTCCGGCAGGCTGATGGTCATCTCGGCATGTAAATCCTGGCCGCCGCCGGGCGCGCCGAATTCCTCCGGCTCGAACTGCGTGCCAAAGCCGCGCGCACCGCCGCGCGTCGTGCCGCCGAACATGTTGCGCAGGATGTCCTCGAAGCCGCCGCCACCGCCACCGCCGGGCGCGCGCTGGAAGCCGTCATGGCCGAAGGTAAAGCTTTCGAATTGGCTGGCGCCCGGCCGCCCGCCGCCCGGCTGCGCGCCGAAGCCTTCGTAGCCCTGGAAGCGCGGCTTGCCCTCGGCGTCGATCTCGCCGTTGTCGAACGCCTTGCGCTTCTTGTCGTCGCCGGCGATCTCATAGGCGGCATTAAGCTCAGCGAAGCGCGAGGCCGCCTTGGGATCGTGCTTGTTGGCGTCGGGATGCAGCTTCTTGGCGAGCCGCCGGTAGGCGCTCTTGATCTCGGCCTCGCTCGCACCCTTCGATACCCCCAGGATCTCGTAGGGGTCGCGCATCCGTCCGAACTCCCGTGAAAACCCCTGCCCGCCGGTCGTATGCCGGCGACTCGATGCTTAATGTGGGGTTCAAACAGCCCGGATGCAACGCGCCTTCGCGCCTCACGGGCTACGGCGCGCAAGCGCGCCCGCTCATTCACGGCCTCAGGGTCAGAAGCGCTTCCAGAGCTTGAGCGTGCGTATTTCCCAGACGCCCTTGTTTTGTTTGCAGGCTTCGCCCTGCATCCAGGACTGCGAGCTGCCGCTGATATAGCTCGCCAGGAAATCCCGGCAGGTCTGGCCGTCCTGGGTATAGGCGGAGGCGATCGGGGTGACGGCGCCGCGCGCGCCGGTGCGCGGGTTTTCCCACGGCGTGCTGGCATCCTTGCCTCCGCGGGTGAGCACGTCGGAGGCGGCGGCCCGCGCGTAGGCCAGATCGCCGTCGGGCGGCAATTCGCCGACCCCCTTGGCGCGAGGCGACGACGTGATCGAGGCGGCGGTATCGGACTTGTCGGCGCCGCCGAACAGCGATTCGAAATGGGAGGTGGAGATGCTGCAACCGCCACAGGCCAAGCCCAGCGTCAGCCCCGCCGCCAGCGGCAGGGCGCGCCATAGGCGTTCGCGCGCGCATCCACTATAAAGGCGGGAGCGGGAACAGCAGGTACTGGGACCGGTCACGCGAGCGCTCCGGAAAAGATGTCTGATACGGCTCCAATAGAACACCCTAGTTGGTTAACGAGTGGTGATTTCACCGCAGCGGACGAGCCTTTGCGGCTGTTTGCCGCCTGGCTCAGCGAGGCGACAGCCTCGGAGCCGCGCGATCCGACCGCCATGACGCTAGCCACCATCGACGCCGACGGGCTGCCGAATGCCCGCATGGTGCTGCTGAAGGGCGTCGATGAGCGCGGATTCGTGTTCTACACCAACATGGACAGCCAAAAAGGCCGGGAATTGGACGTTCACCCCCAGGCGGCGCTGGTTTTTCATTGGAAATCGCTCAACCGGCAGGTCCGCGTGCGCGGGAACGTGGAGCACGTCAGCGAGGCCGACGCCGACGCCTATTTCGCTACCCGGCCGAAGCAGGCGCAGATCGGCGCCTGGGCCAGCAAGCAGTCCGCGCCGCTGGAAAGCCGGCTCGCCTTCGAGAAAGCGGTCGCGCTCTATGCCGCCAAATATGCCCTCGTCACAGTGCCGCGGCCGCCTTACTGGTCCGGCTATCGCATTATGCCGTTGCACATTGAATTCTGGCACGAGCGGCCGTTCCGGCTGCACGACCGCATCGAATTCGCCCGCGACAACTTAAACGCGCCGTGGAGCAAGACGCGGCTCTATCCGTGAGCTAAAAGAACTTCCATGCCGACTTCGCAAACCAATCAACCGCGCCGCATATTGCTACTCACCGGGGCAAGCCGCGGCATCGGCCACGCCACCGTCAAGCGCTTCTCGGCTGCCGGCTGGCGCGTGATCACCTGCTCGCGCCATCCGTTCCCGGAGAACTGCCCCTGGGAGGCCGGCCCCGAAGACCACATCCAGGTCGATCTCTCGGACGAAGCCAACACCCTTTCGGCAATCGAGGAGATCAGGCGGCGGATCGAAGGCCACGAGTTGCACGCGCTAGTGAACAATGCGGCGATCTCGCCCAAGGGCGACGGTGGCAAGCGGCTCGGCTCGCTCGATACCACTGCCGACGTGTGGCGCCACGTATTCCAGGTTAATTTCTTCGCGCCGATAATGCTCGCGCGGGGACTGGTCAATGAGCTCAAAGCGGTCAAGGGCTCGGTGGTAAACGTCACCTCCATTGCAGGCTCGCGTGTGCACCCGTTCGCCGGCGCGGCCTACGCCACCTCGAAGGCGGCGCTGGCCTCGCTCACGCGCGAGATGGCGAGCGACTTCGGCCGGCTCGGCATTCGCGTCAACGCCATTGCGCCGGGCGAGATCGACACGGCGATCCTGTCGCCCGGCACCGAGAGGATCGTCGAGCAAATTCCGCTGCAGCGCTTAGGGACACCCGACGAGGTGGCCAAGATCATTTACGTGCTGTGCACGGAAACATCGTCGTATGTGAACGGCGCCGAGATCCACATCAACGGCGGCCAGCACGTGTGAGTTCTTTCTTCCCTCTCCCCGTTTACGGGGAGAGGGAAGAAAGAGCAGATCTAAATTTCAAACAGCCAAGCGCCATCGTTCGTATTCTTTGTAGCGCCAGCGGCTTAGCTCACAGCCACTTCTTCCACTTGAAGAACATCAGCGGCAGCACTGCAGCCAGCACGATCAAAATCAGCGCGAACGGGTAGCCGTATTCCCACTCGAGCTCGATCATGTTGTGGTGGAAATTCATGCCGTAGATCGAGGCCACCAAAGTGGGCGGCATGAACACCACCGCCGCGATCGAGAAAATCTTGATGATGGCGTTCTGCTGAATGTTGACGACGCCGAGCATGGCGTCGAGCAGGAAGGTGATCTTGTTGGAGAGATAGGTCGCGTGATCGGACAGCGAGGTCACGTCGCGCTGCATCGACTGCAGCTGCAGTCGGGCATCCTTGGCCCATTTCATGCCTTCTGCTTCATTGGCGAGGAAGGACAGCAACCGGCCGACTGAGACCTGGCTCTCGCGCACCTTGGAGGTGAGATCGCCCTTGCGGCCAAGCGCCTTGAGCACGTCATTGTAGGACGGCGGCGCGGCTTCGTCGTCGGGCTCGAAAATCGCATGCGAGATCTGGTCGATCTCCGCGCCGATGCGCTCCTGGATGTCGGCGGAGCGGTCGATCACCGCGTCGAGCAGATCCATCAGCACAGACTCGCCAGATACCTTGGCTGGGCAGGCGCGCGCCAATTTGTGCTCGACGATGGCGAATGGACGCGGATCGTCGTAGCGCACGGTCACTAGACGATGGGCGGAGAGAATGAACGTGACCGGCGTGGTCTTCGGCGTCGCGGTATCCGACTGGCACATCAGCGTCGCGGTCATGTAGCGCCCGCCGTTCTCGATATAGAGGCGGCTGGAGACCTCGATCTCCTGCATCTCTTCGCGCGTGGGCACCGCGATGCCGAGCAGGGCTTCGACCAGTTTGTCTTCCTGCAGGGTCGGCGTAACCAGATCGATCCACACTGCTGCCGGCGACGGAGGTTGACCGGGCTCGACCGGAATTCGGTCGAGCGATGTGCCACGCGGAACGTAGACCGAGAGCATAGATTCACCGTGAGATCGGGACATCTCTCATGACCCGATCACGCGGCCGCGCGCAAGATAATAAATGCCGCCGCCGCCAGGAGGCGGCCGCGCGCATCAGCGTGCAGTAATGCGAAGGGTGGTAGTCTGGCCCGTCAAACCGGCGGCCGGTTCGCCCTGCGACTCAGTCGCTATCGGAGGGGATGGTGCGGGTCTCGTCGGCGTTGCGCTGCCCGCTTTGGTGGCGAAGCGCGGCGACAACCGCCGAAATACCGATCTTGCCGTAACGATCGTCGAGGCTCTTGTATTGGCGCTGGGAGTCTTGGCTCTGCTCCGTCGCTCTTGTCGCGTTCATTGTCTTACATCTCCAAACAGTCGCTGGGGGGATCCGCAGGGGGGTAAACATGCTCAATGACTGGGGCAGAATTGCGCGGCAATTCGTGTCCTATCGTGACATTTGAGGAATCTTCGCCCTGTTCGTGTTGATTTCGATCAGATTCGGCCAATTATGGTAAATCCTCTCTTAATATATTGTCGTCAAAGTTGTTTTAGACTTAACTGTGCGGCCGGCCATACCCGCCAAGGCCGCCGAAAGTCGAGTGCGGCATTCGTGCAACAGATCGCAGCAAGCTGCTGTGGAAATGCAGGAAATCATGGCAATAGCGCGGATTTTTCGGTTTATTGCGGCCTGATGGATTTCAATGCGGTCGCCCGGCGAGGCGTCCGGGAAAGAGGATGAAATGGCGGCAAGGGGATTGTTGGTGGCGCTGTTCGGCGTCGGCGTCCTGCT
>DATISB010000086.1:0-20008 GCA_035469145.1 Pseudolabrys sp.
CGTGCACATGAGCGCGGCAGTGGCATCGCGCCAGACCGGATGCGAGCGCGGATCGCCATCGACGCGCAGGTTCATGCGCTCGCGCAGGCGGTACTCGTCCTCGGAATGAAAGGCGGCGCGGCGGCGGATCGCCTTGAGAACACTACGCACGCCGTCGTCATCCTCGATCAGCAGCGAGCCGGTAGAGGAGCCCATGAACACTTTCACGCCGGCGATGCCCGGCAGCATTTCCAATTCGCCCAAGTCCTTGGTGTTCTCGCGGGTGGCGCCGACATAAAAGGCGAAGTCGCAATGCATGCGGTGATGGGCGCGCTTGACCTTGTCGGCAATCGCCGCGGCCGTGGTGGTGGGAGGATCGGTATTCGGCATCTCAAATACCGCGGTGACGCCGCCGAGCACCGCGCCACGCGAGCCGGATTCGAGATCCTCCTTGTGGATCAGGCCCGGCTCACGGAAATGCACATGGCTGTCGATCACGCCTGGCAGCAAATGTAGGCCGCGGCAGTCGATCACCTCAGCCGCAGCGGCGCGCGAAAGGTCACCGATGGCGGCAAACCGGCCGGCACGGATAGCAAGATCCCGCGCACTCTCGCCGTCATGGTTGACCACGGTGCCCCCCTTGAGGATCAGGTCGTAGGATTCAGCCATAGTGGACCGGCTCTAAGCGGGGCTTGAGGCTTGCTGGACAGCGCTTACGTTTCGCCGTGAGTTCTGGCAAGAGACTTGTCCAGAGAGGTTATTAATTCCCATGCAGGCAGCGCTCCTCCCCGACCGCGGCGTCGTCAAGGTCGCCGGCGACGCTTCCCGGCGCTTCCTCAACGGGCTCGCCAGCAACGATATGACCAAGGTCGCCCCCGGCAAGGCGCGTTTCGCGGCGCTGCTCACGCCGCAGGGCAAGATCATCGTGGATTTCATCGCCGCCCAGGCCGAGCCCGGCGACGGCGGCGACTTCTTCCTCGATTGCCCGCGCGTGCTGGCCAGCACGCTGGTGGAAAAGCTCAACTTCTACAAGTTGCGCGCCAAGGTCGCCGTCGAGGACTTGTCGGGAGCACTCGGCGTGATGGCGGTCTGGGACGGCGCGGATTTGAGCGACTTCGGCCTCTCCTATGCCGATCCGCGCCTGCCCGCACTCGGGGCGCGTACGATACTGCCGCCGCATCTTGCCATTGAGGCCGCCGCCGATCTCGGCGCGACGCTGACCGACGCCGAGGCCTATGATGCACACCGCATCGCGCTCGGCGTGCCGCGCGGCGGCATGGATTTCATCTATGGCGATACTTTCCCGCACGAAGCTGACATGGACCAGCTGGCCGGTGTCGATTTCGACAAGGGCTGCTATGTCGGGCAGGAAGTGGTGTCGCGCGTCGAACATCGCTCGAACGCGCGCAGCCGCGTGCTGCCGATCGCCTATAACGAGTATTCGCCGATGCCGGGCATTGCGGTGATGGCGGGCGACAAGCAGGTAGGCATGCTGGGCTCGACCGCCAAGGGTCGCGGCTTGGCGCTGCTGCGCCTCGATCGCGTTGCCGATGCGCTGGCGAGCGCGACGCAGCTCAGCGCCGGCGGCATCGCCATCCGCGTGGTGAAGCCGGATTGGGCGAAGTTCGCCTGGCCGGGTGAGGCGAAAGCATTGCCATGAGCGCGGCCGTCCTTCACGCCGACGGCTTGCAGCGCTGCCCGTGGCCGAAGCAGGACCCGCTTTACGTCGCCTATCACGATGAGGAATGGGGCGTGCCGGAATTCGACGACCGCGCGCTCTACGAGAAGCTGGTGCTTGACGGCTTCCAGGCCGGGCTATCGTGGATTACCATTCTGCGCAAGCGCGAGAACTTCCGCCGCGCCTTCAACGATTTCGATCCGGAAAAAATCGCGCGCTATCGCAGCGCCAAGATCGAGCGGCTGATGGGCGATGCCGGCATCGTGCGCAACCGATCCAAGATCGAGGGAACGGTCGACTCAGCGCGCGCCTTTATCAAGATCATGGAGAGCGGTCAGGGATTTTCGGCTCTGTTGTGGGATTTTCTCGACGGCCGGCCGAAGGTGAACAAATTCAGCAGCACCAAGCAGGTGCCGGCGGAAACCGAACTGTCGCGCAGAATGTCGAAGGAACTGATCGGCCGCGGCTTCAAATTCGTCGGGCCGACCATCGTCTATGCCTTCATGCAGGCGGTCGGTATGGTCAACGACCATCTGGTCACGTGCCATCGCCACGCCGCCTGCGCCAAGCTGACCAAACGGCAATGAGCAAAGCGCGCACAGGGACCAAGGCGAAACGGGCGTGGCAGCGCATGCTGTCGGGTCGGCGGCTCGACCTGCTCGACCCCTCGCCGCTCGACGTCGAGATCGAGGACATCGCCCACGGGCTTGCCCGCGTCGCGCGCTGGAACGGGCAGACCAAGGGCGCGCATATTTTCTCGGTCGCCCAGCACGTGCTGCTGGTGGAAGCGCTGGCGCGCGCCAAGGCGCCGCGGCTCGATGCCACCGGCCGGCTGGCCGTGCTGCTGCACGACGCACCGGAATACGTGATCGGCGACATGATCTCGCCGTTCAAGGCGGTGATCGGCGACAGCTACAAGGGGGTGGAGCATCGCCTGCTCGCCGCCATCCATCTGCGCTTCGGCCTGCCGCCTACTTTGCCTGAGGCCTTGCAAAATCTGATCAAGGCGGCCGACCGCGCCGCCGCCTTTCTGGAGGCCACGCGGCTGGCTGGCTTCGAGACCGCCGAGGCGCGCAGGTTCTTTGGCCCGCCGCCGAAATTCTCCGCCGCGCTCGAGCGCGACTATCTGACGCCCTGGACGGCCGGCACCGCCGAGGGGCGCTTGCGCGAGCGCGTCGAAAAACTTTCCAAAATCGGCAACCCTCATAGACCTGCGTCATAGATAAGACAAAAGAACCGCTTAGCCATTGTCACCATGATCCACGTCTGCTCGCTTGCACGCCTGCACGCCACGGTCGATGAGACCGGGGCGCGCCATATCGTCACTTTGTTGCGGCTGACCGACCAGGTCGAGCGGCCGCGCCACATCGCGCCGGAAAACCATCTTGTGCTGGCGGTCGACGACATCGCCATGCCGATGGAAGGCTACACCGTGCCCGCGCAGGAGCACGTCGAACGGCTGATCAACTTCGTCGGCCAATGGGACCGCATGGCGCCGATGGTGGTGCATTGCTACGCCGGCATCAGCCGCTCGACCGCCGGCGCCTATGTGGCGGCCTGCGCGCTCAATCCGGCCCGCGACGAGCAGCAGATCGCCTGGAACATAAGGCGTGCCTCGCGCACCGCGCAGCCGAACGTAGCGATCGTCTCGATCGCCGACCGCCTGCTCAAGCGCCAGGGCCGCATGGTGCGCGCGATCGAGACCATCGGCCCCGGCCACGCCGCCATGGAAGGCGATCCGTTCCGGCTCGATATTGCGTGAGCGGCTGAGTCAGGGCGTGAGTGCTTAGACTTGGTCTGAAGCTTTGATTGATAACTCGGTCACTCTTTTACGGCCGCCGGGGCTACGCCCTGCTCACCAAATAATTTGAAGATTCTTCATGGGGTTACGCCTCATGGCCTGATTGCCGTTGACTCGAATGTTCTTGTTATGTTCTTTTAACTCCCTTGAGAAAAGGCCGAGAAGTTGTGCGCCGCCCGACTGAAATCGAACGCCTGTATCTCGACTTCGACGGCTTCTTCGCCAGTGTCGAGCAGCAGGTGCATCCGCACCTGCGCGGCAAGCCTGTGGGTGTGGTGCCGTTCAAGGACGCTATTCATACCTGTGTGATTGCCTGCTCGCGCGAGGCCAAGTTGCACGGCGTCAAGAACGTGATGAACATCGAGGAAGCGCGCGAACGCTGTCCCGATATCATCCTGGTACCGCAGTCGCCCGATCTCTACCGCCGCGCTCACAACACGCTGCTGTCGGAAATCTCGGCCGTCATCCCGATTGATGCGGTCAAGTCCATCGATGAACTGACCTGCCGGGTCTCCCCATCCGAACGCGGCGATCCTTGCGCTTTGGGCCTGCGCCTCAAAAAACGGATTGCCAACAATATCGGCCCGTTCATCTTCTGCTCGATTGGTTTCGCCGCCAACCGTCAGCTTGCCAAGATGGCCTGCAAAGCAGGCAAGCCGAACGGCAACATGGTCTGGCATCCAAACGACATGCCGGGGCCGCTGCTCAAGCTGACCCTGCGGGATATTCCCGGCATCGGCGAGCGGATGGAGCAACGCCTTGCGCGTTTCGGCATCACGTCAATGGCCGCGTTGCTCACCACGCAGCCCAAGCACATGCGCAAGCTTTGGGGCAACGTCACCGGCGAGCGGCTTTGGTACGCGCTGCACGGCTACGATGTGCAGGCGCCGCCATCGGGGCGCGGCATGTACGGTCATGGCCGCGTGCTGCCGCCGGATCACCGCACGTCCGAACATGCCAAGGCCGCGTCACGGTTGTTGCTGGTCAAGGCGGCGCGCCGTATGCGACGCGACGGTTGGAACGCGGGCCGCGTCTGGCTCTGGCTTGAATTGATGGGCGACGCCTCGGTGCATCGCGACGCCTGGCTGCCAGCGGTACACGACGATCAAGCCGTGCTGTCGGCGCTGGAGCGGATGTGGGACGGGGTGCGGTTGGCGCTGACACGCCGCCCTAAGATTATGCGTATCGGCGTGACGTTGCTCGATCTAACCCGCGCCAGTGAACGTCAGCTCGACATTCTGCTTAATGACGACAAGCAACGTCGCCGATGGGAGGACACCACGGCGGCAATCGACACCCTCAATCGGAAACACGGTCGCACGCTGGTCAGCATCGGGCCGTGGACGCCGCCGCCCGGCGGCTATGCCGGCGGCAAGATCAGTTACACCCGGATTCCGCGCGCGGAGGATTTCTGGTGAATTGGAAAACCGACCTGAAACTGGCCGACTTAGAAGCCGCAACGGCAATCGAGATCGTGTGCAAACGATGCGGACTTGCGCGCTATGAAACGCAAGCAAAACTCATTGCGGAGCCGGGATTCAGGAATTTCTATCTCGATGAGGTCGAATACAGTCTGTGTTGCTCAGACCGATTCTGCCGAGGCGGCGTGCGTATCTCGCTTACCCATGACGATAGGAACGAGGGATTTGTCGGGGGAATGGCGTAATATTCTCAAGGTGTATGAATGTCTGCAATTGGCACTAAGTGGAGATGGCAGAACGGCCAAAATAGGTTCGCTCTCAGCCTCAAAGCGGGCCGCGCCTAAATGGGGGACGACGTGATTGGCAAAAAATACGGCGTGGTTTCACCCGAGGTGCTCAAGTCCTACGATGGGCTCGGCTTCCTGAAGGCGATCGTCGACGGCACGCTGCCTAACCCGCCGATGAGTGAAGTGCTCGGCTTCCACCTGATCGAGGTCGCGAACGGCCGCGCGGTGTTCGAGGGCCTGCCGGAATTCCGCCACTACAATCCGATCGGCACCGTGCATGGCGGCTTCGCGGCCACACTGCTCGATTCCGCGCTCGGCTGCGCTGTGTTCTCGACGCTCGTCAAAGGCGAGGCCTGGACCACGCTGGAATTGAAATTCAATCTGGTGCGTCCGATGACCAAGGACACCGGGCCGGTGCGCGCCGAAGGCCGCATCGTGCATCGCGGCCGCACCGTGGCGACGTCGGAAGGCGATCTGAAGGATCGCGCTGGCAAGCTTTATGCCCACGCCACCACCACGACGATGATTTTCCCGGCGAAGGGCTGACTTCGCCCCGGCCACGACTGCGAATTGAAACTGACGCTAGTTGTTATTGGCGCTGAGCGATGGCCGCAGGCCAAGCGGGTGGTCGCTGTCCGCGCTGTGCACCATGTGCGCCCGGCCTTGATTGCGGGTGAATTCGCAATAGGCGAAACCCAGCCCCGAAACCGAGCCGCGGAAGCTGTTGCTATCGGTGCGTACCAGGTTGAAGCAGGGCTCGATCGGCAATCCGCGCAGCGAGGCGCAAACCGCCTCGCCCTTCACCCGCAGCGTGCCGGCCGGCAGCGCGGCGTAGCGCATCGGGCCCTGACCCCGGAATTGTATGGAGCCGACCACCGAGCCGTCGGGATGCACCCGACCCTGCCCGCGCGTGCCTTCGAAACAAGTGTAGGAGAACATTTTTCCGATGACGAATCGGCGCGCCTCGTCGGCGCTCATCTCGCCAGCAATGGCCGGGACCGCGGTCAGAACACCGATCAACAACGCGACGCTACGCACCATAAGAATACTCCGACGGACACCACTAACTACGAAATTCGGGGCATGCTCTTCAAGACCAGAGAAATGTACATGCCGTTCGTCGCTAAATTCTGAACATGTTTACCCGATTTTGACCACGATCCGCCCGCGCACCTGACCGGCCAGGATGGACGCCGCCACCGCTGGAACCCCGGAAAGGTCAATTTCATGAGTCATTGACGCCAGTTTTTGGCGATCCAGGTCGTTTTCCAGACGTTTCCAGGCCTCTCGCCGGCGCGCAATTGGGCACATCACGGAATCGATGCCGTAAAGACACACGCCGCGAAGAATGAACGGGGCGACCGAGGTTGGCAGGTCCATGCCACCGGCCAGCCCGCAGGCGGCCACCGCCTCGCCATAGCGGGTCATCGACAACAGGTTGGCGAGCGTGGTCGAGCCTACGCAATCGACCGCCCCCGCCCAGCGCTCCTTGGCCAGCGCTTTGGGCGGCCCGCTGAGCTCCTTGCGCTCGATGATCTCAGCCGCGCCCAGGCCTTTGAGATATTCGGCTTCCTGTGGACGGCCGGTGACCGCGCTGACGCTAAAGCCGCGCTTGGCCAGGATGGCGATGGCCACCGAGCCGACGCCGCCGGCCGCCCCGGTCACCGCCACCGGGCCGCGTTCGGGCGTCAGGCCGTGGCCTTCCAGCGCCATCACCGCCAGCATGGCCGTGTAGCCGGCGGTGCCGATCGCCATCGCCTCGCGCGCGCTCATGCTCGTCGGCAGCGGCACCAGATAATCACCCTTTACCCGCGCCTTCTCACCATAGCCGCCGAGATGGGTCTCGCCGCAGCCCCAGCCGTTGAGGATCACTTTGTCGCCCGGCTTCCAGGCTGCGTGGCTGGAGGTCTCCACCGTGCCGGCGAAATCGATGCCTGCGATCATCGGGAAGCGGCGCACCACCGGCGACTTGCCGGTGATGGCGAGACCGTCCTTGTAATTGACCGTCGAGTATTCGACGCGGACGGTGACGTCGCCGTCCATCAGATTGGCTTCATCAAAATCGGTCAGCGCGGCCTTGGTGCCGGTGTCCGACTTCTCGATCACGATCGCCTTGAATGTCGCCACGCCCGCCTCGCTGCTTGTCCCGAGCCCGAGCGGGTTTTCGCAGCGCCGGCGGCCCGGCGCAAGCGGCTCATACCGCCGAGGGGACGAGCCGCCCAACCGGCTGTTCGACGATGGGCAGGTTGATGATGGCCGACAGCACGCCGAACATCACCGACAGCCACCATATCGGATTGTACGAGCCGTAATGGTCGAACACGAAGCCGCCAAGCCAGACGCCGAGGAAGCCGCCCACCTGGTGGCTGAAGAAGGTGAACCCGAACAGCATGGCGAGCCAGCGCGTGCCGAACATGACCGCCACCAGCCCCGAGGTCGGCGGTATGGTGGACAGCCAGAGCAGTCCGGTCACGGCGCCGAAGATCAGCGTGGCGGCCGTGCTCGGCGGCAACGTAATAAACACGGCGATCGCAATGGCGCGGGAGAAATAGATGGTCGAGAGGATGTAACGCTTGGGCATCCGATTGCCGAGATAACCGGACGTCAGCGACCCGACGATATTGAACAGGCCGATGGTCGCCAGCGTCCAGCCGCCGACCTCGGCCGAAAGTCCGCGATCCAGCAAATAGGACGGCAGATGCACGGTCACAAAGGCAAGCTGGAATCCGCACGTGAAGAAGCCAAGCACAAGCAACACATAGCTGCGATGTCCGAAGGCCTCGGCAAGCGCGTGCCGAAGTGATTGCTGCGCAGCCGGCGCGACAGTTATATTCGCTGCGCCGCTACGCGGCGTGGATAACGCGATCGACAGCGGCAGGATCAACAACATCAGCCCAGCGAAGATGGTCAGCGCCGTCTGCCAGCTGTAGGCATCCATCAGCGCGACGGCGAGCGGCGAATACAGGAACTGTCCGAACGAGCCTGCGGCCGTGCCGAAACCGAAGGCTGTAGATCGCCAATTCGCCGGCACCAGCTTGCCGAGCGCGCCGACGATAATGGTGAAAGCGCAGCCGGAGAGGCCAAACCCGATCAGCACGCCGGCCGATAACGTCAACTCCGTGGCCGTCGTCGCACGCGCCATTATCACCAGGCCGAGCGCATAGCAGACGGCGCCGGCTGCCAAAACTCTGGGGGCACCGAAGCGGTCGGCGATCGCTCCGGCGACGGGTTGGCCGATGCCCCACAGCAAATTCTGGATTGCCAAAGCCAACGCGAACACCTCACGGTCCCAGTGATTGGCCTGCGACAACGGCGTGAGGAAGAAACCGAGCGACGACCGCGGCCCGAAGCTGATCATGGAGATCAGGCAACCGCAGATGATCACCACCATGGGCGTACGCCAGCCGACGCCGGCAGCTGATTTCGCAACCGCCCCTTGCAATGTCATCGTGAAATTTCTCCGGCCGAATCGATCGGGCCGGACCATATAGAGCCCGAGGGCCTAGCCAAAACGAATTATCGTGATCCTAGCCATTTGCGCCGCGCATGGCTTAAGCGGAACCGTTATTAACGAGCGTTTTGGTGAGCAAAAGCCTTGCCGTCCTCGGACCGAAGCCATTCCAGGCTATGGCTTACCGGAGCCGCTTGTTCTTCCTTGGCGGCCTCTTGTTCGGTCAATTTGGCGTCACCCCAGGTCGGCTCATCCGAGCCGTCACCCCAGTTGCGTGGACGATAGAAGGCATGGACGCCGAGCTTATAGATCTTTTTCATTTCATTAACCCAATCGGGATGTACCCAATAGGCGTGATAGTGGGTGGCCTTCGCCACCTCCGGCATCCACAGCTTGCCACCGAGCATGTCGTGGGCGATACGCTGGGCGCGCGCCCAGGCGTCCGGCTCGGTCACCACGTCGGGAATGCCGTCGCAGGCGAAGGTGAACTGGCAGGCGAGATGGCGGTTGGCGTTCTGATACACGACGCCGCAGACGTCGTTGGGATAGAACGGCGAAAATACGCGATTCATCACCACCTGGGCGACCGCGATCTGCCCGCGCACCGTTTCACCGCGCGCTTCGAAATAGACCGCGTTGGCGAGACATTTCTCCGCCCTGGCGAGCGCCGGGCCGGTGAGCGCCAACCGCTCGGCCGGTGATTTCGACCGTTGATCGACGCCGGTGACTTCGCCCTTGCTGGCGATCGTTTCTCCGGCCTTGTTATCGCCACGCGGCTGCGGCGGAGCGAGCGCCGATTGCTTGATGTCGGGATCGCCGGACGCCATCACCACCGGCGCCTCGCCCGGCGCCCACGGCGTGATCGGCTCCTGCACCGCGGCCAGCGAATCGGCGCCGAAATAGATTTGGGAGCCATCCTTACGGCCGGGCGAACTACCCGCAGAGGACTGGGGCATATCGGGCGACGTCAGTTGCTCGTCCGGAACAGTGGCAAATTCGTATTCCGAATAGGGATCGAAGCGGCTATTGGCTTCGTCGCTCTTGAGCGGCGCATCGGCTCGCGGCGCGTCGGCTTGCGCCTGCGGAACCGGCTCGATCGAAAGCAGCGGCGGCAATGGCGGCAGCGGTTCGCGCGGCCGCGCTAACAACGAGTCGCGCTTGCTCTTGCGATTGACGGCCGGGAATTGCAGCGGCGCGTTCGGGTCGCCGAGGAACTGCGAGGCGATCGAACCGGTGATGTCGGTCGGGTCGAAATTCGCCAGCGCATAGAGCGGCGGATGCGGGATAGCGGTGCCGATCGGCCGCGGCAGGCTGAACAAGGCGGCGTGGATGGTGCTGAACGGCGAAGCGATCACATGCTCCTGCGCGCGCGTGGCAACTCCTGGCTGGCGCACCAGCAGCGCGCCGAGATCCTGGAAACCGATCGTGTTGGGCAGCAGCACGAAGAGCAGCGCGCCGAAGCCGATCGACGCTTGTCTCCGCCGTTGACGCCTACGCGAAACCGCCATGACCCCGCTCACGCCACGCAACAACATTTACTCGGCGCATGATCTATACCGGTGCCCATCCCCGATTGAGTCGAGGACAAGCTTTTCGGGATCATGCGCTTGCCGGCACACGCCGCCGGATCGCAGACAATGCGGCTGATTTTTTTATGGACTGATTAACCTTACGATCGTGTTAACCGCGCGGCGCGGTACCCCCGCCCGGCCGTTGTGAATTGCCGCGGCGTGCGAGTTGCCCGCGATTTAGCGGACAACTGTTGAAAAACAAACGTTAACCATATCGCAAACGCTCGTGGCCAATATTGGCGTGCGATACCGCACCCGGACCGGTAAGTTCGGCGTGACGTTGCTCGGTGACGTCCTCTTGGGTTGCGACCCAGCCGCCGCCCGGCAGCGGCGTGTTCTTGGCGAGCACGATGCGGCCGTCGCTAACGCGCGACGATCCGCGACCAGGAACAACGCCGCGCGGCCGTGGATGGTGCGATCGCCTCTTTCCGGCCGCAGGTAAAGAAGCTTCTATCCGGCGTGAGCGGCAGCGCGACCGCCATGCGCTCAACCGCGAGCGCGCTGCTTTGCTCCTCCAACCAGACCTTGTAATGCGCCGAAAGCGCCGCGCGGGCGTTCAACGAGGCCTCCGCCAATGTGAAGAGCGCGGCTGTCGCCGCCGACGAATTGTCGCGTTCGATCGACGAAATCAGCCGCCAACTCATCCATACCAGCAACGTGGTCGAAATCGCGACAAGCGAGGCGCGCTCAACCGATGGCGAGATCGCCGGTTTGGCTTCCGGCGCGCAGAAGATCGGCGACGTGATCAAGCTGATCCGCGACATCGCCGGTCGGACCAATCTGCTTGCGCTCAACGCAACCATCGAAGCCGCGCGCGCCGGCGAAGCCGCGCGCCCCGGCGAAGCCGGCAAGGGCTTCGCGGTGGTCGCGTCGGAAGTCAAATCGCTGGCGGTGCAGACCGCCAAGGCGACCGAGGAAATCGCCAGACATATCCTTGCGGTGCAGAATTCGACCGGCGGCGCGGTCGAGGCGATCCGTCAGATCGCCCCCGCATGCAGGAGATCAACGAATACACCACGGGAGTGGCCGTCTCGGTCGAGCAGCAGAATTCGGCGACCGAGGAAATCTCGCACAACGTGGCAAGCGCTGCGGACGGCACCAGTCACGTGGTGGCGGTGCTGGGCGAGGTCGCCGGTGCGGCGACCGAAACCCTTTCCTCGGCGGAAGTCGTGCGCGATGCCTCGGAATCGGCAGAATCGGCGGTCGCCAATCTGCGGCTTGTGGTGGAAGACTTCCTGGCCAAGGTGGCCGTTTAGATTTTCAATAAGTAATCGCTACGCCGTGCTGGCCGCTGTCTTGCCCAAGGCCGCCTGGGCGGCGGCGAGCCGCGCGATTGGCACGCGGAACGGCGAACACGACACATAGTCGAGCTTGACCTTGTGGCAGAAGGCGACCGAAGCCGGGTCGCCGCCGTGTTCGCCACAGATGCCGACCTTGAGTTTGGGACGAATTTTCCGCCCGCGCTCGACCCCGATACGCACCAGTTCTCCGACGCCCTGCTGATCGATCGACACGAACGGATCGCCGGGAAGAATGCCGCGCGCGGTGTAGATGCCGAGGAAGCTCGCCGCGTCGTCGCGCGAGATGCCAAAGGTCGTTTGCGTGAGATCGTTGGTGCCGAACGAGAAGAATTCGGCGGTCTCGGCGATCTCGCCAGCGAGCAGCGCGGCGCGCGGCAATTCGATCATGGTGCCGACCTGGTAATTGAGTTTGGCGCCGGTCTCCTTCGCCACCGCCTTCGCCATGGCGTCGATGCGCGCCTTGACGAGGTCGAGCTCCATCTTGGTCGCGATCAGCGGCACCATCACCTCAGGCACCACCGGCTTGCTGGTGCGCTTGGCCGTTTCGACCGCCGCCTCAAAAATGGCGCGTGCCTGCATTTCGGCAACTTCCGGATAGGCGATGGCGATGCGGCAGCCGCGGAAGCCCAGCATCGGGTTGAATTCGGCCAGTTCGCGCGCCCGGTCGGCGAGCTTTCGCGGATCGGCGCCCATGGCGGCCGCTACTTCCGCGATCTCCTCCTCGCCATGCGGCAGGAATTCGTGCAGTGGCGGATCGAGCAGCCGAATGGTCACCGGCCGGCCGGCCATGATCTCGAACAGCTCGACGAAATCGGCGCGTTGCATCGGCAGCAGCTTGGCGAGCGCGGTGCGGCGCGATTTCTCGTCGTCGGCCAGGATCATCTCGCGCACCGCCTGGACGCGGCCTTCGTTGAAAAACATGTGCTCGGTGCGGCACAGCCCTATGCCCTCGGCACCGAATCTTACAGCGGCCTTGGCGTCGGCCGGTGTATCGGCATTGGCGCGCACACCGAGCTTGCGCACTTTGTCGGCCCAGCCAATCAGGGTGGAAAATTCGCCGGATAGTTGCGGCTCGATCATGTCGACTTTGCCGGCCAACACCTGGCCGGTGGAGCCGTCGACGGTGATGAAGTCGCCTTGCTTAAACGAATTACCGCCGGCAGTCATGGTGCGCGCGGCATAATCGACGCGCAAGCTACCGGCGCCGGAGACGCAGGGCTTACCCATGCCGCGTGCGACCACCGCCGCATGCGAGGTCATGCCACCGCGGGTGGTGAGGATGCCTTCGGCCGCGTGCATGCCATGAATATCTTCAGGCGAAGTTTCCACCCGCACCAGAATGACTTTGCGCCCGTCGGACTTAAGCTGCGCGGCCTCGTCGGGCGAGAACACGATCTCGCCGCTGGCGGCGCCGGGTGAAGCCGGCAGGCCGGTGGCGATGACGCGCCGATGCGCGCGCGGATCGATGGTCGGATGCAGTAGCTGATCGAGCGCCAGTGGATCGACGCGCAGCACCGCCTCGTTTTTGGAGATTAGGCCTTCTTTGGCGAGTTCGACCGCGATGCGTAGCGCGGCCTTGGCGGTGCGCTTGCCGGAGCGGGTTTGCAGCATCCACAGCTTGTTTTGCTCGACCGTGAATTCGAGGTCCTGCATGTCGCGGTAGTGGCGTTCGAGCGCATTGTAGATGCGCTTGAGCTCAGAATAGGCCTTGGGCAGCGTGTTCTCCATTGACGGCTTGTCGGAGCCGGCCTCAACGCGCGCGGCCTCGCTGATTTCCTGCGGCGTGCGGATGCCGGCGACCACGTCCTCGCCCTGCGCGTTGATGAGGAATTCGCCGTACAGCTTCTTTTCGCCGGTCGACGGATTGCGCGTGAAGGCGACGCCGGTCGCCGAAGTCTCGCCCATATTGCCGAACACCATGGCCTGCACGTTGACCGCGGTGCCCCAGCTTTCCGGAATATTGTGCAAACGGCGGTAGGTGTTGGCGCGCTGGTTCATCCAGGAACCGAACACCGCGCCGATCGCCCCCCACAATTGCTCATGCGGGTCCTGCGGAAACGGCTCGCCGCGTTCTTGCTGCAGCCGTTTCTTGTAGAGTTCGACCAGTTCAGCCCAATCGTCGGCGGAAAGATCGGTGTCGAGCGAGTAGCCCTGCCGCTCCTTGTGGCGGTCGAGTAGTTCCTCGAAATGTTCGTGGCCGACGCCGAGCACCACGTCGGAATACATGGTGATGAAGCGCCGGTAGCTGTCATAGGCAAAGCGCCGGTCGCCGGACTTCTTCGCCAGTGCCTCCACCGTCTGATCGTTGAGGCCGAGATTGAGCACTGTATCCATCATGCCCGGCATCGAGGCGCGAGCGCCGGAGCGGACCGACACTAAAAGCGGGTTGCTCTTATCCCCGAAAATCTTGCCCGTTATGCGCCCGACCTGCGCCAGCGCTTTATCGACCTGGGCGCGCAGGTCTTTCGGATATTTCTGGTTGTGCGCGTAGTAATAGGTGCAAACCTCGGTGGTGATGGTAAAGCCGGGCGGCACCGGCAGGCCGAGATTGGCCATTTCGGCAAGGCCAGCTCCCTTGCCGCCCAGCAGATTGCGCATGGAAGCCTTGCCCTCGGCACGGCCGTCGCCAAATCCGTAGACCCATTTTCCTTTGGACGGTTGTTGCGCCGGGCGCGCTGCCGCCTTGGGCTTGGCAGCCTTCCGTACAGCCTGTTTTTTGCGGTTTGCGCTGACGCGCGGGGATTTTCGTTTAGGCATGGCTCAAAAATTGGTGGGAGGGCGGATGGCCCTTAAAAGCACCCCCAGGGACCGCGATGCAAGCCCGGATCGCCGCCTATTTGATAAGTCCAAGACCGATCACACCGACGATGATCAGGTAGGCCGCGACAATGAAATTGAGTAGGCGCGGCACAATCAGGATGGCGATGCCGGCGATGAGCGCGACGATGGGCGCTAGGTGAGTTACTCCGATGACCATGACGAACTCCTTGGGTTGGATGTTGTGAAGTAACTGCGAGGTGGCCGGAGAATTTCCGTTTCTTGTTTCCCTCTCTCCGTTCGTAAACAGAGGTGAGGAAGACTCTACCCTTCGATCTTGGAGAAATCCGCCACCGCGCGGGTGGCTTCGCGGATCTCGCTGAGCAGCTTGAGACGGTTTTCGCGCAAAGCCTTGTCGTCCACATTGACGGTGACCTTGTCGAAGAAAGCATCGACGCGCGGGCGCAGCTTAGCCATGGCGCTCATGGCGGCGGCGAAGTTTTCCTTGGCGACGGCGGCGGAAGCTTCCTTCTTGGCGATGTTGATCGCTTCGGCCAGCGCCTTTTCTTCGCCCGCCGCGAGACGCTTAGCGTCGGGGGCGCCGGCGTAGCTCTTGTTGTCCTTCTTCTCCTCGATGCGCAGGATGTTCGAGGCGCGCTTGACGCCGGCGAGCAGGTTCTTGCCGTCGTCGCTGTCTAGGAATTTGCCAAGCACCTCGACCCGGCGGACGATCAGCAACAGATCGTCCTGGCCTTCGAGCGCGAACACCGCGTCCACCAGATCGTGCCGCGCGCCGTCCTCGCGCAACTGCACCTTCAGCCGGTCGGCGAAAAACGACAGCAGGTCGTGGGTCTGATGCAGATAGGAATGCGCCTGTACCAGCACGGGGCCAGCCAGCTGCTTGGCCTTCTCCGACACCAGCACTTCGAGCTTCACCGCCAGCTCGATATCGGTCGCGCTCAGCTTCAAGATCTGCTCGTTCAGCGGATGCAGCAGCGCGATAGCGTCCGCTAAATCTTCGTCGCGACGAATCACACTGAAGTGCCGCCACAGTTGCAGGCGCAGCGGTAGCCGTAATTCGTTTTCGATGACGATGCGAATGACGCCGAGCGCCGCGCGCCGCAGCGCATAGGGGTCCTTCGATCCGGTCGGCTTCTCGTCGTTTGCCCAGAAGCCGACCAGCGTATCGATCTTGTCGGCCAGCGCCACGGCAATCGACACCGGGTCGGCGGGAACGAGATCGTCCGGCCCCTTCGGCCGATAGTGATCCTCACAGGCGTGCGCGACCGCTTCGTCCTCGTTCTGCGCCTCGGCGTAGTAGCGACCCATCAAGCCTTGCAGCTCGGGAAATTCGCCGACCACGTCGGTCAACAAGTCGGCTTTGCACAATTGCGCGGCGCGCTCGGCCTTGGCGCCATCGGCGCCGACGATTGGCGCCAATTGCTCGGCCAGCGCGACGATGCGCGCGATGCGCTCGGCCTGGGTGCCGATCTTGTCGTGGAACACGATATGCTCGAATTTCGGCAGCCGGTCTTCCAGCCGCGTCTTCAAATCCGTCTCGTAGAAGAACTTGGCATCGGAGAGCCGCGCGCGGATCACGCGTTCATTGCCGGCAACAATCGCCTTGCCGCCGTCTGAGGCTTCCTCGTTGGCAACCAGGATGAACTTGTTCACGAGCTTCGCTGTGGCGGTGTCGCGCAGCACGAAACATTTCTGGTTGTTGCGGATGGTGGCGCGGATCACTTCCTCAGGGATAGACAGGTACGCTTTGTCGAACGAGCCCATCAGCGTCACCGGCCATTCCACCAGGCCGGCGACTTCGGCGAGCAGGCCTGCGTCCTCCAGCAGCTCGTAGCCTTGCGCGAACGCCAGATTCTTGGCGTCGGCGAGGATAGTGGCGGCGCGGCGCGTCGGATCGAGCACCACCTTGGCCGCCTCAAGCTTGGCGATGTAATCGTCGAAGCGGCGCACCTTGAATGTGCTTGGGGCCATGAAGCGATGGCCGCTTGTCTGGTCGGAGGCGACGATGCCGTCCACGCTGAACGCGACGACGTCGGGCTCCTCGGTCTCCGGCCCGAAGGTGGCAAGGATCGAATGCAGCGGGCGTACCCAAGTGAGCCTCCCGCTGCCCCAGCGCATCGACTTTGGCCACGGGAAGCCACGCACCACCTCGGGGATCATCTCAGCTAGCACCTCGAGCGCCGGCTTTCCTTGTTTTTCGATCACCGCCGCGTAGAAGTCGCCCTTCTTGTCGGGCTGCACTTTTGCCTGATCGATCGATTTCAAGCCCGTCGCCTTGAGGAAGCCGGCGATCGCGCCCTCGGGCGCGCCGACGCGCGGGCCCTTCTTCTCTTCGCGTATGTCTGGTTGCCGCGCGGGCACGCCGTGCACCGACAGCGCCAAGCGGCGCGGGGTGGCGAAGGCCTTGGCGCCTTCGTAGACCAAGCCGGCCGCTACCAGCCGGTCGGTGACCATTTTTTTTAAATCGTCGGCGGCGCGCGCCTGCATGCGCGCGGGGATTTCTTCAGATAAAA
Source organism: Pseudolabrys sp. (assembly GCA_035469145.1). GTDB lineage: Bacteria > Pseudomonadota > Alphaproteobacteria > Rhizobiales > Xanthobacteraceae > Pseudolabrys. The sequence goes on from DATISB010000086.1 coordinate 16,781, forward strand.
ATTCAAGCAAGAGGTCGGGCATTATGCGAGCTTCTTATGGCTGCCGTCGCAGAACGGCTGCGTTTTCAAGCGCCCGCAAGCGCACCACCAATCGCTTTTGTCGACCTCGATTTCGACCGCGATTGGTGCCCCCCCGCCGATTTCAGGTTCGCTCATGCCGCCGCCCCTCCGCCTTCCGTCGCCAGCCAGGCCTCGCCGCAGGCTTTCGCCAATTCGCGCACGCGCAGAATGTAACTCTGCCGCTCAGTGACCGAGATGACGCTGCGCGCGTCGAGCAGATTGAACACGTGGCTCGCCTTGATGCACTGGTCGTAGGCCGGCAGCGCCATCAGATGGCGTTTGTGTTCGGCATCGGCCCAACCCGCTTCGAGATATTTCTTGCAGGCTGCCTCCGCCATTTTGAACTGCTCGAACAGCATGGCGGTGTCGGCAAATTCGAAATTGTGCCGCGAATATTCCTGCTCGGCCTGCAAGAACACGTCGCCATAGGTGACTTTCTTCTCGTCGTCGCGGCCGTTGAAATTGAGCGCGAACACATTGTCCACGCCCTGCACATACATGGCGAGCCGCTCCAGCCCGTAGGTGAGTTCGCCGGCGACTGGCGAACATTCGAACCCGGCAACCTGCTGGAAATAAGTGAACTGCGAGACCTCCATGCCGTCGCACCAGCATTCCCAGCCGAGCCCCCAGGCGCCCAGCGTCGGGCTTTCCCAGTCGTCCTCGACGAAGCGGATGTCGTGGATTTTCGGATCGATGCCGATGACCTTAAGCGAATTGAGATAGAGCTCCTGGATATCTCCCGGCGATGGCTTCAGGATCACCTGTAATTGGTAATAGTGCTGCAGCCGGTTGGGATTTTCGCCGTAGCGTCCGTCCTTCGGCCGGCGCGAGGGCTGCACGTAAGCGGCGTTCCAGGGCTTGGGCCCGAGCACGCGCAGCGTGGTGGCCGGGTGGAAGGTGCCCGCCCCCACCTCCATGTCGTAGGGCTGCAGGATCATGCAGCCCCAATTCGCCCAATATTGCTGCAGGGCAAAAATGAGCCCCTGGAACGAGCGCAACGGGTCCAGAATGTCTGGGCGCGAGCGGTCACTGGCGCGAAGATTCGCTTCAGCCATCTGAAATTACTGATTTTTAAGCACGGGAATGGATTGCGACCCTATCGGCGGGTCAAAAGGGGGTCAAGGCGGCGGCAATTTACCGGGCATTGAACCGAACCTGATAGCCCTACGACCAACGAGCAGAACAAGCTTGGTTACCCCGCTGGAGGCGGCGATGTTTGAATTTCAACTTTTTGGTCTGGTGTTTTCGGTGCTGTTCTTTGGCGCCATGGTCGCCGGTAACGCGCGCGTGTTCCGCCGCTGAAGCGACCAATCCATAAACGAAATCGCTAAAATTAGAGACGGTATTCGCCGGTCGTCGGATCGCGCCGCAGGGTCGGCCGGTTTTCCATATCGGAAATGCGCACTTTCGCGCGCTTGGCCTGGTCGAGCTCCTCATTGATCCGGCGCGCTTCCTTCGCCACCCAGTGCACGACCATGGCGCCGCCCAGCGCGGCGAGCGACCATTTCAGCAACGGCGAAAGCAAAATCGGGGGCATCGGCATCTCCGACCAAGTATCTAATTAGAAAACTCGGCCGCGAACAAGGCATTTTCGGGGCGGACGATCCGCTGCACAGGCGATCATCAATAGACTATGTTGACGTGGGTTATTCGCAAAGAAGCCGGAAAACGGCCATCGCCATGGAATGGCCCGCGCAGCCGATGGAGGACGCCAATGGCAATTTCCGTAAAACCCAGGTGGGCATTATCGGCGCTGGTCGCCGCAGCGCTGGTCCTGCAGGCGATCATCCCGGCAGAAGCGGCCGCGCAGTCGTGGCCGAACCGACCGGTGCGGTTCATCGTGACGCTCGGACCGGGCAGCGGCGTCGATATCGGCGCACGGCTGTTCGCCGACAAGCTGTCGGCGCGCTGGGGCCAATCGGTCGTGGTCGAAAACCGTCCGGGCGGCGATGGCATGGTCGCCATCACCGCCTTCCTCGGCGCCCATGACGATCATGTGTTGTTAGTGACGCCGGTAAGTTCATTCACCGCGCACCCCTATTTCCACGACAAGCTGCCCTACGACCCGAAAGACCTGATTCCGATCGCGCGCATCTCCAAGACCGTGATCGCGGTCAGCGTCCCGACCTCGCTCAACGTCAATTCTCTGAAAGAATTGGAGTCGCTGGCACGCGCCAAGCCGGGTCAATTGAACTGGACCACGGCTACCGGCTTCACCGATTTCGTGTTCGCCGGATTTCTGCATATCGTCGGCCTGACCATGGCGAAGGTGCCTTACAAGAATCCAGTCTCGGCCGTCACAGATCTCGCGGAAGGGCGTATCCAGGCTTACATGCCCGCTTACGCCATCGTGCGGCCGCAGGTGCTGGCCGGCAAAGTGAAGGTGCTTGCCGTCACCAATCACGAGCACTCGCCCGTGCTGCCCGACGTACCGACCGCAACCGAAGCAGGCTATCCGTCGCTCGAATTCGACGGACTGGTGGGCCTATTCGGTCCTCCGGGAATAACGGATGACGTGCGTAAGCGCATCGCCGAAGACATCAAAACGGTCGCCAGCGATCCCGAGATCGTGCAGAAAATGAACGCAACTGCGCAGATTGTCAGTCCCGGCAATGCGGGGGAATTCGCTGAATCAATCGCGCAACAAAAGGCGCAGGTTGCGGCGGTGGCGAAGTTATTCGGCAATAAACCGGTGCAATAAGCCGTGCGCTACAGGCCATAGCGCGACCATAGCGCGCGCGTCTCCAGCGCCGACAGCAAGTCGGCGGCCAGGCCGGGCTGGCGCATGAGGGCTTCGAGCGAGCCGATGCCCGGAATCCGGCGGCCAAACAGACCGCGTTCGACCGCAATCAGCGGCATACGTACTTTCTCGCCATAGCGTTCGCGCAGGGTCGAGCGCAGGTCGCCGATGCGGTCGGCCAGTCCCAGCTCGACCGCCATCTGCGCGGTCCAGAACTCACCGGAGAACAAGGTCTTCTCGTTGCCCTTCAGCTTGCTACCACGGCGTTCTCTGACCAGAGCAATGAAGTGCTCGTGGATGTCTTTCTGGATCGCCTTGATGCGTTTTAGGTCTTCCGGTTTCTCCGGCAGGAACGGATCGAGCATCACCTTGCGCTCGCCGGCGGTGTAAATCCGGCGCTCCACGCCGAGCTTTTCCATGAGCTTGGG
>DATISB010000087.1:0-5246 GCA_035469145.1 Pseudolabrys sp.
GAAGTGTTTCCGGAGCTAACGGTTCGCGAAAATCTGCGGATTGCGGTCGAGAGCGCCGGCGGATTCCGCTTGCGTGTTTGGCAATCCAGCGATGAAGACCGCGACATCAGGGCGCGGATCAACGAGCTTCTGGAGATGGGCGGCTTGACGCAAAAGGCCGACCGGCTGGTTGGCGAGCTTGCGCATGGCGACCAGCGCGCTACCGAGATCATGATGGCGCTGGCGCTCAACCCGCGACTGTTGCTGCTCGATGAGCCGACCGCCGGCATGGGCGACCAGGAAACCTATGACGTAACGCAGCTGATCCGAAAACTGCACCGCGACCAGAGACTGACCATTGTGCTTATCGAGCACGACATGCGGGTGGTCTTTCATCTCGCCGACCGCATTATGGTGTTGGCGGAAGGCAGGATGCTGGCCGAGGGTACGTCGCAGGAGATTGCCGCCAATGAAGCGGTGCAAGCGGCTTATTTGGGAAAGACAGCAGCATGAGCGGCGTGGCGCTCGAGGCGGAAGGCCTCCACACTTTTTACGGCAAGAGCCACATCCTGCATGGCGTCGGCCTAGAGGTGCGCGAGGGCGAAATTGTCACGCTGTTGGGACGCAACGGCGCGGGCAAGACCACGACGCTGCGAAGTCTTGTCGGGTTGACCCACGCGCGCGAAGGCGCGGTACGCATTTTCGGCCATGCCACCACCGACTGGCAGCCTTATCGCATTGCCGCGCTCGGCGTCGGCTACGTGCCGGAAGGCCGGCGCATATTCGCCAACCTGACGGTTGAGGAAAATCTCAAGGTGCCGCTCGAACGGCCGGGTCACTGGACCATTGCCCGAATTTACGAACTATTTCCGCGGCTGGCGCAGCGCAAGGCAAACAAAGGCCGGCAGCTTTCGGGCGGCGAACAGGAAATGCTGGCGATCGCGCGCGCGCTGCTGCTGAATCCCAAGCTACTGCTGCTTGACGAGCCGAGCCAGGGTCTCGCACCGCTGATCGTGCAGGAAGTCTTTAAGATCGTGACGTCGGCGCGCGCGCAGGGCATCTCAGTGCTGCTGGTCGAGCAGAATGTGCGCGCCGCCGTCGAGATCGCCGACCGTGCCTATGTGCTTGACGACGGCAAGGTGGTTTATTCCGGCCCCGCCGCCGAATTCGCCAAGGACGAAGAACGGGTTCGCGCGCTCGCCGGCGCCAGCGCTGAGGATTGGGAGCCGCACGGCTCGCCGGCCTGACTGCGAGCAGGGACGAACGCAATTGTCTTACGCAAACCGAGCAGCGCTGTCGGCGATCGAGGCGGCCGCCGAAATGGCCCGCGGCACGATCTCCGCCGAGGACTATACCCGCGCCTGCCTCGAGCGCATCGCTGCGGTCGAAGGCGAGGTGCATGCTTTCATTCATCTCGATCCCGATTACGCGATCGCTCAGGCGCGCGCTCTCGACGAACGCCGCCGCAACGGGCAGCCGATCGGTCCGCTGCACGGCGTTGCGGTCGCGATCAAGGATATTTTCGACACCGCCGATTACCCGACCGAGTGCGGCTCGCCGCTGCTCAAGGGCCGCCGGCCGGTGCGCGACTGCACCGCAGTGGCGCGACTGCGCGCGGCCGGCGCGGTGATCATCGGTAAGTCGGTGACCACCGAGTTCGCCTATTTCCACCCCGGGGCGACACGCAATCCGCACGATCCCGAACGCACGCCCGGCGGCTCGTCGTCGGGTTCGGCGGCGGCAGTGGCCGCCGGCATGGTGCCGCTGGCGATCGGCAGCCAGACCAACGGCTCGGTGATCCGACCCGCGTCGTTTTGCGGCGTCTATGGCGTCAAGCCGACGCATGGGACGATCTCCCGCCACGGCGCGCTGATCCTGTCCATGGCGCTCGACCATGTCGGTGTGTTCGCTCGCTCGCTCGCCGATTGTGCGCTCATTCTCGACGTGCTCGCCGGCTACGACGCCGAGGACCCCGATAGCCGGCCATCGGCGTCGCCTGCCTTCCGCGCGACGGTAGCGGAGAAACCGCCATCGCCGCCGCGACTCGCCTTTGCGCGCACGCCGGTTTGGGACAAGGCCGATGCCGAAAATCGCGCGGCATTCGAAAGCTTTGCCATCAGTCTTGGCGGCGCCGTGCGGCCGGTCGATTTGCCGGAGACATTCGTGGCCGCCTGGGCTGACCAGCGCGTTATCATGTACACCGACATGGCGCACAATTTCGGCGCGCTAGTGGAGCGCGGCGGTGATGCGTCGAGCAAGCAGCTGCGCGATCTCGTCGCCGAAGGCAGCCGGAACAGCGCGCTGCGTTATCTGGCGGCGCGCGACGGCGCGCTGCGTTACCGCGCCGGGCTAGCGGACATTTTGAAAGACTATGATGCAATCCTGACGCCGGCGGCGCCCGGCGTGGCGCCGAAAGGCGCCGCCACCGGCAATCCGGCTTTCAATACGCTTTGGACCTTGACCGGCTTGCCGGCGGTGACGCTGCCGTTGCTGACAGGCGAGGGCGGCATGCCGATCGGCGTGCAGCTTGTCGGGGCCATCGGCGACGATGCGCGGCTATTGCGCACGGCGAATTGGCTTGCCGCAATAGCCGCTAGAGCTTGATCGCGCCGGTTACGCGGGCGGCGCGCCCAGATTCTCCTTGAAGAACGCGATGCTGCGACTCCAGGCCAGATCGGCGGCCGGCTTGTCATAGCGGTTGCTGGTGTCGTTGTTGAAGGCGTGATTGACGTTCGGATAGACGTGAACCGCGAAACGCTTGCCGGCGGCCTTCAGCGCCGCCTCATAGGCCGGAATGCCGGCATTGATGCGCTGATCGAGCCCGGCATAGTGCAGCAGCAGCGGCGCCTGGATCGATTTGACCTGCTCGGCCGGCGGCTGCGCACCGTAATAGGCAACTCCGGCCTTCAGGTCGCCTGCCAGCACCGCGATGCGGTTGACCATGCCGCCGCCCCAGCAGAAGCCGACCGCGCCGATCTTGCCGGTCGATTCCGCGTGACGCTCCAGGAACGGCACCGCCGCTGCGATCCGGCGCGCGGTCTCGTCCGCATTGAGCGTGCCGATCATGTCGCGGGCCTTGTCCTCGTCAGCCGGCGTGCCGCCGAGCGGCGAGAGCATGTCCACCGCAAAGCTGAGGAAACCCTCGAGCGCGATCCGGCGCGCGATATCCCGGATGTGCGGATTGAGCCCGCGATTTTCGTGGATGACGACGACCGCCGGGCGTTTGCCCTTGGACTTGAACCGCGCCAGATAGCCGCTGATCGGCGTGCCGGCGGCGTCATAGGACACGGTATCGATGGCCAGCCGCGCATCGTCGGGCGCCACCATCGCGGCGCGCGCGTAGTCGTTCTGCAGTAGCGGCAGCAGTGCCAGTACCGCCGCGCTCGAGCCGGCGATCTGCGCCAGCCGGTCGAGGAACGCGCGGCGGTCGATCGCCCCATGCGTGAAGCTGTCGTAAAGATCGATGATGCGCTGATCCATGGAACTGCTCCGGCGGTCCTGTTTGTCAGCCTAGCACGCAAAATGCTTGTTTGGGCTCTGGCGGTGTCAGTGTTGCTGGGGGTGGATGTTGACCCTGCGCTTGCTGCCTTCCGATAGCTTCCGGGGAACCCCGCAGTTTGCTATCATTCCTCACAGCTCCAAAAGTTATCCACGGAATGTCGGAGCAATTGCGACGCCTTACGAAACCAAATCCTTGGCAACAAATAATCGCCAATTCGGGAGGACATCACCATGAAACACTTGTCAGCCTTTACTGTCGCGCTGCTTCTGATCGGGTTCACCGTCTTCTCGTTCTCGCATCAAGCCTCCGGCCAGGACGCGGGTTGGGTTACGCTGTTCGACGGTAAGAATCTCGACAACTGGAACCAAATTGGCACCTCTAATTGGAAGCTTGCGGATGGCGTCGCCGTTGCCGACAAGGGCAACGGTTTCCTGGTCTCGAAGAATACCTACACCGACTTTCAGCTCAGGGCCGAATTCTGGGTCGATGACGACGCCAACAGCGGCATCTTCATTCGCTGCACCGATCCAGAGAAGGTGACCGGCAAGACCGCGTACGAAGTGAATATCTGGGACAAGCGGCCCGACCCGACCTATGGCACCGGCGCGATCGTCGACGTGGCCAAGGTCGATCCCATGCCGAAAACCGCCGGTAAATGGAATGTCTATGAAATCACCGCCAAGGGCTCGACATTCACCGTGACACTCAACGGGCAAAAGACCGTCGACGGCGCGCAGGACGCCAAGTTTGCGAGCGGGCGGATCGCGCTGCAGCACGGATTGGGGCTCAAGGACGACAAGGGCGTCGCCAGCGACAAAGGCGTGGTGAAATTCCGCAAGGTGGAAATCAAGGCGCTCTGAGAGGCGGTCTCGTTCATTCACGAAAAAGGGCGCGGCCGAGGCCGCGCCCTTGTCTGTTAAGTCAGCCGTCTAGGTCAGAACCCCATACCGCCGCCCATGCCACCGCCGCCCATGCCACCGCCCGGAGGCATCATAGGCGCCGGCTCCTTCGGCAGTTCGGCGACCATCGCTTCGGTGGTCACCAAGAGGCCGGCGACCGAGCCGGCATCCTGCAGCGCGGTGCGCACGACCTTGGCCGGATCGATGATGCCGGCCTCGACCATGTCGACATATTTCTCTTCCTGGGCGTCGAAGCCGTAGGTCTCCGAATTGTGCTCCATGATCTTGCCGACGACGATCGAGCCTTCCACTCCGGCGTTCTCGGCGATCTGCCGGATCGGGGCTTCCAGCGCTTTGAGCACGATGTTGATGCCGGCCTGCACGTCTGCATTTTCGTTGCGGATGCGGCCGACCGCCTTCTTGGCGCGCAGCAGCGCGACGCCGCCGCCCGGCACGATGCCTTCCTCGACCGCGGCGCGGGTGGCGTTGAGCGCGTCTTCGACGCGGTCCTTCTTTTCCTTGACCTCGACCTCGGTCGCCCCGCCGACGCGGATCACCGCGACGCCGCCGGCGAGCTTGGCCAGCCGCTCCTGCAGCTTCTCCTTATCGTAGTCGGAGGTGGTTTCCTCGATCTGCACCTTGATCTGGTTGACGCGCGCCTCGATCTCGGCCTTCTTGCCAGCGCCGTGCACGATGGTGGTCTTTTCCTTCTCGATGATGACCTTCTTGGCGCGGCCGAGCATGGCCGTGGTCACGTTCTCGAGCTTGATGCCGAGATCCTCCGAGATCAACTGGCCGCCGGTGAGAATGGCGATGTCTTCCAGCATGGCCTTGCGGCGGTCGCCGAAGCCAGGTGCCTTCACCGC
>DATISB010000088.1:0-4184 GCA_035469145.1 Pseudolabrys sp.
GCCGCGATGGTGAAAATGCTGGAGCCGGCGTGCAGTGGCAGCGCCAGCACGAACATGTCGCTGTCCACCTGTCCGGGCGAGAAGGTCAATAGCCCAGCAAGCGCGATCGGCACTACGAACAGATTGATCAGCACCAGATACAGCGGGAACAGCCAGCGCGCGCGCTTGAGCTCGCCTTCATTGTTGTTCTCGACCACCGCCACGTGGAATTGCCGCGGCAGCAGGATGATCGCCACGAACGACAGCAGTGTGGTGGCGACCAACGTATCGAAGGGCGGCTCGTGCATGAAAAGCGTCGCCGTCTGCGGGCTTTGCCGCGCCGCCTCAAACAACGCGTTCGGGCCGCCGAACATCCAGAACGTCACGAATATACCGACCGCCAGGAACGCGAACAGTTTGACGATCGATTCGGTCGCGATTGCCAGCATTAACCCGTCTTGATGCTCGGTGGCGTCGATGTGGCGGGTGCCGAACAGCACCGCGAAGATCGCCATCGACAGCGCCACGAACAGCGCGATGTCGCCGAACGGCGGCCGGCTGGCGTCGCTTTCCAGCGTGATTTGCGCGAGGATGGTTTCGAGTGAGAACGACACTGCTTTGAGCTGCAGCGCGATATAGGGAATGGTGCCGACGATCGCGATCAGCGCGACGGTGGCGGCAACCGCCTGACCTTTGCCGTAGCGCGCGGCGATGAAGTCGGCGATCGAGGTGATGTTCTGGGTTTTCGCCAAGCGCACGATGCGCACCAGCAGCGGCGAGAACAGCCCGATCATCAGCACCGGGCCGATATAGATGGTGAGGAATTCGTAGCCGGTGCGCGAGGCCGAGCCGACCGAACCGAAGAACGTCCACGACGTGCAATAGATCGCCAGCGACAGCGGATAGATCAGCAGCCGGGCGCGGCCCGCGCGGCCGAGCCCGCGGGTCTGGTCCCCGTAGCTCGCCACCAGGAACAGCAGGCCGATATAGGCAAGCGCCACCGCGATGACGACCCAGCCTTGCAGCATGCGCGCTCCAGATCGGGTCTAAACCCTCACAAGTGAATGATTTTACCCTTTCTAAGTCACCACAGAATGGCCTTCAGGTCCATCGCCGGGGTAACATTCCGACTCTACGAAAGCCGCCAGCCCTTGTCCCTGCCGCCAGCCATCGACCGCATCGCCATAGCTCGCCACGTCGCGGAAACGCTGGCGTTTGCGGCTGCCGGCGGCGTCACGCTGGGGTTGCTCGGAGTTCCCGCTGGCTATTTATCGGGCTCGATTCTCCTGGTCGCCGCCGCCTCGCTGGCCGGGCGGCCGATGCTGATCCCTCTACTGCCGATGCGCATTCTTCTGGTGCTGATCGGCATTTCGCTCGGCGCCGTGGTCACGCCGGCGACGCTGAACGGCATGGCGACCTATCCGCTGAGCATCGCCGTGCTGTTTGTAACCATGGTCTGCATCAGCGTCAGCGGCGCCTCGTATCTGCGCGTAGTGCACGGCTGGGACAAGATTACCGCCTACCTAGCCGCGGCGCCCGGCGGACTGTCGCAGGTGATGGGACTCGCCGCCGAACTCGACGCCGACATGCGCGCGATCGCCATCGTGCAGACCGTACGTGTGGTGATCATCGCGGTCGGCCTCCCGGCCGGGCTGTCGTTGCTCGGCCTCGTCGGCCATGCCAGCCGCGGCGTCGGCGGTCCGTTTAATCCCGCGCAGCTCGATGAACTCGCGATCCTGGTCGCCGCCTCGACCATCGTCTCGCTTATCGCCCATCGCATCAGGTTTCCCGGCGGTCTTCTGTTCGGCGCCATGCTCACCTCGGCGGCGCTGCACGGCAGCGGGTATATTCATGTGGTGATGCCGTGGTGGGTGGCCAACACGGTGATGATCGCGTTTGGCGCGGTCACCGGGTCGCGCTTCGCCGGCACGCCGTTGCGGTTGTTGGCGGATTTCATCAGCGCCGCCTTCGGCTCGTTCACCGTGGCGGTGACGGTCACGGCGGTATTCGCAGCCGCACTGGTCGGCGTCTTGGGGTTGCCGATCGGCGAGGTGATGATCGCCTACGCACCCGGCGCGGTGGACGCCATGATGCTGCTTGCGCTCGCGCTCAATCTCGACCCGGTCTATGTTGGCGCGCATCACCTGGCGCGCATCTTCTTCGTATCGCTGGCCATGCCGCTGCTGGCGCGCCGCGCCGCGCCCGCGCGCAAGACGGTGGATGCAGCCACGCCGCCGCCGAAGCGGCCACCGTTCGAGGATTGATGATTCTTTGTCATTCCGGGTCCAATGCCACGCACCGTTCCGGAATGACAGTGTTCGTATTATTCCGCCGCCATCGCCTGCTTGCGGGTCGGCAGTTCGAGCCGGTCCCAGACATCGACCAGCGCTTCCGCCAGGCCGTCGATCAGCGCGTCGTCGTGATAGGGCGACGGCGTGATGCGCAGGCGTTCCTCGCCGCGCGGCACGGTCGGATAGTTAATCGGCTGGATGTAGATGCCGTGCTCGGCCAGCAGCAGGTCGCCTGCCGCCTTGCACTTCTCCGCATCGCCGACAAGCACCGGCACGATATGGGTCTTGCTCGGCATAACCGGCAGGCCGGCGGCATTGAGCACCGCCTTCACGCGCGCAGCGCGATCCTGGTGCCGCTCGCGTTCCCATTGCGAGGTCTTCAGGTGGCGGATGGCGGTGGTCGCGGCGGCGCAGATCGCCGGCGGCAGCGCGGTGGTGAAGATGAAGCCGGGCGCGTAGGAGCGCACCGCGTCGATCAGCACTTCGCTGCCCGCGATATAGCCGCCGAGGCAGCCGAATGCCTTGGCCAGCGTGCCCTCGATCACGTCGATGCGGCTCATGGCGTTTTCGCGCTCGCAAATGCCTCCGCCGCGCGGACCGTACATGCCGACTGCGTGCACTTCATCGACATAGGTCATGGCGCCGTAGCGCTTCGCAAGATCGCAAATCCCTTGCACCGGCGCCACGTCGCCGTCCATGGAATAAAGGCTCTCGAACATGATCAGCTTCGGCCGCTTGGGATCGGCGGCCTTCAGCAGCTCTTCTAGATGGCCGAGATCGTTATGGCGCCAGATCAGCTTCTCGCAGCCGGACTGGCGCACGCCCTCGATCATGGAATTGTGGTTGAGCGCGTCGGACAGCAGCAGGCAGTTCGGCAACAGCTTGGCGATGGTCGGGATGCCAGTCTGATTCGAAACGTAGCCGGAGGTGAACACCAGGGCGGCCGGCTTGCCATGCAGGTCGGCGAGCTCGCGCTCCAGCACAACCAGCGGGTGGTTGGTGCCGGCGATATTGCGGGTGCCGCCGGCGCCGGTGCCCATGCGAGCGGCGACGTCGACCATGGCGCCGATCACTTTGGGGTGCTGGGCCATGCCGAGATAGTCGTTGGAGCACCATATTACCACCTCGCGCGGGCCGCTCGGGGAATGCCAGAGGGCGTGCGGAAAGCGTCCGGCGATGCGTTCGAGGTCGGCAAACACGCGATAACGCCGTTCGTCCCGCAATTGAGCCAAGGCGGACGCAAAAAATACGCTGTAATCCATGTGTCTTGCTTCTTTCCCGCCCCAACCTACCCGTTTTTTAGAAGGCTTTCAGGTAGTTTGTCGAGAGCAGAATCGTCCGATTGCGAGTAAGTCACATTGATCGAAATCAATTGATGCCAAAGGCCTAGCTGGTGTTGCGCGTCCGCTCGGGGCGTTCCAATCAGGCTTCCGGTCGCTGTTTTTGCCGATAATCGCCGCGCGACAGCAGCCGCTCGATGAAGCAATGATGAAGCAATAAAGCATGATGAAAAGATAACGGCTTCCCATTTCGCGGATCTTGAGCTTGGAGACGCCCGAGGTCCGGTTGGTCCACGAGATCGGGACGACGGCGAAACTGTAGCCACAGATGATGGCTTTGAGCGGCAGCTCGACCGTCAAATTGAAATAATGATGCGCTAGCATCGGCTCGAGACCCGCGATCACCCGTCCGCCGGTAGCATTTTAATGTATTGGTGACGTCGTTATAGCGGAGCTGGAACAAGAAGCTGATAAACTCACAACTGGGTCTACGGCCATGCGCGGTGCTGTTCAGCAACCAATGCCGGGGATCCCAATCTGCTGGTAATGCCGCCTTCCACCTATCTGGCGACGGCGCGTGAATTGGTAAGTCTGGATTTCAGCACTGTCGCACGCGTGCTCACCCAGATTGCGA
>DATISB010000089.1:0-10574 GCA_035469145.1 Pseudolabrys sp.
CTGGTGCCGGCGGAGGGATTTGAACCCCCGACCACCCGCTTACGAAGCGGATGCTCTACCGCTGAGCTACGCCGGCTGAATGGCCGCAACTAGTATCGGCGCGGACCTCAGTTGGCAAGCAAGCAAAATTACCGAAACAGCTGCATAAAGCGCTGCCAGGCAGCACGTGGCGGCGGCGAAGTCGGTTCCGGCGCCGGATCGCTCTCCAGGGTGGAATCCGGCCCCGGATCGTCGGGCGCATGCACCAGCGGGATCACCGGTTCGACCGGCTTCGGTTTGGCGGCGGATTTCGCCGACTTGCGTGGCGGCGGTTCCGGTTTGGTTTGCGGCACCGGCGGCGCGACCGCGATCGGCTCGGCGGCCGGCATCAATGAAGGCGGAGCGACCTCGATCACCGGACGCGTGACGCCGATCTCGGCCAGCGGCAGCTTCCATGTGAAGCCGTCGAGCCGCCCGTTCGGCGACACCGGCAGCCAGCGCTCCGACACCACGCCGTCGGCGGTCCATACCGGATCGCCGGCCGCACGCATGGCGCGCCCCATCCATTCGCGCACGCGGCCTTCGTCGCCGTGCTCGCTCTCCTCGATCTCGGCCATCAGCGTGGCGACCCGTCGCGTCGGAGCCGACAAATACGGCGCTAGCGCCGCCCGCGCGCCGGAGAATTCGCGCCCCTCGAGCGCGGCGCGCGCCACGGCCAGCGCGCCTTCGAGTTGGCCCGGCACCTTGGCGGCCAACTTCTGCATGCGCGCGAGGCGTTCGCGCGCGCTGTCGCCGAGCCGCAAATTCGCATAGGCCTCGGCAATGTCGGGATGCGGACTAATCGTCCACGCCTTCTCCAGGATCTTGCGCGCCTTGCGCGTCTCGCTCGCTTCCGCCAGCCGCCGCCCGGCCAACGCCGCCGCCGGCACCAGATCAGGCGCAAGCTTCACCGCTTCCAGCACAGCCGCTCGCGATGCATCGCGGTCGATCTCTTCCAGCGCCAGCGCGCGGGCGGCCAGCAGTACAGCGCGTTGGCGGCGATAGCCGGCCTTCTCCAGCGCGCCCTTCATGGCATCGAGCGCATCAAGCGCGCCGGCCCAGTCGGCGGCGGCGCAGCGATAATCGAGCACCGCCTGTCCGGCCCAAGCAGGCGAAGGCCGCGCCTTGCTCGCCTCCTCGGCGGCCAGCCGTGCGGCATGCGTATCGTTGCGCCGTTGCGCTTCGACGTAGAGCCCGCGCAGGCCGAGCAGCTTGGTATCGTGGCGCTTGGTCATCTCGCGGAAAGCGCGCTCGGCTTCGCCGCGGTCGCCGGCCATCTGCGCCGATTGCGCGGTGAGCAGCAGCGCCAGCGGATCGCCGGGCGACAGCCGTACCGCCTCAATAGCGGATTTGCGCGCGATGCGCAGGTCGCCGGCGCCAATCGCGATCAATCCACGCGTGATCGCCAGATAGCCTTTCATCGCGCGGCGATGCCGAAAGAACAGCGACACCTGCTCGGGCGAGCGCAGGATGCCGCGCACGATTGCCCACAGCAGCATAAGCACGAGCACCAGCACGGCGACGACGAGCGCACCCACCATCACCGATGTTTCGATGTGGTAGCCCATCCAGGTGATGATGACGTCGCCGGGCCGGTCGGCGACCCAGGCAAAGCCGGCCGCCAGCACCGCGACCGCCAGCAGGAACAGGATCACCCGGATCATCGCGCCCTCACCGTGGCCCGAGCGCGCGCGCCGTATCGGCGGCGTATTGACGCGCGGCGGCGAGCGCGGCTTGGCGCGCTTGCGCCTTCGCGATCCAGGCCTGCGCCGGCGCGCGCGTGGCGTCGGCGAGCTTGCCGAGATCGGCCAGCGCGGCCGCAATGTCGGCCTTGGCCGCGTCGATCTCGAGGCGCGCCAGCACCGCCGACGGATCGTCGCTCGGCGGCGCGTCGACCGGGCGAATGCGCACCAGTTTACCAGCATTGGCCTGCAGCCGTTCGAGGAAGCCGCCTTCCGGCGCCTGCGCACCGGAAATCTTGAGTATGGCCGGCAGCAGCGCGCGCAGCTCTTGCGCCAGCGCGGGTGACGCTGGCACGCCGGACATTGCGAACGGCGCGAGCGGCGCCAAGACCTTGTCGTCGGCGCCGAGTGATTTGGCCTGCGCGAGCTCGGCCGCAAACGGCGCACCGCTCGCCACCGCGTCGCGTAAGCCCGCCGCGCTCAAGGCCAGCCGTGCGGCGATGTCGGTCGAGGACGCCTTGGCGATGTCGTCGCGCGCCGATTTGGCGGATTGTTCGAGCGCCTCCATGCGCTTTTGCAACGCGTCGAGTTCGGCCGGCGCAATTCCGGCGGAAGAATTCTTGGCAGCGTCCTGCACGCTGGCGCGCAAGTCCGTAATCGCCTTGACGGCCGTGTCGGCGTGCTCGCGCGCTTGGCTCGCAGTGGCGGCGGTATCGTCGCTGCGCCGATTGAGCGCGGTGAGCGCGATGCCGAGCGACTTCATGGCGCTATCGGCGGCGGCCAACCGTTCAATCACGCCAGCATCGCCCGCCGGCAACTTGCTAATTGTGCCTTCAATTTTGTTCACACGTTGGGTTAGCGCGTCGATCGCTTTCGTATCCGCCGGGGCTTGCGCACCCGTATCGGTCAACGCCACGTAGCGCACCGGCAGCAAGCCGGTCAGCCAGAGCGCGACCAGCACCAGCATCACGGTCGCCGCGCCGGCGATACCGGCAACAAGCGTTGCCATGATATGGCGGCCGGGCCGGGTCCCAACCGGATCGGCTCGCGGCTCCTGCGCGGAAGACTGCGGATCGGGCTGCGGTGGCGATGCAGCCTCGGGCGACGGCATTTCGGTGGCGGTGAGGTCAATGGTCGGCGCCGCGCGCTTCTTACGGCGCGGGCCAGACCCCGCGTCTTGGGGCGCGTCTGGTTGCGCGCCTGCAGGCGTTTCCGGCGTCGTGCGCTTATCTGCCATGCAGTTCCCCGGCGAATCGGCCCACCCGCATGCAGGAAATAACGCAAATGGCGCAGCGACGCCAATCAACCCTTTGCCGGTTCCAGAAGCCCGATCAGCGCCGCCTCGTCCGGCTGCTTTGCCACGGTGATACTACCGGCGCCGGCGCCGCTCAGCGGCTCGGCGATCGGCCGCGCCAGGCAAAAATGCCGCACGCCCAACGCCTGTTCGATGATGCCCGCCTGGCGGGCGCCGGCAATGTAGTTCTCGGCGCTGCGCCTGGAAAAATGCAGCACCGCATCGACATCGCCGGCCTGCAGCGCCGCGGTCAGTTCCGGCGGAAACGGCGCGGGGACCGCGCGATAGACGATCCTCATCTCCGCCGCGATACCGTGCACGACCAACTCGGCCACCAGATCGGCGGCGCGGTCCTCGCCGGCCAGGTAAAGCAGCGGTGCCGACGCATCGGCGTGCCGCTCGGCGATGAGCTGCACCAGATCGCGCACGTCGCCGCCGGCCGAGGTGACGTCGGCAAATCCCGCCCCCCGCGCGGCGTCGGCGCTGCGCTGGCCGACCGCGAACAGCGGCAGCTTGATGAGCACCGCGCGCGCGGGGTTGCCGGCAATGGCGCCGGGCGCATTGGCGCTAGTGATGATGACCGCGCCCCAGGTACCGGAAAGATCGGTTGCCACCGGCGCAACCCGCAACAGCGGCGCGACCAACACCGCATGCCCACGCGCGCGCAATGTAGCCGCTGTGCGTTCGCTATCGGCCTGCGGGCGGGTGACGACCAAACGCATCGCTAGTCAAAGAATCCGGAGCCAGCTTGCGCTTTGAGTTCGCGTCCAGCTTCGCCGCCGATCATGATCGCGTCCTTGCGAAGGCCCGTCCCGGCGATGTCGTGCGCAGCGGCACCATCCGGCCGCACGATCAGCCCGCAAAAATGAATCGTATCGCCGAAAATATTGGCGTGACCGCCGATCGGCGTCTTGCAGGAACCGTCGAGCACCGCGAGAAAGGCGCGCTCGCAGGTAAGCGCGGTCGACGTGTCGGCGTGATCGATACGTGCCAGAATTTCGCGCGTGCGCGTGTCGTTTTCGCGCGCCTCGATGCCGATCGCGCCCTGCCCGACCGCCGGGAGAAATTCTTCCGCGCTCATGATTTTGGTCGCGTGCTCGGTGAGCCCAAGCCGCTTCATGCCGGCGAGCGCCAGGATCGTCGCATCGACTTCGCCGTCCGCGAGCTTGCGCAGTCGCGTCTCCACGTTGCCACGCAGCGGCACTACGCGCAGGTCGCTGCGCGCGCACTTGGCGATGGCTTGCCGACGCAGCGAGGCGGTGCCGAGCGTCGCACCCTTCGGCAACTCAGCGAGGGATTGCGCCTTGCGGCTGATAAACACGTCGCGAGGGTCCTCGCGTTCGAGGCAGGCCGCCAGCATCAGTCCCGCCGGCAGCACCGTCGGCATGTCCTTGGCCGAATGCACGGCCAGATCGATGCGGCCGTCCAGCAGCGATTCCTCGATCTCCTTGGTGAACAGCCCCTTGCCGCCGACGTCCGCCAGCGGCCGATCCTGGATCACATCGCCACTGGTACGGATGATCGTGAGCTCGATCGATGCCTCATTCACCCCAAGCGCCGCGGCCAGCCGCGCGCGCACGGTGCGCGCCTGCACTAGCGCCAGCGGGCTGCCGCGCGTGCCGATGCGCAAGGGGGCTGCGGCGGAGGATTGCGCCATGTAACCTCGCGATGCTAGGCCGGGCCGGGGTCCGGGCTTTCGGGTCAATTGACTAGCTATTATTTCACCCGCCGTCACCTCGCCCCTGCCGGGCCGAGGCAAGAAATGAGGGACGAATGGTTGTCCTCGGGATCGAGACGACCTGCGACGAGACCGCCGCGGCGGTGGTGGAACGTTTCGAGGACGGCCGCGGCAAGATCCTGTCCAATATCGTGCTGTCGCAGGTCAGCGAACACTCCGCTTTCGGCGGCGTGGTTCCTGAGATCGCCGCCCGCGCCCATGTGGAGGCGCTCGACCTGATCATCGCCAGGGCCATGGCGCAGGCCGAGCGCGGATACGGCGCCATCGACGGCGTCGCCGCCGCCGCCGGCCCCGGACTGATCGGCGGCGTGATCGTCGGGTTGACCACGGCCAAGGCGATCGCGCTGGTCAAGCGGAAGCCGCTGATCGCGGTCAATCATCTCGAAGCCCATGCGCTCACCGCGCGGTTGACCGACGGCACGCCGTTTCCCTATTGCCTGTTCCTCGCCTCCGGCGGCCACACCCAGATCGTCGCCGTGCGTGGCATCGGCGATTATGTACGGATTGGCACCACGCAGGATGACGCCATCGGCGAGGCCTTCGACAAAACCGCGAAGCTCCTCGGCCTCGGCTATCCGGGCGGGCCGCAGGTCGAGAAGGAAGCGACACGCGGCGACGCCGCCCGCTTCGCGCTGCCGCGGCCCATGCGCGGACGCAAGGACGCCGATTTTTCGCTTTCGGGTCTCAAGACCGCGCTGCGTCTGGAAGCCGAAAAGATCGCGCCGCTGTCCGAGCAGGACGTCGCCGACCTGTGCGCCTCGTTCCAGCAGGCAGTCGTCGAAGTGGTCCTCGACCGGCTGCGCGCGGGCTTGCGTTTGTTCCGCGCCCGTTACGGCGCGCCCACCGCGCTGGTCGCCGCTGGCGGCGTCGCTGCCAATCAGGCGATCCGCAAGGTACTGCACCGCCTCACCTTCGAGGTCGGCACCGTGCTGGTGGCACCGCCGCTCGAACTATGCACCGACAACGGCGCCATGATCGCCTGGGCCGGCGCCGAGCGGCTGGCGCTGGGTCTCACCGATACGCTCGATGTCGCGCCGCGCGCGCGCTGGCCGCTCGACGAGATAGCGGCGGCGAAGGGCAAGCTGCAACGCACGGCGGCTTACAAGTGAGCAGGCGCGCATGACCATTCAAACAATTTCGGTGCTCGGAGGCGGTGCCTGGGGAACGGCGCTAGCGCAGACCTGCGCGCGCGCCGGGCGCACGGTCACGCTGTGGGAGCACGAACCCGGCAATGCCGAGAGCCTCGAGACAAAACGCGAGAGTCTTTACCTGCCGCGCGTGCGCCTTGACGACGCCATCAAGGTCACGCGCGACCTGGCCACGGCGGCACGCGCCGACGCCATCCTCTTGGTGGTGCCGGCGCAGGCGATGCGCTCGATCTGCACGACGCTGGCGAAAGTCTTGACCGCGCCGATGCCGCTGATCGCCTGCGCGAAAGGCATCGAGCACGGCACCCACAAATTCATGACCGAGATCATTGCCGAATGTGCGGCCGTTGCGATGCCGGCGATCCTGTCGGGCCCGAGCTTTGCCACCGACGTGGCGCGCGGATTGCCGACCGCTGTGACGCTGGCCGCGGCCGACGGCAAACTGGCGGGCGAGCTGGCGCAAGCAATCGCGTCGGCGAGCTTCCGCCCCTATCATTCGACCGACGTGCGCGGCGTCGAGATCGGCGGCGCCGCCAAAAATGTGCTGGCGATCGCCGCAGGCATTGTCACCGGCCGCGGGCTCGGGGCAAGCGCCGCGGCTGCATTGACCACGCGTGGCTTCGCGGAACTCGTGCGTTTCGGCAAAGCTTATGGTGCCAAGCCGGAGACGATGACCGGCTTGTCCGGGCTCGGCGATTTGATCTTGACCTGCTCGAGCCCGCAGTCGCGCAATTTTTCCTTCGGAGTCGCGCTCGGCAAAGGCGAGAAGCCGGACGGCGCCGCGCACGGCAAGTTGGCCGAAGGCGCCTTCACCGCGCCGGCGCTGTTGGAAATGGCGCGCGAGAAAAATGTCGACATGCCGATCTCAGCCGCGGTCGCCGCCGTGCTGGCGGATAAACTGAGCGTGGATACGGCGATCGGCTCGCTGCTCACGCGCCCGATCAAGTCGGAAGAATAATATGGCCTACTGGCTGATGAAATCAGAGCCCGGCGCCTGGTCGTGGCAGCAACAAATGGCGAAGGGCGGCAAGGGCGAAACCTGGTCGGGCGTGCGCAATCATCAAGCCAAGCTCAACCTGATGAAGATGAAAAAAGGCGACCGCGCTTTCTTCTATCACTCCAATGTCGACAAGGCGGCAGTCGGCATCGTCGAAATTATCCGCGCGCATTTTCCCGATCCGAGTTCCAAGCCGGGCGAACCCTGGGTTGTCGTCGACGTGAAGGCGGTCGAGCCATTGCCCAAGCCGGTGACGCTCGACGCGATCAAGGCCGAGCCGAAGCTCAAGACGATGGTGCTGGTCAACAACACGCGGCTGTCGGTGCAGCCGGTCACCGACGCCGAGTGGAAAATCGTGTGCAAGATGGGCGGGCTGTAGAATTCGTCATTCCGGGGCACGACCAAAGGCCGTGAACCCAGAATCTATAACCCCGGCCTGAGTGCTCTTTGAGACAGGGAGTATGGATTCCGGATAGCCTCGCTTCGGTCGGCATCCGGAAAGACAAAGAGTGAGTGAACCCCATGACCTTCGCAGGCATCAATTACTGGGCGGTGCTGGTGGCGGCCGCCATCGGCTTTGCTTTCGGTGGCGTCTGGTATCGCCTGCTGGCCGAGCCGTGGAAGACGGCGCATGGCTTCAGCACCGAGCAAATCCGCGCCCATCACGGCACCGGCATGGCGCCTTGGCCGCTCATCATCGCGCTCGCCGCCGACCTGATCATGGCCTGGATGCTGGCCGGCGTGATCGGCCATCTCGGCGACGTCACGATCAAGAACGGCGTGATCACCGCCGCCTTCATCTGGCTCGGCTTCGTCATCACTACCCTGGTAGTCAACAACACTTTCGGCATGCGCAGCCCCAAATTGATCGCCATCGATGGCGGCCATTGGTTAGCGGTCTTGCTGCTGATGGGCGCGATCATCGGCGCCTGGGGGGTCTGAAAGCCCTTGCGGCCCCGACCAAAGTGGGGTCTTTCGCGCCTTGTCGCGCCAGCAGGCGCCGTCGCATACTAGGGCCAACGAGAGACTAAACGGGTGCCCGCGGCTGAACTACGTGGGCGGGGAGGAAGTTCCGATGTCCGACAAGATCTATGACGTTCCGGCTGCCTGGCAGAAACGCGCCTTTGCCGACAACGCCAAGTACGAGGAAATGTACGCGCGCTCGATCAAGGACCCGAACGGGTTCTGGGCCGAGCAGGCCAAGCGCATCGACTGGATCAAGCCGTTCAAGAAGGTCAAGAACACTTCCTTCGACCCGCATAACGTCTCGATCAAATGGTTCGAGGACGGCACGCTCAACATCGCCTACAACTGCGTCGACCGCCATCTCGCCAAGCGCGGCGACCAGGTCGCGATCCTATGGGAAGGCGACGATCCCAAGGACGACAAGAAGATCACCTACAAGCAGCTGCACGCCGAGGTCTGCCGCTTCGCCAACGTGCTAAAGGCGCGCGGCGTCAAGAAAGGCGACCGCGTCACCATCTACATGCCGATGATTCCGGAGGCGGCGATCTCCATGCTCGCCTGCGCGCGCATCGGCGCCATCCATTCCGTGGTGTTCGGCGGCTTCTCGCCCGACTCACTCGCCGGCCGCATCGAGGACTGCAAGTCGCCCATCATCGTCACCGCCGACGAAGGCGTGCGCGGCGGCCGCAAAATTTCGCTCAAGGCGAATGCCGACGCGGCGGCCGACAAGGCCGGCGGCGTCACCAGTATCATCGTCGTGCGTCGCACCGGCGAAAAGGTGAACATGAAGCCCGGCCGCGACGTCTATTATGACGATATTGCCAAGATCGTGCCTGCCGATTGCCCGTGCGAGGAAATGAACGCGGAGGACCCGCTGTTCATTCTTTATACGTCGGGCTCCACCGGCAAGCCGAAGGGCGTGCTGCACACCACCGGCGGCTACGTGGTCTACACCGCGATCACGCACCAGTACGTGTTCGACTATCACGACGGCGACATCTACTGGTGCACCGCCGACGTCGGCTGGGTCACCGGCCACAGCTACATCGTCTACGGCCCGCTCAGTAACGGCGCCATCACCATGATGTTCGAGGGCGTGCCGAACTATCCGACAACCTCACGCTTCTGGGAAGTGTGCGACAAGCACCAGGTCAACATCATCTACACCGCGCCGACCGCGATCCGCGCGCTGATGCAGGGCGGCGACGCCCCGGTGAAGAAGACCTCGCGCAAATCGCTGCGCCTGCTCGGCACTGTCGGCGAGCCGATCAATCCGGAAGCCTGGGAATGGTACTATCACGTGGTCGGCGAGGACCGTTGCCCAATCGTTGACACCTGGTGGCAGACCGAGACCGGCGGCATCCTGATCACGCCGCTGCCCGGCGCGACCAGGCTCAAGCCCGGCTCGGCGACGCGGCCGTTCTTCGGCGTCATCCCGCAGATAGTCGATGTCGAAGGCAAGGAACTGCAAGGCGCCGGCTCCGGCAATCTATGCATCACCGATGCCTGGCCGGGAATGATGCGCACGGTCTATGGCGACCACGAGCGCTTCGTGCAGACCTATTTCTCGACCTATATCGGCCGTTACTTCACCGGCGACGGCTGTCGACGCGACGCCGACGGCTATTACTGGATCACCGGCCGCGTCGACGACGTGATCAATGTCGCCGGCCACCGCCTCGGCACCGCCGAAGTGGAAAGCGCGCTGGTGGCGCATCCGAAAGTCTCGGAGGCCGCCGTGGTTGGCTATCCGCACGACATCAAGGGCCAGGGCATCTATGCTTACGTAACGCTGATGACCGGCGAAAAGCCGACCGAGGAATTGCGCAAGGAGCTGGTAGCCTGGGTGCGCAAGGAGATCGGCCCGATCGCCTCGCCCGACCTGATCCAGTTCTCGCCCAGTCTACCGAAGACGCGCTCGGGCAAGATCATGCGGAGAATTCTTCGCAAGATCGCCGAGGACGACTACGGCGCGCTCGGCGACACCTCAACCCTGGCCGAACCAGCCGTGGTCGACGATCTGGTGAACAACCGACAAAACAAGAAGGCGGCCAAAGCGGGGGCGTGACTGTTTCCCTCTCCCCGCAATGCGGGGATGAAGTGCAAATAGCCGCCTTTTAACCCACGTTTACGATACTTTGAGCTTTCGCCTGAGCCGTGCGCGCACTGCATTATTATGGCGCCCGTTAACAGTTGCGGGCGGATGCAATGGTTCATGCGCTGAGGCGGATGGCGGTTTTTTGTCGCGATCGTGCTGACTCGGGCGCTACCGACGGCGGCCATGGCGCATTCCGCGACCCGCGATATCGTGCTGATCGCCGGCTTCTCGCCCGGCACCATCGTGGTGAAAACCCACGAGCGCCGTCTTTATTATATTATGTCCTCGAAGGCGGCCGCGCGCTGCGCTTCCCGGTCGGCGTCGACCGTGCCGGCATGAGGACCGGCAACGCGCAAGTCGAAGGTAAATTGTCCGGCCGGCCTGGGCGCCGCCCGCTTCCATCCGCCGCGAAAATCCGCGTCTGCCCAAGGTCATTCCCGGCGGTGCCGCCAACAATCCGATGGGCGCGGCGAATATGCCATCCATGGCACCAATCGCCCGGAATTGATCGGCGGCTTCGTCTCGCACGGCTGTATCCGCATGTACAACAGCGACATCCGCGAGCTCTATCGCCTGGTCGCTATCGGCACGCCGGTCGTCGTCGAGCAGTGATGGGCGCGCGTCGGCGCGATC
>DATISB010000090.1:0-3653 GCA_035469145.1 Pseudolabrys sp.
CCGCCTACGGCGGCCACCGCAGGGTGATGGATTGTTTAAGGCCTTCCGCGCGAGACCCGCTCGATTTCCGCGCGCACGATACGGTCGACCACGCTCGGCAGATTGTCATCGAGCCAGGACTTGAGCAGCGGGCGCAGCAACTCCTTCACCAGATCCTCGAGCGTGCGCGCGTTCTGGCCGATCACGGTTTGCGCCAGCGAATTGAACGCGCTGTCCACCGCCGCCATGGTCGAGGTCGAGATCAGCCCGCGGTCGAACGCGGGCGCTGGCGCGGCGGCTGGCGTGGTTGGCGCGGCAGGCCGACGCGGCTCCTCGATGATGCGCACTACCGGCTCGGCCGGCGGGTCGGGCTCCCGGTCAGTGAATATGACGTCGGACGCGGCGTCGATGGTGCGGAAGGTTGCCGCTGGTCCTAAGTCCGCGGCCGGCGCCGGCGCAGCCATCGCCTCGCTCAGATCGAGCACGTCGGATGCCGGCGGCGCGGCGGCCGGTGTATCGAGGTTGGCGATCATGGTATCGATGTCGTCCTGGCTATTGGCGACGGCCGGTGGTGGCGGCGCCGGCGGCAGTCCGGACGCGCGCGGCGGTGGTACCGACCGGCTTGCTGCCGCGGCCGCCGGATCGGGCGGCTTGGCCGCCTTGGTGGCGTCGTCATCGGCAATAATGCGCCGGATCGAGGCCAGGATTTCCTCCATCGAGGGCTCTTGGACCTTTGCCGTTTGGCTCATTCCTGTATTCCCGACCGCAGCTTTCGCAATCCTACCCGTCGATACGCCCGACCGGCGTCAGCGTGAGCGAATCGTCGCTTGAGTCCCTTTTATACGCAAGTGGGATGTAAGTGTGGCAGGTGGAAAGCCGGCTGAGCGCAATGACCTGTGGACACAGGCGCATGATCCCGAAAAGCTCGTCCTCGACGTGATTGAGGATGGCGTCTCGACGCCGGCCTGGATTGAGGGTCAGCGCCCGTCCGGCGTGCGCACGCCCGCCCAGACATCGCGCACCTGCTGGTAGTGCACCGTGGCGTTATAGGCTGGAACACTCAGCCCGAGCACCTGCGGCGACAGCCGGCCGACCGATGACAGCAAGGTGTAGGACGCCACCACCCGGTCGTGCTGGGCGGAGACTAGCGCCACCCGGGCATTCACCAGGACTTGCTGGGCATTAAGCACGTCGAGGGTGGTGCGCTGGCCGACGCGGGCTTCTTCGCGCACGCCGTTGAGCGCGATCTCGGCGGCTTGCACCTGCGCGCGCGTCGCCTCGATATTGCCTTTGGCCGCGTCGAGCTGGCCCCAGGCCTGCACTACGTTCTGGCGCACCGTGTCGCGTGCGGTGTCGAGGTCGAGGCGCTTCTGGCCCAGCACTTCCTTAGCCTGGCGGATCACGGAATATTCAGCGCCGCCCTGATAGATCGGCACGCTCAGCGTGCCGATCACCGAGGCATTGTACTGGTTCATGACACTGAGGCTTTGCGTGCTCAACCAGTCCTGCACAAAACTGCCCTGCACCGACACCGTCGGATAGAGCGCGCCTTCGGCCACTTTGACTGCCAGCAGCGCCACGTCGACGTTGTATTGCGCCGTGGTGACCGCCGGATTGTTGGCGCTGCCCACCGCGACCGCGCCCGCCAGGTTATTCGGCGAGAAGCGGTCGACCGGCGTGGCCGCAGTGAGCTTGCCCGGTTCACTGCCGATCACCTGCCGATATGTTGCGCCCGAGGCGGTATAATTGGCTTCGGCGAGCAGCACCTGCGAGCGGCCGGCAGCAACACTAGACTCCGCCTGCGCCACGTCGGTGCGCGTCACCTCGCCGACATTGAAGCGGTCGCGGGTCTGCTTCAGTTGCTCTTGCAGCACTTCGACGTTGCGCCGCTGCAGATCGAGGATGGCGGTGTCGCGGATGAGATTCATGTAGGCGGTCGCGGCGTTGAGCAGGATGGTCTGCTCGGCGACGCGCAGCGTCGCGCGCGAAGCCAATACCGCGCTCTCGGCTTGGCGCGTTTTGTTGGCGGTCTGGAAGCCGTTGTATAGCGTCTGCGTGATGGTGGCGCCGACCGAAGCCGGCGAGTTGTAGCCGGAGTTTGTAGTGTAGGGCGGCGTGTCCGCTTTGGGGGGGTTCTTGACGGTCGTCGACAACGTCTGCTCGCCGGCGGTCCCGGTGATCGTAACTTTCGGGCGATAGCCGGACAGCGCTTGCGGCACGCCTTCGTCGGTGGCGCGCGTGGCGGCACGTTGCGAATTGAGCGTGGGGTTGTTCTGATAGGCCTTGATCAAGGCGGATTCTAGCGTTTCGCCCTGCGCCGGTGCAGCCAGCGGCAATGCCGCGCATGCGATCACGCCGACCGCAAGCCCACCCAACCAACTGCTGCGTCCACCACGAGACATTTCACAATCCAACCACGTGCGCCCGGAGCAACGCACCGGTCGCACTCCCCAAAGATAACTGGGAACCATATGCGACCTGCGGGAGGTTAAAACCCCTAAAGGCTGCCGCCCACCGAAAAGGCGGCGACCTGAGGCATTTTAGCCACTTTTGGAAACAAAGGCAGTTTCAGAACGCGAAAACCGGCGTTTTTGCGAAGCCCGGGAGCAGCGTCGCCGAGGCGTCGAACACCGGCCGGCCGCCCACCTCCTTGCCGCTGCGGCGATACAGCATGGCTTTGGAGCCTGGACCTGAGCCCAGCACGCAAACGAGCCGGCCGCCGTCCTTAAGCTGCTGGCCGAGCGCGTGTGGTACCGCCTCGGTGGCCCCCTCGAGTACCACCACGTCGTAAGGCGCGCCTTGCGGCCAGCCGTCGGCGAGTGCTCCGTTAACCACGTCGACATTTAGCTGCGATGACAATGCCTCACGCGCCGCTTTGGCGAGGCCGGCGTCCTGTTCGAGGGCAACCACCTGGCCCACGATGCGGGCGAGCACGGCGGCGGTATAGCCGGTGGCGCAGCCGACATCGAGCACGCGGTCGGTGACCTCGAGTTCGGCGGCCTGGATCAGCTTGGCGAACACCATCGGCCTGAGCAGACGGCGGGATGCCCCTACCGGCACGTCAAGATCGAGATAGGCGAGCGCGGCCGACGCCGGCGGCATGAACTGCTCGCGCGGAACATCCAGCAGGGCAGAAATCACGCGCAGATCGGTGACGTCGGTAGTGCGGACCTGGCCGTCCACCATGTGGCGGCGCGCGGCTGCGAAATCGGTCATCGTTAGCCTCTACAAAAGCAGAAGAATGCGCGGCTTTTGTGCGGCAAGCCTTGGCAAAAGGCAAGCGAGCCAGCGGCGTTGTCGATAAGCGTCGGCTCCTATATAGGCTTGGACTCTGGAGAAGCGCGCGGCCTGCTGAGATGCCGGACGTGCCTTCGAATGGCCACGTGGCGGAGTGGTTACGCAGCGGACTGCAAATCCGTGCACCCCGGTTCGATTCCGGGCGTGGCCTCCAGCCTTCGCTGCTCCGCAGCTTCGGTTCGGCTAACCCTTCGTACGAAGGATGCCGCTCCGTAGCCTCAGCGAAGGCGGACCGGACCTTCACCGCTTTGCAAAGCAATGGAGCTTTGTTATAGGCCCGATGCGTAAAAAACGGTTTGTTCCTCGGTAGCTCAGCGGTAGAGCGTTCGACTGTTAATCGAAATGTCGCTGGTTCGATCCCAGCCCGAGGAGCCATC
>DATISB010000091.1:0-7701 GCA_035469145.1 Pseudolabrys sp.
GTCTGCGAGGCACCAACCTCTGCTTGACGTATAGCGCGTGACGCCTCGACATCCATGATGATGCCAAACTTCACATCAATAAGATAGTTGTCGGCATAGGCGAAGAATGCTGGCCCTCGCATCGCACCCGTCCATTGCGCAGCGGGATCGGAGGGCGAGATGAACTTCGGGATGGTGTCGCTCGCCGCACCAAAGGCCGCATCATCAAGGGTTGCCAGATACTCCTGCATGGCTCGGCTTGCCGTCTTGGGATCGCTTGTCTTTCGTCAGGTCAGCGCGACGGCCGCCGGCTTCTGCTATCGGCGGTCCTTTTTCACACCGTTGCGGCCTGATCCGCACCTTTCGCCCCCCGCGATAGGAATTGTTTCACATGAAACGCGCCGCGCCCTCTATTTTTGTCAACCATTAGCGCCTATATTCAAACCGCCGGGGCAACCCGGCTATGGCGATAAACGGCCGTCGTAATAAACCTTTCGGACCCGGGGGCAGTACCCGGCGCCTCCACCAAAGCCCGCTTATCGGCCCGGCGAAAACGGGCTTCGGCGGGGGCGAAATAGGATCGACGAGGGCGTAAAGGACGGACTTTTGCTCGGCATGGTACCGCCGTTATCGGGCCGTCTCATAGTTGCAAACGACAACTATGCTCCGGTTGCTCAGGCCGCGTAAGCGGTTTGACTAACCAAGCCTACAAGCCCTAGCCGTCTTAGCAGCGGTTAGGCGGGGTTCGGAGGCACCTGGCAACAGAAGCCTCCACTTTCATGTCGATTGATCGGAATCATGCGTTAGCATCCGGCCCGAGTCTTCAAACCGCAGCCCCGTTACCCGCATGACCGACCATTTCCGCTACGATCTCCTGACCCAGCAGGCGCTGCGCGGCGTGGTGCGCAATGTGCTCACCGAAGCCGCCAAGAAGAAAGGCCTGCCGGGCGACCACCATTTCTACATCACGTTCAACACCCAGGCCGAGGGCGTGCGGATGTCGGAACGGCTGCGCGTGCAATATCCCGAGCAGATGACCATCATCCTGCAGCACCAGTACTGGGATCTGGCGGTGAGCGAGCACGGCTTCGAGGTCGGCCTGTCGTTCGGCGGCATTCCGGAAAAGCTTGGCATTCCGTTCGACGCGATCAGCGGTTTCTTCGATCCGTCGGTGCAGTTCGGCCTGCAATTCGAAGAAGTCACCGAAGGCGAGGAACGGCAATCGCCGGCCAATGTACAAAATGCCCAGGACAAGCCGATCAAGAAGAGGCGTGTCACGCCGCCCCCGCCCGCCATCGTTGCGCCAGCGCCGGCCGGTCCGACAGCGGCGCCGTCCGAACCGGAGCCCGACAAGCCCGGCAGCGGCGGCGAAGTGGTCCGCCTCGACCGCTTCCGCAAAAAGAAATAACGGCCGCGCGATGGCCAAAAGAAAAGCTAAGCGAAAGTCCGCCAAAACTCGTCAAAAGACTCGTATTGAAAGCGACGCCTTCGGGCCGCTCGATATCCCCGTCGACAAGCTCTGGGGCGCGCAGACCGAGCGCTCACTGCATAATTTCCGCATCGGCAGCGAACGCATGCCGATCGAGATCGTGCATGCGCTCGGCCTGATCAAGCGCGCGGCCGCCGAGGTCAACCGCGACCTCGGCAGCCTCGACAACCGGCGCGCCAAGGCCATCATCGCGGTGGCGCAGGACATCGCCGACGGCCGGCTAGACGAGCACTTCCCATTGTTGGTCTGGCAGACCGGCTCCGGCACCCAGACCAATATGAACGTCAATGAGGTGATCGCGAACGCGGCCAATGTCGAGCTCGGCGGCGAACTCGGCTCAAAAAAGCCGGTGCATCCGAACGATCACGTCAATATGAGTCAGTCGTCCAACGACTCGATTCCGAGCGCCATGCATATCGCCGCGGCGATCGAGATCCACCACCACCTGTTGCCGGCGCTCATGCAACTGCACGCCGCGCTCGCCAGGAAGTCGAAAGAATTCGCCAAGATCGTAAAAATCGGCCGCACCCACACCATGGATGCCACGCCCCTCACCTTGGGCCAGGAATTTTCCGGCTATGCTGCCCAGGTGAAATCCGCGGCCATGCGTCTTGCCGTGGCGCAGCGTGAACTTTATCCCCTCGCCCAGGGCGGTACCGCGGTTGGCACCGGGCTGAATTCCAAGCCGCAATTCGCCAAAGCCTTCGCGCGCCGCATTGCACAGCTTACAAAACTTTCTTTTATCAGCGCGCCGAACAAGTTCGAACACATGGCCGGCCACGACGCCTATGTGTTCGTGCACGGCGCGCTCAACGCCGCCGCCACCGCGCTGTTCAAGATCGCCAACGATATCCGCTTGCTCGGCTCCGGCCCGCGCTCGGGCCTCGGCGAGTTGATCCTGCCGAGCAACGAGCTCGGCTCCTCGATCATGCCCGGCAAGACCAATCCGACCCAGAGCGAGGCGCTCACCATGGTGTGCTGCCAGGTGTTTGGCAACCAGACCACCGTCACGTTGGCCGGCAGCCAGGGTCATTTCGAACTCAACGTCTACAAGCCGGTGCTGGCATACGCCATGCTGCAATCGATCCGCCTGCTCGGCGACGCGGCGGCGTCGTTCACCGACAATTGCGTCACCGGCATCCGCGCCAATCAGCCGCGCATCCGCGAATTGATGCAGCGCTCGCTCATGCTGGTGACGGCGCTGGCCCCGCGCATCGGTTACGACAAGGCGGCGCAGGTGGCCAAGGCGGCGCACGCCAATGGAACCACCTTGCCCGAGGAAGCGGTGCGATTCGGTTTTGTCAGCGGCGCCGAGTTCGATCGCCTGGTGCGCCCGGAAAAAATGACCCGTGCGCGGTAAGTCGTTTGCGGCGCGCGAAATGTATTGCCGGCGCGCCACGTGCGTATCCCATTACTATTCTACCGCGCGGACGCGTTAAATTGTCGAACTTACGTTTGTTAGAGAGGCGCGTTAATTACCGTTTGCATGACGTTCGCCAGTATTTCTTTTGAGTGACAAAATATCCATTTGTCACCATATGAAAAAAGAATATTTGCACTTGGTCGTTACTAGTTGTGTTCCCTATTGAACAGTCAGCATCTCTTGCGATCAACTAACCGTGTATTGAATTATCAGCAGCATCTCCTCCAACATAATAGCCTGATCCTATGGAGTCGCATGCAAATGCGTAGCGGCGGGCTTCCGTCGGCGGCTTTGGCAGCGCTGCAAGGCTCACAATAGGAGTTGGGCGCCAATGTATCCCGTTACCGTCGAGGCGCGGCATGGCTGAATTGGTCAATCTTCGAATTGCCCGCAAGCGCGCCAAAAAACGGCAAGACGAGTTGCGTGCCGACACCAACCGCCTGGTCCATAGCGAGTCCAAGCACCGGCGCAGGCTCGAAGCCGCGCAACAATCAAAAGCCAGCCGCGACCTCGATCTGCAACGGATCGACAAAGGAGACGGCCGATGAAATCTCCGGTTGTCAAACGCTCGATCGTGATCGCGGGCCACAAGACCAGCGTCAGTCTCGAGGACGCGTTCTGGAAGGCGCTAAAGGAGATCGCCGGCGCTCGCCAGATGACACTGTCCGATCTGGTGGCCTCGATCGACACCGATCGCCAGCACGGCAACCTGTCGTCCGCGATCCGCCTGTTCATACTCGACCACTATCGCACGCAGATCGGCGACAAACGTCCGGCCGGCGGCACAACGCGCGAGGCGGGCGGCACGCGCGCGCCATCAATTCTGCGGGCCGACTGACGCCGCCGGCTGACCGCTGCGCCCCGGCGCGGGCAACGGCCTGATGTCGAGCGGCGCCGGCAAGGCGGGCGCCAATTCGCTCTTCGGCTGCGGCGCCTGCGGTTTTGCTTGACGTTGCGCCTTTTCGATTTCGCGCAATTGCCTCGACTGCTTTTCGATCACCCGCAACGTCAGCCATCCGGTCAGCGCGGACACGTCGATGCTGCGAGTCGGCGACGCCACCGGCCCCTTCAACGCGATGAAGATATCGGGCCGCGTGCCGACGGCCTGGCCCCCCGAGAGCATGAGCCGCGCGTCGATCGAGCCGTCGGTGAGATCGAGATTGCCGGAGAGCGACAGAGTGGCGTCCTTGCCGTCGGCGGTGACATTGCTCAGCCGCATTTGCCCGGCGCTCACGGCGATGATCCCTTCGGCGCGTTTGACCGCGAGCTGGCCGCTGTCCAATGTCTTGCTCACCATATCGGAGATGCGGGCAGCATCGATCGCCAGCCCCTGGTTCACCGCGCGGGTGACCACAACGAAGGCGCGCGGATCGAGGCCGGCGACTTGCGCATCGCTGAGCGCAATCTTTCCGGATCCTTGCAGCGAGCCGATCAGCGCGACCGGGCTCAAGCCGGCGCCTTCGATGTTGGTCGAAAAGGCGAGAGAGCCGGTGACCGGCGGCCGTGCGCCTGGTGGCAGCAAGCTGGCTGCATCGACGCCGGTGAGCGAAATCTTAGCCTTCGCTTTCAAGCCGTCTGCAGCGGAGCGGAACGAGAGCTGACCGGCCAGGTGTCCGCCGGCCACGGCACCGGTCATGTCGTCGAAGGCGAACTCTTGCCTGCCGAAGCGCAAGGTGGCGCGAAACTCGCGCGCCGTCAGCCGCGGCAGCACACCGACACGGCTCGCCTTGAGCGCAATCTGGCCGCCATAGTCGCCGAACATGCCGCCGGCGAACGGCTCGCTCGACCAGACCCAGGCCGCATTGCTGTTATTGCCGGCCGCGGCCGGCATGCCGATCGCTGCCGCGATCAGGCCCGCCGCATCGAGGCTTTCCGCCTCAATGTCCCCTTGCAGGCGACGCGGCGCCGGCAGCGTCAAGGCAAGTTTCCCGCGTATCGCCGCGCCCGCAACACTGGCGTCGATGTCGCTCAGCGTCAGGTCCTTGGCCGTCAGCGTAACATCACCGGCGAATGTAATTGGCAGCGCAGCGCGCTCGCCGCCGCGCAAAGGCGCCGCATCGGCGCGCGCGATCGTGGCGCGCAACGCCGCCTTTGGGTTGTCCTCGAACGGAAGGACCGTGCCGCTGGCACCGGCCTCGAGGCCGCCGGCGGTCAGCCTGCCGTCGATCCGCCATTCGCCGCGCGCCGGCCCAAAGGTCTTGAGCGTCAGCAAACCCGGGCCGGCATCCACCGCCAGCACGCGGTCGAGACCCAGCATGGCCACCAGCGCCTTGCCGTCGTCGACCTCCAGTCTGCCGTCGAGCCGCAGGTCGCCGGCGCTAAGCGCGATTGGATCGGAATTAGCCTGGGCGGTAAGCGCGACGCGCACCATGCCGAGACTGCCGTCGATACTGAGCTTGGCGATCGTCGCCGGCGCCGCGCCGTCGATAATGAATTGCGCGTGCAGCTTGGCCGGCGCCATGACCGGCGTGCCGCTGGCAAGCGCCTGCGCAGTTTCCGGCGCAAAGCGCGCCAGCAGCGCCATCACCGGCGTCATATCCGGCGCATCGAGATCGACCCGCATGCTGCCCTGCGGAGACGGAGTGGTCACGATGCGGCCGCTCGCCGAAAAGGCGGCACCGCCGAGATCGGCGACCGCAAGGCGGTCGATCTGCACGCCGGTCCCGTCCACTTTCACTCGCGCGCTCGCATCGCGCGCGACGAAACCGGCGATGGTGGCGCGGCCGATATCGGCGGCGATCGTCATGTCGTGCGGCCGCTCGATCTCGGAGCCGGCGATCAGCGCGTTGGCGAAGCCGAGCGCGACGTCAATATCGAGCTCGGGCGCGTTGAGCGTGGCATCGAGCTTGGCCGCCCGGGTGCCTGACGAGAACGCGTAAGCAAATCGGCCGGTGACGGTCTTGCGGTCGAATGCGGCTTGCAGGCGTTCGACCGCGATCTTGTCGCTGCCGAGTGTCATGTCACCGCGCAGCGTCAAGGGCCGCACGTCGCCCTGCGTCACATCACTGCGCCCTTCCAGCCAGGCGGCCAACAGCTTCGGATCGCCGGTTTCGATCTCGGCCGGCCCGGTGAAGCTGACGCCGTCGCCACCGACCGCGAGATGGCCGCTCAACTTCACTTGAGTAAAGCCGGGCGCGCGAAACTCAAAGCGATCCAGATTCCAGCCCTGGGCGTCGGTGCTGATGTCGCCGCGCACATTCGCGACGCTATTGCCGCGGAGCATGACCTGGTCGATGCCGACGCCGATGTGGATCGGAATTGCGGGGCGGAAGGCGCCGGCGGTCAGTTCCGCGATTCTGCGGATGGCCGCGGCCGGCGGCGGCCGGCTGCCGTCGTCGCCGATGAGCGCGCGATCGAGATCGATTTGCCGGCCCGACAGCACGCCGTCGAAGCGCGGGCGCTTGCCGAATTTGAAATCGGCGACGCCGGTGAGCTTAAATCCCTGCTCTTCCGACCCGTACTGGAATTCGAAATGCTGCATCAGCGCCGACGCCGCGGTGGCTTTGATCTTGCCGCTCACGCGCCAGGGTTGGCTTAAAGTCTGCGTCACCTGTTCGGCGCCGCGCGATGCGAACCCGACCGGCCGCGTCAGACTCAATGTGCCGTCGAATTTCGGCTCAGCCCCTGCGAGCGCCAGCGTACCGTCGGCTTCGATGCTCAGTGGACGATTGACCGGATCGACATTGACATGGAGCTTGAGCGCGCCGTCATCGGAATAGCGGCCGACGGCGATGCGGAACGGATAAAGCTCAGCCCCGATGGTGACGGCGCCCTCGCCCTTGAACGGACCGAGCAGCGAGCGCGCCTCGCCGTTGAACCAAAGCCGGTCAAGCGTGGCGCGGCCGCCGTTCGCCGCATCGGTGAGGGTCACCTTGCCGTCCTCGACGCTCAGACGGTCGATCGACAGGTTATCAGGGCTGAAATTGATCGCCAGGTTCGGCGCCAGCACATGGCCGGAGGCGTCGAGGCCGAGGTTCAACTGCGGGGCGACCAGATGCATCTCGGCCGCCCGCCATTCGCCGCGCATCAGCGCGCCGAGCGCGAATTCTAAGCCGAGCGAGCGCGCGCGGATCTTGTTCTCGGCACCGCTGCCGATCTCGATGTCGTGCAACGTGAGCGACGGCGTCGGCAGCAGCCGCGCCTCGATGACGCCGGTGACGCGCACGTCGACGCCGATCAGGCGGCTCGCCTCCGCCTCGAACAGCGAGCGATGGCTGCCCCAATCGATCAGCAGCGGACCAACCAGCGCCGCTACCAGCGCCAGGATAATCGCGATCGCCAATCCAAGCAGGGTGGTCTGCAACGCCGACTCCAACGCGGTTGACCGCGCGTGCCGCAACGCGCCCCGCGCATGACGATGTGAAATGTACGCTATTTTTGGCCGTGCTTGGCGGCAAATCTATGTCGGCGCTCAAGAGAGCGCGACGATCTTGCCCGGATTCATGATGTTTTGCGGGTCGAGCGCGCGCTTGATCGCCGCCATGGCTGCCAGTGCTGACGCGCCATGCTCGGCCAACAGATATTTCATCTTGCCCTGCCCGACGCCATGCTCGCCGGTGCAGGTGCCGTCCATCGAAAGGGCTAGTTCAACCACACGCTCCATCAGAATTTCGGCGCGCTTGACCTCGTCGGCATCGTTCACGTCGACCAGCAGCGCCAGGTGGAAATTTCCGTCGCCGACATGCCCGAGGATGGGCGCGACCAGGCTGAGCTCGGCGATGGCGCGCTGGCTGGCGGTGACGCATTCGGCTAGGCGCGAGATCGCCGAACTCAACATGGTCGCACCGATTCTTGGGCATGTCGGCGACGG
>DATISB010000092.1:0-11002 GCA_035469145.1 Pseudolabrys sp.
GATCGAGCACTTCCAGGCGGCGCTCGCGTTCCCGCTGATCTACGCGCCGTTCAAGATGAACGGCAAGACCTACCTCGAAGGCGCGGCCAAAGACACGCTCAATTTCAAAGGACTGCTCGAGTACCGCAAGGGCCACCCCAAAGTCATTGATACCATCGTCGTGCTCGATGTTCTGGGCATGAAGGAACTGATCGCAGAACCACGCAGCCTATACGACGCCTGGGTGAAGTCGATCATCGTGCCGCTGACCGCGATTGCCGAGGATGACATCAAACTGTTCGAGCGGCTTCACCTGACGAATATCGATAACCAAAAGAAATATTTCGGCGGCAAGAAACCTAACCTCGTCAAGATCGATTTTCACAAGCAGATAAGCCACAACAACTGGCCGAATGTGCTCGATTGGTCGTACAGCAATCTGTCGGCGCTATACGAGGCGGGATACCGCGCGGGCAGTGCGGCCGCCGAGACACTGAAGGATCGGGAGTGACACTCAAGTTTTTGAGATCATCTATATTTGAGGGACACCTGAAAGCGGCCGGTGTGGGGGGGGGGGGCCTGTCCAATACCCCCGGGGGGTGGCCAGGCACCTAGGAACGCGATCGCGATAATCAATTCGACGGTGATCAAGAACGAGACGCTGATCGTGCGAGAGATCGACGGAAACGGAGGACACGGCGAGAGTGCTGAGCGCAAACTCGATGAGATGTGCTGAACTGGGAAGGGCGATCCAATAACAAGCCGCGCTCAGCCGGTCCAGCCTTTCACCCGCAGTGTTAATGCGGACACAGTGCGGACACAGCACTTTCTTGGAATACGTTCTGGCACCTAAGTGATTGATTCTGTGGTGCCCAGGGGCGGAATCGAACCACCGACACTGCGATTTTCAATCGCATGCTCTACCAACTGAGCTACCTGGGCGCCAAGTCCGCTCAAAGTGAGCGGGCAATAGAAGCGCGGGCGTTATAAAGGCTCGATTCCGCACTGTCCAGAACGGCCCCCGGGATCAGGGCTTTACCCCAACAGCCGCGCGGAACCGGTCTTTCAGCGCCACGCCATCGCGTAGCGGTAGCACCCGCGGCGGCTCGTCCGCCGTGATCAGCACGCGCGCGAACAGGGTCTCGCGCAAGCCTTTCAGACGGGCGGCCAGATCGCGCAAAGCCGTTTTATCGCGCACGACGAGGCATAGCCCAATCCCGCAGGCGCCGGCCACTTTGAGCAGATCGACGCCGTTCTGGGTGTGACTCGGCTGCATGCCGGTCTCGCCATAGACGCCGTTGTCGAACACGATGACGGCGAGATTGTTCGGCCGCTGGATGCCGATGGTGGCGAGCGAGCCCATCCCCATCAGCATCTCACCGTCGCCGGTGATGACTGCGACGCGCCGCTTGGGCTGCGCCAGCGCCAAGCCGAGACCGATCATGGCTGCGCCGCCCATGGCGCCCCATAGATAGAAGTTGCGGTCGTCGTCGCCGAGCGCGGCTAGATCCCAGGTGGTAGAACCGAGGCCGGGCACAACCAGCAGATCGTCGCCGCGATCGGCGAGCAGCGTGGCCATGGCGGCGCGGCGCTCAAGTCTCCCCTGATTCATTTGGTCCACACCTTCTTGCCGATCAGCTGCTGCGACAGCAGCACGGCGGCGATGCGCTCATCGCCAAACACGTGCTGCACGGCGCGCTTGACCACGCCTTCGACTTCGTCTGCGTTGCGCACGCGGTAGACTTCCGCCTCGCACAGTTTGAGTACCGGATCGACGATTGATCCCATTGGCACCTGCCAGGAATTGAACTCCTCCCATTCGCCGCGCATGGTGATCAGCATCAGCAGTGGAAACCGGCAGATGCGCGTCAGCGACAACATGTTGACGCAATTGCCGAGCCCGCTCGATTGCATTAGCAATGCAGCCCGCTCGCCGCCGAGCCAGGCGCCGGCCGCCAGCGCCACGCCCTCCTCCTCGGTGGTGAGCATGACATCGCGGATTTGGCTATCGGCACGGCAACGGTCGATCAGCCGGGCATGGCCGGCATCGGGCACATAGCCGACCTGATTAATGTCGGCGCACTTGAGCGTCGCGAACAACCGGTCCGGCCAATCGGCTTGCGCGTTCATGATTTCTCACCCGCGTCGCCTTCGGCCGGGCGCTCGCCGTCCTCGTCTTCGTCTTCCTTCACCGGCACCGCATAGACACCGGATAGCCAGCGATTGAGATCGATGTCGGCGCATCGTTTCGAGCAGAACGGCCTGAACGCCGGCTCGGTCGCCCTGCCGCAGAGCGGGCAGCGCGGGATGGAAGTTTTGCGGTCGATCTCGTTCATGCTGTGCGGGCCTTTTCGGTATCCATGGCGCGGAGTTCCGTCTTGAGAACCTTGCCGTAATTGTTTTTCGGCAGCAGGTCGACGAAAACATAATCCTTCGGTCGCTTGAAGCGCGCAATATGCGCCAGGCACAGGGCGTCAAGTTCCGCGGTCTTTGCATCGCCGACCACATAGGCCACCACCACCTCGCCCCATTCCCGGTCGGGACGACCGATGACCGACACCTCGCGCACCTTGCTATGCGTGAGCAACACCTCTTCCACCTCGCGCGGATAGATGTTGGAACCGCCGGAAATGATCAGGTCCTTGGAGCGGTCCTTGAGGTGGAGATAGCCCTCCTCGTCCAAGACGCCGACGTCGCCGGTATGCAGCCAGCCGCCGCGCAACGACGCCGCCGTGGCTTGCGCGTTTTGCCAATAGCCCGCCATGATCACGCCGCGGCATAAAATCTCGCCGGTCTCTCCCGCCGCCATCGGGGCATCCGCGCTATCGGCAATCATGACCTCGACGCAAGAATAGGGCTTGCCGGCAGAAGCCAGCCGCTTGCGCCAGCGCGGATGCGTGCGGTCGGCGATGTCTTGCTTGGACAGGGTCGTAATGGTCATCGGCGCTTCGCCCTGCCCGTAGATCTGCGCCAGCCGCGGCCCGAAGCGGTCGAGCGCGGCGAGCGCATCCTCGACATACATGGGCGCTCCGCCCCAGATCAGGGTACGGATATTTTCAGGGTTGACGTCGGCCGGACAGGCGACCAGGCGTTTAATCATGGTGGGCGCGGCGAACATCGACATGCGCGGCCAGGCATTGAACAGCGCGACGATCTCTTCCGGCTCGAAGCCGCCGCTTTCCGGCACGACCTGTACGCCGAGCCGTGTCACATGCTGCATAATGTAGATGCCGGAGCCGTGGCTCATCGGCGCGGCGTGTAATACGGCGTCGCCCGGCGTCACCGGATCGACCTCGCTGCCATAGGCGAGACTTGCGGCCAGCAGATTGTCGTGGGTGAGCATGGCCCCCTTCGGCCGCCCAGTCGTGCCGGACGTGTAGAACAGCCAGGCGAGATCGCCGCCCGCGCGCGGCACCATCGCGATCGGGTCGGCGGAGAACAGCACCTCGTAGTCGGCGCTACCGATGGCGATCAGGTGTTCGAGACTTTTCGGCGCATGCGGTGCGATGTCGGCGTCGAGACCCTTGGAGGCGATGCAGACGCGCGCGCCGGAATGTTCGAGGATAAACCCAAGCTCGGCGCCGTGCAGCTTGGCATTGGCGGGAACAGCGACAAGGCCGGCGTGCCAAATGCCATAGAGTAATGCGAGATAGTCGGGCGAGTTCTTGGCGGCAATCGCGACCCTTTCACCGGGCTTCAGCTTCAGCCGATCACGCAATGCGCCGGCCAAGCACGCTGCACGCGCGGCAAGCTCGCCGTAGGTGGCGACGACCCGCGTACCCGAGACCGCCGCCGGCAGGGATGGATGACTGAGCCCGGCGCGATAAAGCCACAGCGCGAGGTTCATGCGCACACCCCGCAAATTCGGTTCACGTCGCGTTGAGCCAACCGAAGCGGATCGGATAGCCCTCGCCGCCAAGCAGGCTCATGGTCTCGTACAGCGGCAGGCCGACCACGTTGCTGTAGGAGCCGACGATCTTCACGATGAAGGTGCCGGCGATGCCCTGCGCCGCGTAGCCGCCGGCCTTGCCGCGCCATTCGCCCGACGCGAGGTAGGATTCGATGTCCTCGTCCGACAGCCGCTTGAAGCGCACGCGCGTTTCCACCAGGCGCTGGCGGAACGCTTCCTTCGGCGTCACCAGGCAGATCGAGGTATGGACGCGGTGATTACGCCCCGACAGCAGGCGCAGGCACTGCGCCGCCTCGTCGAGAAGCTCGGCCTTCGGCAGGATGCGCCGTCCCACCGCCACCACAGTGTCGGCGGCGAGGATGTAGGCGCCGCGTAGCTCGTCGTCGAGCTTTACGTTGGCCAGCGCCACTTCCGCCTTGGCCCGCGCCAGCCGGTTGGCATGGGCGCGCGGAATCTCGCCGCGGAGCGGGCTTTCATCGATATCCGCGGGCTTGAGCGCATCCGGCTCGATACCGGCCTGATTGATCAGCGCGAGCCGTCGCGGAGAACCGGAAGCGAGCACGAATTTGGGCCGGCCGATCATCTGAATTGCGGCGCCGATAGGAGGGTTAAACCGTTGCGTAAGCGCGCGGAAACTAGCGGAACGGGTTTATTTTCACAACTCATTCATTCCCCCCGCCCTGCCTGCTGCCGAAGCGCTCCCGTATGCGCGCCATTAGCTCGTCGCGAACGCTACGATAGGCGTCGAGCCGCTGCTCGCGGCTGCCATCGATGCCGGTCGGGTCGAGCGTCAGCCAATATTCGACCTCCGCCGCATGGGTGCGGGTCAGCTCTAACGCTTTGTGGTGCGCGGGCGGCGACAGCGTCACGATCAGATCGAAATTGAGCCCTTCCAGGTCTTCCACGTCCTCGAAGGTGACCGGCTTGTGCCGGGAAATGTCGATGCCGATCTCCTCCATGGCGGCGACCGCGAACGGATCGAGCTCTCCCTTCTGCACGCCGGCGGAGCCGACATAAATCGATTTTCCGAACAACTGCTGCAACAGGCCGGCGGCCATTGGCGAGCGCACCGCATTCATGCCGCAGGCGAACAGCACCGCCTGGGGGCGCGATCGCCGTTCGAATTCGCTCACGCCTCAGCCCTTCCAGTGCAACACGCAGATCAGGGTGAACAGCCGGCGCGCGGTGTCGAGATCGACCGTCACCTTGTCCTTGAGCCGCTCGATCAGGATGTGCGAGCCGTCGTTGTGGATGGCGCGCCGGCCCATGTCGATGGCCTCGATTTTTTCGGGCGTCGCGGTGCGGATGGCCTGATAATAGCTGTCGCAAATAAGGTAGTAGTCCTTGACGATTCGGCGCAGCGGCGAGAGCGAGAACAGATGCGCCATTACCGGCGTGCCGTCTTGCAGCCGGATGTCGAACACCAGCCGGTTGCTATTGATGCTCAGATGCAGCGCGTAGGGACCGCCGTCGTGGCCGACCGGCGCGAAAACGTTCTGCTCGAGCAGATCGTAGATCGCGACCTCGCGCTCGTGCTCGACGTCCTCGTTGGAGCGGCCGATCGATGCCTCGTCGAGGGTGACGGAGACCAGGCGCTGCTTGCCCTCAGCGGGCTTTGATTTCGATGAATTCATCACTGATTGAGGCGGATCGCCACCGAGCGGGCGTGGGCGGTCAAACCCTCCGCCTCGCCGAGCGCGATCGCGGCGGGGCCGAGCGCGCGCAACTGCTCGGGCCCGCATTTGAGCAGCGAGGTGCGCTTCATGAAATCGAGCACGCCGAGGCCCGAGGAGAAGCGCGCCGAGCGCGCGGTCGGCAGTACATGGTTGGAGCCGGCGACGTAGTCGCCGATCGCTTCCGGCGTGTACGCGCCGATGAAAATCGCGCCGGTATTGCGGATTTTCGACACCAGTGTCTCGGCGTTCTCGGCGACGATCTCGAGATGCTCGGGCGCGAGTTGATCCACGAGCGTGATCGCGTCGGCAAGTTTCGCAACGGTGATGATGGCGCCGAAATCGCGCCACGACGTGCCGGCGACTTTGGCGCGCGGCAGCGACTTGAGCTGGGACTCCACCGCCTTCTCGACTTGCGCAGCAAGCGCGGCGTCGTCGGTGATCAGGATCGACTGCGCGGTGGCGTCATGTTCGGCCTGCGCTAGCAGATCGGCGGCGATCCAATCGGGGTTTCCGGTCTTGTCGGCGAGGATGAGCACCTCGGACGGGCCGGCGATCATGTCGATGCCGACCTGGCCGAACACGAGACGTTTGGCCGCCGCCACATAGGCGTTGCCGGGCCCCACGATCTTAGCGACCGGCGCGATG
This sequence comes from Pseudolabrys sp., assembly GCA_035469145.1. Lineage (GTDB taxonomy): Bacteria > Pseudomonadota > Alphaproteobacteria > Rhizobiales > Xanthobacteraceae > Pseudolabrys. Next base: position 6,211 of record DATISB010000092.1, read on the forward strand.
GTCTCGGTGCCGTGGGCGAGCGCGGCCACGGCTTGCGCACCGCCGATGCGATAGATCTCATCGACGCCGGCGAGCTTGGCCGCCGCCAGCACCAGCGTTGAGAGCTTGCCGTCCGGCGCCGGTACCACCATCACCAGCCGCGCACAGCCGGCGACCTTGGCCGGCAGTGCGTTCATTAATACTGACGACGGATAGGCCGCGGTGCCGCCCGGCACGTAAAGCCCGACCGCCTCGATCGCGGACCAGCGCGAACCCATCTCGACACCGAGCGCGTCGGTGAAGCGCTCATCGGCGGGTTTCTGGCGCCGGTGATAGGCTTCGATGCGCTCGCGCGCGAGCTTGAGTGCGGCCAGCGCTTGCGGATCGCAGGACTTCGCCGCCGCCTCGATCTCGTCAGCGCTTACGCGCATGCTGACCTTGGATAGATCGAGGCGATCGAATTCCAGCGTGAACTGCAAAAGCGCGCGGTCGCCATTGGCCTTCACCTCGGCGAGGATGCGGCGCACGCTCTCTTCCACGTCCTGCGCCGCCTCGCGTTTGACGGCGAGGAAGGCGCGGAAACGCGTCGAGAAGTCAGCGCTTTGACTATCCAATCGAAGCGGCATGGCCTGATCCTACCCGGATGACAGGTCAATGGGTGATGCGCAGGGTCGCGTCAACCCTTTCGCGGGGGCTTGCGACAAATCCTAAAAACAAAAGGCCCCGCCGCGAGGCGGAGCCTTTTCCGCATAACGTTGCAACCGTTTACTTCTTATTCTTCTTGTGATGCCGGTGCTTGTGCACTTTCGGCGTCTGGTAGTCGCAGGGGAGAAGGCAGACGCCGCCCATTCCCGTGCATTCTAAGACGCCGGGCATGCACACCGGCGCCGCTCCAAGTTTATAGCATCCGCAACCGACCCAAGCTTTGGCCGGCGTGTCCGTAAACAGCGCGGCGCCTATCAGCAGCCCCGCGAGAATGACGATTTTGCGCATGGTCTCATCCCTGTTGGAGGAACCGCGCCAGTACGCCATTGGAACTTTGAAATATCAAGCAATGCGCGGCTTAAACGGGCGTCGGGCGCGGAGTTCTGAACCGAAATTTATAGTTGCGCTGCGGCCTAGACGCGCTTCGGGCTGACTTTGCTCGGCGGGCCATCCTCGGCTATCACATGGACTGGGCAGGCCGCCGTGGTCCAGGACGGTCCGAGATCAGCCAATTCGGCTTCCAGGCACTCGACCTCCAGCCGTAGCGCCGCCCCGCCCGAAAAGGTAATCGTCACCACACCGGATGGCGCATCGGTCTCAGAAAACTCGACCGCCAGCAGGTTGAGCACGGCGTCCTTGCGGGCCGGGTTGATGTCCCGACATTTGCACGACAGCACCCGCTCGAAGCGCAGCGCCGCCCGGCGCCGGTGGTATTCCGGCTTGGCCGTTTGGGCGCCTTCCCAGTCGAAGCGGTTGACCGCCAGCACCAGGCGCTTTTCCTGCGGCCGCCACAGCACGTCGGCCACCTTAGCCACCGCGTCCTGCAGGTGGGTCGAAACCACCTCAAGGTCCTCCTCGTCGAGGACGACGAATTTGAGCTGGTCCATGGGTCTTCGTGCTCCCGGTCCCTGCGTAACTAGGCAAGGCCGCGCGGCGGCGCAAGATGGCTTATTTTATTGGCGCATGATCTTGTCCGAAAACCGGTATCCACTTTTCGGGATTATGCGCTAAAATGCCGACTCCAAGCCGGCCGCGGTCCAGCGCGCGCGGGTGGTGGGGTCGGTGAGCGTGCGCAGCAAGGCAGTCGCCGCGGCACGCGAAACACTGCTGGCCGGAATCGCTGCCGTATAGACGTTGGCGGTGTGCAGGTCGCCAGGCAGCAAGCCGATGACTTTGACGCCCTTCACCGGCAGAACTTCGCTGATGAAAGTGGTTCCGATCTCCGCCCGGCCCTCGGCGATCGAGCGCGCCACCTCGGAACCGCGCTTGCCAAGCACCGCCTTCTTGTTGACCGCTTCGGCGATGCCGAGCCGCTCCAACATTGCGGCAAACATGATCCCGCCGGAGCCGCCCGCCTTCGGATCGGTATAGGCCACCGTCTTAGCCTTGAGCAGCACCTGCTTGAACGCGTCGGGCGTAGAAATGTCCGGCACCGGGGCGCCCTCGCGCACCGCCACGCCGGTGACAGTGCGGCCGAGATCGGTGACGCTGCCGGGCACGAACATGCCGGGCTTGTCGAGCGAGGCGATGGCCGATTGCGACAAGATGACGAGGTCGGCACTTTCACCGCCGACGATGTGCTCGCGCAACGAGCCAGCGGTGTTGAAAATGAGATTGAGCGTGTTGCCGCTGTCGCGTTCGAATTCATTGCCGAGCGCCTCCACCATCGACTGCACGGCTCCGGCGCTCATGACTTTGATTACATCCGGCACGGCTAAGACCTCGGGTTAGTCGCTGATGCGCTCGATCGTCGCGCCGCAGTGGGCGAGCTTGTCCTCGACCCGCTCGAAGCCGCGGTCGAGGTGATAGACGCGGTTGACCATGGTTTCGCCCTCGGCGGCGAGCCCGGCGATAACTAGCGACACCGAAGCGCGCAGGTCGGTAGCCATCACCGGCGCGCCCTGGAGGCGTTCGACGCCTTCGATGGTGGCGGTTTCGCCGTTTAGCTGAATATGCGCGCCAAGCCGCACCAGCTCCTGCACGTGCATGAAGCGGTTCTCGAAGATGGTCTCGGTGATGTGCGAGGTGCCGCCGGCGCGCGTCATCAGCGCCATCAGTTGCGCCTGCAGATCGGTGGGAAAGCCGGGGAACGGCGCGGTCGTCACCTCGACCGGCTCCAGGTCGGCACCATTGCGGGCAACACGGATGCCCTCATTGGTCGGCGTGATGGTGGCGCCGGTTTGCGCCAGCACGTCGAGCGCAGCCTGCAACAGCTCGGGGCGCGCATTCGCCAGCAGCACATCGCCGCCGGTCATCGCCACCGCCATGGCGTAAGTACCGGTCTCGATGCGGTCGGGCAGCACCGCGTGGCGCGCGCCATGCAGCCTGGCCACGCCGTCCACCACAATGCGTGACGTGCCTGCTCCGGTGATCTTGGCGCCCATCTTGTTGAGGCAATCCGCGACGTCGCCGATCTCCGGCTCGCGCGCGGCGTTCTCGATCACCGTGGTGCCATTGGCGAGCGCGGCCGCCATCATCGCAGTATGGGTGCCGCCGACCGTCACCTTGGGGAACACGATGTCGCCGCCGCGCAAACCATTGCGCGCGCGCGCGATCACATAGCCGCCTTCGATCTCAATCTCGGCGCCGAGCTTCTCTAGCGCCACGATCAGCAAATCGACCGGCCGCGTGCCGATGGCGCAGCCGCCCGGCATCGACACCTTGGCCTTGCCCATGCGCGCCAAGAGCGGCGCCACCACCCAGAAGCTCGCCCGCATCTTGGAGACCAACTCGTAGGGCGCGGTGGTGTCGACGATATGTTTGGCCGAGATGTGCAGGGTGCGGCCGGAATTGGGATCATCGCCCGGGCGCTTGCCGGCGATCATGACGTCGACGCCGTGATTGCCGAGGATGCGTTGCAGCAGTTCGACGTCGGCAAGCCGCGGCGCGTTGTCGAGGATCAGGGTATCCTCGGTGAGCAGGCTCGCGATCATGAGCGGCAGCGTGGCGTTCTTGGCGCCTGATATCGGGATCGTGCCGTTGAGGCGCTGCCCGCCGACGATGCGAATTCGATCCATGACGCCCTGCCTATACCCTGATACATCGGAAGATTATCACCTTCGCCGGGGTAAATGCAGCGAAAGTCCGACCCCCTGTTCGCCCCGCCTATTCAGCGGCTTTTGTCATCGCGCGGCGCCGGAGAGCTGGATTCCGGCGCATGCGGCGCGTTGCGCGCCCGTTCCTGCGCCTTGCGCCGGCGCAGGTTTTCTCGCAGCGCCGCCGCCAGCCGCGCGCCGCGGGCGCCGGATGGCTTGGTTTGCTCGTGATCGCTCCCGCGCGTCATGGTGGCATTATCCGCCGGACAACCGGCTTCGCAAGATGCGCCTTTGCCTTGCATCAATGGGGGCCGTTATGGCAGTTTCCGCCGCGTTCGCACCGTGCCGACGTGGCACCGCGTTCATGCTGCCGTAGCTCAGTGGTAGAGCACCCCCTTGGTAAGGGGGAGGTCGAGTGTTCAATCCACTCCGGCAGCACCACTACTTAGCTCGGTTTTGACCAGCGTCCTTTGTGCCAAATCCACACTATGGCCACAGAGGATACCATGGCGACGATCAGAAAACGAAACGGCAAGTACGAGGTCCAAGTCCGCCGCATTGGGCGCGGCAGATGGAGCTAGCTGCCGACCGACACGACCTTCCCGCCACGGTAGACAGGAAAGCGATGAGCGTCACGCTTGACGCTTTGGTCGGTAGATACAGAGAGACGGTTACGGTTCATAAGCGAGGGGCCGATAATGAACGGATCGCATTAAATGCGTTCGCCCTGCACCCAATCTGTCGGAAATCCCTTGGAGAGCTTAGGACCGCCGACTTTGCTGCCTACCGGGACGAACGCCTTAAGACCATCAAGCCGACTTCGTTAAAGCGCGAGTTGGCCCCTATTCACAATCTTTTTGAAATAGCGCGTACAGAATGGGGTTTGCCAATCAAAGAAAATCCCGTGTCTAAGAGCCGATCCAAGAAGTTTGGATTCAGCGGCAAAGGTTTGATCTCGTCAAGCGTCGTAGCATGATGCGGACCATAGCGAGACGGATAAAGGCTACGACGGTTCTGGCGTAGCGCTCAAAATCTCGAGCAAGACGACGGAAGCGACTGATCCAGGCGATCGT
>DATISB010000093.1:0-2244 GCA_035469145.1 Pseudolabrys sp.
CCGCCATGGGCGGCGTCGTGCGGGCGCATCTTGGAGCGCGTTTGCCCCTTGAAGGTGATGCGGCCCTGCTGCGGCTGGTAGAAGCCGTTGATGATGTTGAGCATCGAGGTCTTGCCGGCCCCGTTCGGCCCGATGATGGCGAGGATTTCGCCCTTGTGGATGTCGAAGGAGACGTCGCTCACCGCCTTCACACCGCCGAACGACAGCGAGACGTTCTCCACCGACAAGAGCACGTCGCCGGCCGCGACATCGGGGCCGCTCGGCGCTCTCATGCCGCCTTCCCCATCGGCGCGGCGACCGGCTCCGTCTTCATGTCGCGGATTTTGACCCGCGCGCTGATCGTCCCTTTGCGGCCGTCCTCGAAGGTGACCTCGGTCGAGATGTCGGCTTCATTGGAGCCGTCATAGAGCGCCTTGATCAACGGGCCATAACGATCGGCGATAAAGCCGCGGCGGACCTTCTGGGTGCGCGTGAGCTCGCCGTCGTCGGCATCGAGCTCCTTGTGCAGGATCAGGAAGCGCCTGATCTGCGCGCCCGCCATCACCTTGTCCTGAGCAAGCGAGTGGTTCACCTCGGCGACATGTTTCTCGACCATGTCGTAGACTTGGTTGTGGCCGGCGAGTTCCTGATAGGAGCCGTAGACCACGTTGTTTCGCTCAGCCCAGCTTCCCACCGCGGTGAGATCGATATTGATCATAACCGCGACGAAATCGCGCTGGTCGCCATAGGCGACCGCCTCGCGGATGTTCGGATAGAATTTGAGCTTGTTCTCGATGTATTTCGGCGGGAACAGCGTGCCGTCGTTCAGCTTGCCGACGTCTTTGGCGCGATCGATGATCTTCAGGTGCCCGGTCTTTTCGTCGAAGTAGCCGGCATCACCGGTCATCACATAGCCGTCCGCCGTCATTGTTTCAGCGGTCTTGGCCGGGTCCTTGAAATAGCCGGTGAACATGCCGGGTGACTTGAACAGCACCTCGCCATTGTCGGCGATGCGGATGTCGACGTTCGGACAAGCCGGACCGACCGTGTCGGAATAGATTTCGCCGTCGGGCTGCGCGGTGACGTAGAGGAATGCTTCGGTCTGGCCGTAGAGCTGCTTCAGGTTGATGCCGATCGAGCGGTAGAACGCGAACAAGTCGGGGCCGATCGCCTCGCCGGCAGTATAGGCGACGCGCACGCGCGAAAAGCCGAGCACGTTCTTGAGCGGGGCATAGACGAGGATGTTACCGATTGCATAGAGCAGCCGGCCGGTCAGGGCGACCTGCTGGCCATTGAGGATGCGCTCGCCATACTGCCGCGCCACGCCGATGAAATAGTGGAACAGCTTACGCTTGAAGAAACCGGCGTCTTCCATGCGGATCATCACGCGCGTGAGCAATTGCTCGAGCGTTCGCGGCGGTGCGAAGTAGAAGCTCGGTCCGATCTCGCGCAGGTCGGCCATCGCCGTATCGGCGCTCTCCGGGCAGGCCATGCAGAAGCCGGCGACGAGACCCTGCGCATAGTTCAAGTAATGGTCGCCGACCCAAGCGAGCGGCAAATAGGCGAGCGCCACGTCGTTCTCGTTCAATTTGTCGAACACGACCGTGTCGGTCGCCGCTTTGATTGAGCGCTCGCCGGTCAGAACAACGCCCTTGGACGTGCCAGTAGTGCCAGAGGTGTAAAGAATAATGGACGGATCACTGCCTTTTCCAGTAGCGATCTCGGCATCGAGCCAGGCGCCGAGCGTCGGGTCGGCGAGCGCCTTGCGCCCTTCCGCGATGATGTCGTCGATCGGATGCAGGTGGCTGTGATCGTAGTCGCGCAAGCCCCGCCGCTCGTCGTAGACCATTTGCTCGAGCTTGGGCAGACGCTCCATGACCGACATGATCTTATCGATCTGCTCCTGGTCCTCGACCGCGGCGAAGCGCACCTCTGCGTGCGCCAGCACAAAGCTAAGCTCGTCGGCCACGGCGTCGGCATAGACCGGCACCGGCACCGCGCCGAGCATCTGGGCCGCCATCACCGACCAATAGAGCTTCGGCCGGTTAGCGCCGACGATGGCGATGCTCTCGCCGCGCTTGAGGCCGAGCCGGTGCAGGCCTACCGCATAAGCGCGGACGATGACGAGCATCTCCGCCCAGGTCCAAGTTTGCCAGATGCCGAGATCCTTTTGCCGCATCGCCGGCCGCGCGCCGTACAAATTAGCGTTGCGAACCAATAGCTTAGGAAATGTATCCGCCGGAGCGGCGGCAATCGTCGCCACAG
>DATISB010000094.1:0-6808 GCA_035469145.1 Pseudolabrys sp.
CTGTGACATGAGCTTCGGCGTCATGGGCGCGCATTACCAGCCGATGGGCCACGTGCAGATCGTACTCAACATGCTGGATTATGGCATGGACGTGCAGCAGGCGATCGACGCGCCGCGCTTCTTCTTCGAGGGCGAGCAGACAGTGGTTGAGCATGCTACGCCGGCGGCGACCGTCGATGGCCTCACGGCGCGCGGTCACGACGTGGTGTTCGCAGCGACGCCCTGGGGCGGCGCGCAAACCATCAAGATTGACTGGGATCGCGGCGTGCTGATCGGCGGCTCGGAGCCGCGCAAGGACGGCTGCGCGCTCGGCTATTGATAATTATTGGAACCGCGTGAGCGCGACAGTAGCCCGATAGGCGGCGAGCGCCTCGTCCGGCTCGGCGCGCCGGCGCTCGCGGGTCTGCGGGGCATCCGGGCGCGCCTGCGCGGCAAGGACTATCTCGGCTGCCTCTCCGGCAACAAGTTCGGCGTCATCCTGACCAATTGCGCGGTGGACGAAGTGACCGTCGCTGCCGACCGGCTGCTGGCCGGCGTGCGCGACGAGACCATCCCAACCGCTGCAGGTCCGGTGGCGGTGACGATCGGCGGCGTGACCGCACCGCGCCCGCACCGTGCCGGAAATCCTCAGCCGCGCACAGGACGCGCTGCATGCCGCGCGTCGCAAGCGTCACGGCTCGTTCGCCGCCTATCGGCCGAACGTAGAACGCGATGAGCTTCGCCGCGACAGCGTGCGCGCGACCGACGAGATCGTGGCTGCGCTCAACGAACGGCGGATCGCGCTCGCCTTTGAACCGGTGCTCGAGACGAAAACCCGCAAGGCCGCCCCGACGGCCGCATCTCCCACGCCAACGAGATCATCGCGGTCGCCGAGCGGGTCGGACTGATTCGCATGCTGGACTATCGCGTGCTCGAGTTGGTGGTGAACGAATTGGCCATCGCGCCCGATCTTACGGCAAGCGTCAATGTCTCGCCAGCCTCCACCGTCGATCCGGATTGGTGGGCGGGCCTCGGCGCCTTACTGCGCGCCCATACCAGCGCGGCCGCCCGGCTGATCATCGAGATCACCGAGACCGCGGCGATCCAGGATGTCGATGACGCGCGCGGCTTCGTCACCCCGGTCAAGGACCTCGGCTGCCGCATCGCCATCGACGATTTCGGCGCCGGCCACACCTCGTTCCGCAACCTGCGCAAGCTCGGCGTCGATATCGTCAAGATCGATGGCGCCTCCGTGCAGAATATCGTGAAGTCGAACGACCGCGCCTTCGTGCACACGCTGGTCGATCTGTCGCGCCGGCTCGGCCTCAAGACCGTCGCCGAATGGGTGCAGGACGAGGAAGCCGCGCAGCTGCTGGCGGACTGGGGCTGCGATTTCCTGCAAGGCGCGCTGATCGGGCTGGCCAACGACGTGCGGCCCCGGCTGGGCGAAATAAGCGCCGCGACCACTTAGCGCTTCCGCGTCGAGTGGCTATTCCTTATTGCCGAGCTTATCGAGCCGCTTCTGCAATTCGTCGAGCTGGTGCTTGAGTTCGTCCATTTCGCTGCCGCCCGAGCCTTGCGGCTTGTCTTCCGCCGGCTTGCCTTGGCCGCGCGCGAATGGCGGCGCGAACATGGCGAAGGTCTTCTCGAACATTTCCATGTTTCGTCGCACCTGATCCTCGAGCGGACCGAAGCCGCCGACGCCGAAGGCCTGCGTCATCTGCTCGCGAAATTTGCCCTGCTGGCTGGTGAGCGACTGCATCGATTGTTCGAGAAAGCGCGGCACCATCATCTGCATACTGTCGCCGTAGAAGCGGATCAATTGCCGCAGGAAGGCGATCGGCAACAGGCTTTGGCCTTCCTTGTTCTCCTGCTCGGAAACGATCTGCGCCAATACCGAGCGTGTGATGTCCTCGCCGGACTTGGCGTCAAAGACGACGAAATTTTCGCCTTCCTTCACCATGGTGGCGAGGTCCTCGAGCGTGACGTATGCGCTGGTCCCAGTATTGTAGAGCCGCCGGTTGGCGTATTTCTTGATTGTGATCGGCTCTTTTTCGTCAGTCATGGCGATGACATAGCCCCTGCCCAAAGCTTAAGCATAACCGGTTTTGGCTTCCGCAGGCCACCGTTTTGTGGCGGCGCGGCAGGACCGGTGGGCAGTGCGGCAATCTTTGATGAAGGTCAAGAAAGAGCCGATTCTAGGGAGTAACTTCAGTTTACCCGTTGTTGACAGGGCTGTCCGGGCTGCCGAGGATGCGGCAGCGCCAAATGGCCAGTCATGCCGCGCAAACGCCTGCCAAAAGGAGTTTTGGATGAAGGACGATATCGTCATTGTCAGCGCCGCCCGCACTCCGGTCGGCTCGTTTAATGGAGCATTTGCCAATCTGCCGGCCCATGAACTCGGTAAAACCGCGATTCAGGCGGCATTGCAGCGCGCCGGCGTCGAAGGCGCCCGCGTCAGCGAGGTCATCATGGGCCAGATTCTGAGCGCCGGTCAGGGCCAGAATCCGGCTCGGCAGGCGTCGATCGCGGCCGGCATTCCGGTCGAGAGCCCTGCCTGGGGCGTAAACCAGCTATGCGGTTCCGGCCTGCGCACGGTCGCGCTCGGCTATCAGGCGATCCTCAACGGTGACAGCGAGATCGTGGTGGCGGGCGGCCAGGAGTCGATGAGCATGGCGCCGCACTGCCAGCATCTGCGCGGCGGCGTGAAGATGGGCGACTTCCAGATGATCGACACCATGATCAAGGACGGGCTTTGGGACGCCTTCAACGGCTACCACATGGGTAACACCGCCGAGAATGTCGCCAAGCAATGGCAGATCACCCGCCAGCAGCAGGACGAATTCGCGGTCGCCTCGCAGAACAAGACGGAGGCCGCACAAAAGGCCGGCAAGTTCAAGGACGAGATCGTTGCCGTGACCATCAAATCGCGCAAGGGCGACGTGGTGGTGAATGCCGACGAATATCCCAAGCAGGGTGTCACGCTGGAATCGCTTGCCAAGCTGCGCCCCGCCTTCGACAAGGAGGGCACGGTGACCGCGGGCAGCGCCTCCGGCATCAATGACGGCGCCGCCGCCGTGGTGCTGATGAAGGCGTCCGAGGCCGCCAAGCTCGGTAAGACGCCGCTGGCGCGCATCGTTTCCTGGGCGCAGGCCGGCGTCGACCCCGCGATCATGGGCACCGGGCCGATCCCGGCGTCGCGCGCCGCGCTCAAGAAGGCCGACTGGAAGAAAGAGGACCTCGACCTGATCGAAGCGAATGAAGCTTTCGCGGCGCAGGCTTGCGCGGTTAACAAGGACCTCGGCTGGGATTCGTCTAAGGTCAACGTCAATGGCGGCGCCATCGCCATCGGGCATCCGATCGGCGCCTCCGGCGCGCGCATATTGATCACGCTGCTCTACGAGATGCAGAAACGTAACGCCAAGAAGGGGCTTGCGACGCTTTGCATCGGCGGCGGAATGGGAATTGCGATGTGCGTAGAGCGCTGATAGCGCGAAATGCACAACAAGTGAACGTGTGGAGCGCGGCTGAGCCGCGCAAACACGCACCATGCAATGCGGCGTGGAACGCTGAGCGCCGCATGGCGTTGTTGACCTGTGTCATGACCGGTTCGATCCGGCCATGACTAAAATATAATTTTTGGAGGAATGGGGCATGTCACGCGTTGCGTTAGTTACTGGCGGCACCCGAGGCATCGGCGCCGCCATCGCTAAGGCGTTGAAAGCCGCCGGCTACAAGGTCGCGGCCGTCTACCACGGCAACGACGAAGCGGCGGCGAAATTCAAAGCGGAAACCGGCATCGCGGTGTTCAAGTGGGACGTGTCCTCCTTTGACGCCTGCGCCGATGGCGTGAAGAAGGTGCAGGCCGACCTCGGCCCAGTCGAAGTGCTGGTCAATAATGCCGGCATCACGCGCGACGCCATGCTCCACCGCATGAAGCCGGAGCAGTGGGGCGCGGTGATCAACACCAATCTCGGCTCCCTGTTCAACATGACCCGGCAGGTGATCGAGGGCATGCGCGAGCGCAAGTTCGGCCGCATCATCAACATCTCCTCCATCAATGGCCAGAAAGGCCAGATGGGGCAGACCAATTACTCCGCCGCCAAGGCTGGCGAGCTCGGCTTCACCAAGGCGCTGGCGCAGGAAGGCGCGCGCGCTGGCATTACCGTGAACGCGATCTGCCCCGGCTACATCAACACCGAAATGGTGCAGGCGGTGCCGAAGGACGTGCTGGAGAAGAACATCCTGCCGCTCATCCCGATCGGCCGCCTGGGCGAGCCGGAGGAGATCGCACGCTGCGTGGTGTTCCTGGCCTCTGACGATGCCGGCCTGATCACCGGCTCGACGCTCTCGGCCAATGGCGGGCAGTATTTCGCCTAACGTTTGCGCTTGGAGTTGACGGTTCGTTTAGCGGGGCACGCCGGCTTTGCGGCGCTCTTCGCCGGCCGCCACGTGCCTTCCACCTTGTCCAGCCGCACCGACCAGTATTCCCAGGCGCGCGCCACCGGGCCCGGCCGCAGATTGTATTCGCCGGCGAGTGCGGTCTCGGCGGCGTTGAGTGGCGACACAGTACCGAGCGTGGTGGCCTTGATCTGCATCGCCGCGTTGCGCGCGGTATAGATGGTGCGGAATGTAAGCTCCTCCAGCGTCTTGCCGGCGACGGTCGCGCCGTGCCGGCGCATCAGCACGATCCAGTGCGGCCCGAGCGCGCGCGCCAGCGAAGCGCCTTCCTCCGGCTTGGCCACGATCAGGCTGGTATTGCCGAATTCATCGCGTGCATCCCAGAACGGCGCCTTCTCGCCGATGGTGGCGCCGAGATGATAGACCGGCTTGAGCTCGGCGCCGGAAATGCAGAACGGCAGGATCGACGGCGCGTGATGGTGGCACACCGCGTTCACTTCCGGCCGCGCCTTGTAGATCTCGCCATGGATGACGCGCTCGCCATAGAGCCGCATCTCGACCGGTTTCACGATCTGCGAATCGAGTGTGAATTCGAGGATGTCTTCCGGCTGCACCAATTCTGGGCCGCGCGAATACGACATCAGATAGCGTCCCGGATCGATGGGATGGCGCATGGTGACGTGACCGAAGGCATCGAGTACGCCTTCGTTGGCGATCATGCGGTTGGCACGCGCCAGTTGCTCGCGCGCCTTGTTAAGTTTATTCAGCACGGACTTTTCCCCATATTGATGAGTTCGGTATTTTTATCGCGTTTTGTCACTCGGTGACCAGCCCGCCGGTGCCAGTTCGAAACCGTCGAAGGAAAAACCGGGCGCGATCGTGCAGCCCACCAGCGTCCAGTCGTCTGAGGATTCCGCCGCCTGCCACGCCCGCGCCGGCACCGTAAATTGCGGAACCTCGCCGGCATGGATGTCGGCGCCAGGTGCCAATGAGTGCGCTCGCCGCGCGCCAGCAGGAAATAAATCGACGTGGAGGCGGCGCGGCCGTCGATCACGCGGGGATCGCGGAAGGTCTCGCGATAATGCCCGCCCTCGGGATGCGGGGCGAGCGCGAGCGCGCGGATGATGTCGGCGGCGCTTTGTCACTGGGTCACCGCGAATTTTCCATGTTCGACATCTGATAGGTCCAGGCAAATGGCTTGCCGAAGCGAATGACTTCATCGATCAGCTTGCCGCCGGCATCTTTAGCGCAATGATAGCGTTCCGTTTCGATGATGAAATCGGCCGTTTGCGGGTTGTCCGCGATGCGCTAGGCACGCAGGAACATCGGCGCCACCATGTGCTCGCGCTACGGGGTACAGATCAACAAACGCGGCGGTCGATCGGGCGCACGCCGCTCTTGCGCGATCCGCATTTCGAGGTGGCGCAGCGCGGGAGTAGCCGCCACGGTCCAATAATCGAGTTCGAATCTGCTGTAGGAGCCCGCTGTCCAGCCGGCAAAGGCGTTGGTCGCGACATATTCCAGTGGGTGCAGCTTGACCATGATGAACAACGCCGAAAGAACCTGAGCGACGACCAGCGTTGCAAAGGGGATCGGAAACCGAGGGATCATCGGCGCGAGCTTCAGCATTGCCCACGCTGCAATCAGCGCCAGCGGGGGCAGCGTAAACAGGATATGCCGGGATCAGCAGGAGTGCGCGGGCGCCCGCAAGCTGGACAACGGCCGCAGACAATCCGCAGGGGAGCCGGCGGAAAAATGCGGCAACCGCAACGATGCCGAATCCGAGAGCTGCGAGCAGCAGAAAGATAAAGAGTTCGGGAAGCCGCGCTGCCAACTCGCCCAGGATACAATACCAGGGCAGCATGACTGTGGAGACTTCCTGGCCCCACAAGGGCGCCACCATCTCCAGCTTGAGTTCGCCGAAATGCCTGTAGGCGCTGACAAAGCGCGCGAGCGGGTTGGCGACCTACAAATAGGGCCATAACAGGATCGCGACGAACCAGCCGATCGTCAGTGCCGATGCCGTACGAACGGCAATCTGGACAATCGACGGGAAACCAGCACGGCCGCGTAACGCAATGATATCGATGCATAGAAGGCTCATAGCGGCGACGAGATAGACTTGCGCCAGAATGCCGCCGATCCGGGTCGCGACGGCGAGCCCGCAGCAAGCGCCGGCCGTTAAGGTCACGCGCCAGGTTGGAAGACCACCCCGCGCCATCGCGATAATCGCCAGCAGCGCCCACGTCATCACGGCCATGAAGGCACGTCGTTAGGCGTGAAAAACAAGATGGCCATAGAGATTTCCGGTCAGTAGGCAGAGTGCCAGCGCGACATAACCCGCCCATGGTCCGATGGTCATGCGTCCGATGGGGACGACGGCGGCAAGCCCGCTGAGGCCGACAACAAAAGTCAGCGCGTGACGCAC
>DATISB010000095.1:0-46151 GCA_035469145.1 Pseudolabrys sp.
CCCGACAGAGGGCGGATGAACGACCACACTTTGCCATCGGCCGATGACGAGCGTTACCGCCTCTTCGCCCTGATCCGGCGTTTGCTGGCCGAACAAGGCCTTGTGCATTGGCGCAAATACGCATTCGCGTTCACTTTGATGGCGATCTCCGCCGGTTGCACGGCACTCAGCGCATATCTGATCGGCGACGTCATTAACCAGGCCTATGTCAATCACAACCTCGCCGGCATCGTTATCCTCGGCGGCATCACCGCCGCGCTGTTCACCGTCAAGGGGCTCGCTACTTACGGGCACAGTGTGATTCTCTCGCAGATCGGCAACCGCATCGTCGCCAACAATCAGCGCGCCGTGTTCGGCAAGCTGCTCAATGAAGGGATCGGCTTCTTCTCCGACCGGCACTCGACCGAATTTATCGCGCGGCTCACCGCCGGTGCCGCGGCGGCGACGCAGGTCATTAACCTGCTGGTCATCTCGTTCGGCCGCGACCTGCTGTCGCTGATCGGGCTGCTTACGGTGATGGTGGTCCAGGACCCCTTGATGTCGTTCATCAGCTTTGTGGTGGTGCCGCCGGCGTTTTTGGTGCTGCGCAAGCTGATCCGCCGCATTTACGGCATCGCGCGCGCCCAGTTCCAGGGCGGCACCCGCATCATCGAGACGTTGCAGGAAATGCTGCAAGGCATCCGCATCGTCAAAGCGTTCACGCTCGAAGACATCATGCGCGAGCGCTTCGACCGCAACGTGGCGGCGGTCGAGTACGAGGCCAACAAGATGGCGCGCGTCTCCAATCGCGCCAGCCCGCTGATGGAAACGCTCGGCGGTTTTGCGATCGCGATAGCCATCACCTATGGCGGCTATCGTGTGATCGAGACCGGGGCGACGCCCGGGCAGTTCTTTTCGTTCATCGCCGCATTTCTGCTGGCTTATGAGCCGGCCAAGCGACTGGCCCGCCTCAACATCGAGCTCAACAGCAGGCTGGTCGGCGTGCGCATCCTGTTCGAGGTGCTCGACTCACCACCAAGCGAGGCGACCGACGACGACAAGCCGACGCTGCAGATAAAGACGCCACGGTTGGAATTCGACGATGTTCATTTCGCCTATCGCCGCAACGAAGCGGTGCTGCGCGGCATATCCTTCGTGGCGGAACCGGGTAAGCTGACCGCGCTGGTCGGCCCTTCCGGCAGCGGCAAAACGACGATCATCAATTTGATCCTGCGCTTCTATGACGCCGAGCGCGGCAGAATCGTCATCGACGGGCAGGACATCCGCCAAGTGGCGCGCCGCTCCCTGCGCCAGCACCTCGCCTATGTCGGGCAGGACGTGTTCCTGTTCAGCGGCACGATCCGCGACAACATCGAATTCGGCAAGCCGGGCGCCAGCGAGGATGAGATCGTGGCGGCCGCCAAGGGCGCCTATGCGCACGATTTTATTCTCTCCTTCCCGCGCGGCTATGACGCGCCGGTGGGCGAGCACGGCTTGCAATTGTCCGGCGGCCAGCGCCAGCGCGTCGCCATCGCGCGCGCGTTGATCAAGAACGCGCCGATCATCCTGCTCGACGAAGCCACCGCCGCGCTCGATTCCGAATCCGAGCTGCAGGTGCGCGAGGCCATGGAGCGTCTCTGCCGCGGCCGCACCACGGTCGCGATCGCGCACCGGCTGCACACGGTGTCGCACGCCGACCGCATCTATGTGATCGAGGACGGCCAGGTGGTTGAATTCGGCCGGCACGACGAGCTGCTGCGCAAAAACGGGCGCTATGCCTCGTTCTACCGGCTCCAGCTCAAGGAGCAGGAAACCCGCACGCCGGTCGCGGCGGCGGCGCAATAGACGCGCCGCAGGGTCGCTTTTTCCGCCTTGTTCAAGCCGGCATAATGCGATACCGGATTGGCCCGCCGGCTAACGCATCCTCCACCACATTCCGAGAGGTGAATTCCTCATGAGCGCGGACTACGTCATTTCGCCGCCGCCGCAGCCGACAATCGCGGTCGCCGGCACCAGCAAAGTCTTTCCGGTTCGCCGCATCTGGTGCGTCGGGCGCAATTACATCGAACACATCCGCGAGATGGGGCAGGACGAGCGTGCGCCGCCTTTCTTCTTCGCCAAGCCGGCCGACGCCATCGTGCCGGACGGCGGCACGGTGCCCTATCCGTCACTGACCAAGGACATGCACCACGAGGTCGAGCTGGTGGTGGCGCTCAAGAGCGGCGGCCGCAACATCCCGGTCGGCAAAGCCAATGACTACATCTATGGCTACGCAGTCGGCATCGACCTCACCCGCCGCGACCTGCAGTTTGCCTCGCGCGAGATCAAGCGGCCGTGGGAAGTTGGCAAGGCGTTCGACCATTCCGCGCCGTGCGGGCCGATCAAGCCGGCAAGCGAGAGCGGCCATCCGAGCAAGGGCAAGATCACGCTCAAGGTCAACGGCAAGGTGCGCCAGGACGGCGATCTCAATCAGATGATTTGGAACGTGCCGGAGACGATCTCCAAGCTCTCGGAAATGGTCGCGCTCGAAGCCGGCGACATCATCATGACCGGCACGCCGTCGGGCGTCGCCGCCACCGTCGCCGGCGACAAGATCGAGTGCGAGATCGAGAGCGTCGGCAAGCTGACAGTGACCATCGGCCCGCCGCTGAAGTGAACTACAGCCCTAAATAAGCCTGCCGCACACGGTCGTCGACCAGGAGCGCCGCGCCGCTGCCCGACAGTGTGATGCGGCCGTTCTCCAGCACATAGGCGCGGCTCGCGAGCTTGAGCGAGACCGCCACGTTCTGCTCCACCAACACGCAGGTGAGGCCCTCGCGATTGAGATCGCGCACGCATCGCAGCACATTTTGCACGATGGTGGGCGCGAGACCGAGCGACGGCTCGTCGAACATCACCAGATCCGGCGCGCCCATCAGGCAGCGCCCGATGGCGAGCATCTGCTGTTCGCCGCCTGACAGCGTGCCAGCAAGCTGATGGCTGCGCTCGGTTAAGGCCGGGAACAGCGTGTAGACGCGATCGAGATTGCGCTCACGCGTGGCGCGCGCGCGCGGCAGTATGGCGCCCATGGCCAGATTTTCGGCGATCGACAGCGAGGGGAAAACCTGGCGGCCTTCGGCAACCTGGCCGATACCGAGATCGCAGACCTTATGGCTCGGCCAGCCGGCGATATCGGTGCCGCGATAAAGAATGCGCCCGCGCACAGGCTGGTGCATGCCGGCAATGGTACGGATCAGCGAGGTCTTGCCGGCACCATTGGCTCCGACAATGGCGACAATCGCGCCCTCCTCGATTTCGAGTGAAACGCCGTCGAGCGCCTGGGCGTCGCCGTAAAACACATCGAGGTTCTCGATCGTGAGCATCACTAAACCGCCTCCACGCCGAGATAGGAATCGATGACCGCAGCGTTACGCACGACCTGTTCCGGCAGCCCTTCCGCGATTGCCGCGCCGTGGTGCAGCACCAGAATGCGCGAGGCGAGCGCCATCACCGCACGCATCACGTGCTCGATCAGCAAAATGGTAAGCCCGGTTTCGCGATTGAGCTCGCGCAGGATCGCGACGATCCGGTCCATCTCGGTCGGCCGCAATCCAGCCATCACCTCGTCGAGCAACAGCAATTTGGGATCGCTGGCAAGCGCGCGCGCCACTTCGAGCCGCTTGCGGTCGGGCAGCGTGAGCGCCGAGGCGCGTTGGCCGCGCTTGTCGTAGAGATCGAGCCGGCGCAGCACCTCGTGCGCATGTACGCGCGCCGCGTCCACACGCTTGCGATGCAGCAGCGCGCCAACGATGACATTGTCCTCGACGCTGAGCGCCGGAAATGGCCGCACGATCTGGAAGGTGCGGCCGATGCCGCGCCGGCAGATGCGGTCGGGCGGCAGGCCGTCAATGCGTTCGCCGGCGAAGGTGATGGTCCCGGTGTCGGGCGGAAATACTCCGGCGATCATGTTGAACAGCGTGGTCTTGCCGGCGCCGTTCGGACCGATGACCGCAAAAATGCCGCCCTCGGGCACCTCGAGGCTGACCCGGTCAACCGCGACCAAACCGCGGAACCGTTTGCTCACGCAACTGACCGACAAGAGCGCGCTCATTTGTTTCGCTCAGCCAGGCCGACGCGCTTGCAGACCCATGGCCATACGCCGTCCGGCAGCGTGGTGATCACCAGCAGCAGACAGATGCCGTAAAACACCTGCTTGGCGCCGGGTAGATCGACCCCGGTTGCTGCCAGCGCAGCGGTGAGCGTTTCCGCCAGCCCGGTGAGCACGACGGCGCCGAGGATGGGTCCGAACAGCGTGCCGATGCCACCGACGATCGGTCCGAGGATGATCTCGATCGAGCGCGAGATGTGAAACACCTGCTCGGGAAACAGGTTGTTGTAATAGAAGGCATAGATCACACCGGCAAAAGACGTCATGGCGGCAGAGATCACCACCGCGATCATCTTGTAGTGGAAAACATCGATGCCGGTCGAGCGCGCGGCCTCCTCGTCCTCGCGGATCGCCCGCCAGAAATAGCCGATGCGGCTTTGCAGCAGGGCGCGGCAGAAAATAAAGGCGAGCACGGCCGCGGCCAGCAGGATGTAATAGAACATCACCGGATGGCCGCGCAGGTGCCAGAGGTCGTTGTGGGTGAATTGCGCGACCGGCAAGAACAGCCCCGACGATCCACTGGTCCAGCTCAAATGATCGAAGCCGACGCGCGCAAATTCGGCCACGGCAATTGTCAGAATGGCAAAATAGACGCCGGCAACGCGAAAGCGGAACGCCAAAAATCCGATGAAGGCGCCGGCCAAAGCCGCCACCGGCACCGCCACCAGAAGCCCGAGCCAGGGGCCGATGCCGAAATGGACGTAGAGCGAGGCCGCGGTATAGGCGCCGAGCCCGACATAGAGCGCGTGGCCGAGCGAAAGCTGCCCGGCAAAACCCATCATGATGTTCCAGGCCTGGCCGATATAGGCGAAGTATAGGATCAGGATCAGCACGGTCAGCAGGTAGTCGCCGGCAACCAGCGGCGCGGCGACGAGCACCGCCAGCAGCGCGCCCAACAAAGCCAAGGCGCGGTGCGGAACCCCCTCGATCAGGCGCGCAATCATACCGCCCTCTTGCCCATGATGCCCTGCGGGCGGAACAGCAGCACCAGAACGAGGATGCCGAACGCGAACATGCTCTTGGCCGACGGCGTGAACAGCAATCCGGCCATCGCCTCGGTGAGGCCGATCAACATGCCGCCGATGAGCGCGCCCGGCATCGAACCCAAGCCGCCGGTGATGACGATGACGAAGGCGAGCAGCGTATAGGCCGGCCCGACCGCAGGCGTGACGTCGAAGATTAGCAGCAGCATGCAACCGGCGGCACCGACACAGGCCGCGCCCAGGCCGAAGGTCAGCGCGTAAAGGTGCTTAACGTCGAGGCCGACCACCAGCGCGCCGGTATAGTTGTCGGCGCAGGCGCGGATCGCGGTGCCGAGCCGTGTGTATTGGAAGAAGCCGAACAGCGCGGCTGTGACCACGATGGCGGTAAGACCGGCATAGGCCTTGGTGGCGTCGACGATCAGCGGGCCGACCTGGAAACTGTCATAGGCGTATGAGGTCTGCACGTTCTGCGCGTCGGGGCCGAACGCAATCAGCAGCAGATTGACGATGATGATCGCCACCGCGACCAGCAGCAGGAACTGGCTGTATTCGGGCCGAGTGATGAATGGGTTGATCAGGCGCGTCTGCAGCACGTAGCCGAAGGCAAACATCACCGCGGCGATCGGCACCAGCATCACCAGCGGGTCGAGGTGGAAGGCGGTAAACAGCGTCACCGCAATATACATGGCAATGGTCATCATCTCGCCATGGGCGAAATTGACCACGCGTACCACGCCGAAGATCACCGACAGGCCTAGCGCCATCAGCCCATAGACGAGGCCGGTCAAGACCCCGCCGACGGCCACATTGAGATAGAGTTCTGCCGGCACAGGGCGATCCTAATAACGCAATGCTCCGGCCGCTTTAACGGCCGGAGCAAAAGCGAACGGTACGCGCTTCAGCCGCGCTTGTCGTAGGGCTTCAACGGCCATTCCGGCTTGCCATTGGCCGCTTCCTTCGGCGCGACGGTGATCAACTTGCCGCCGCGGTTTTGGATGCCGCCGCCCAAGATCTTGTCGTTCTGGCCCTTGGCGTCGAACTGGATGCCGGGGCCGATGCTGACATTGTCCTTGATGTTGGTCGTGCGCACAGCGTCGGCGAGCACCTTCGGATCGCTGGAGCCGGCGCGCTTGTAGGCGTCGGCGGCGATCAGCAGCGCCTCGAAGGTGTAGACGTGGTTGGTATTCAGATTGACGCCCGGATGCGCCTTGGCGAGCGCGGCTTCGAGCTGCTTCGACATCTTCTTGTTCGGATCGTACCAGGGCACGAAGCTCAGCGGCCCGTCGGAGAGCTTGTTCAGGGTCTTGAGGTACTGGTCCTCATACCAGCCCGGTCCCATGCTCAAGATCGCCATCGGCGTCCAGCGCTGCTTGACCAATTCGCGCGTGAGCAGAATGGCATCGTTGAGCCGGCTGACCATCAGCAAGGCGTCGGCGCCGGTCGCCTTGGCCTTGGAGATTTCGACCGACAGGTCGCGCGCTGCCGGATCGTAGGCGATCGTCTCGACGATTTTGTACGGCATGTCGAACTTGGGCATCACCGCGCCGATACCGCCCTTCATCGCGGTGCCGAAGGTGTCATTGACGTGCATGAACACCGCCGTCTTCGGCGCCGCGCCGACCGACGCGAACACTTCCTTCTGGTCGACGAAGGCGTCGCGCAGGATCATGCCGGCAGTCGGGAAGTTACGGAACACGAACTTGTAGCCCTGTTCGGTGATCGGCGGGGCGGCGGCAATGTTGATGACGTAGGGGATGCTCTTTTGCTCGGCGACTTGCGCGATGGCCGAGCTCTGCCCGGAATCGAAGGCGCCGACCAGAAGTTGCGCGCCCTCGCCGATGAGCTTCTCGGCGCGTGCCCGTGCGACATCGACGTTGGTCTCGGTGTCGGCATTCATGATCTGCAGCGAAGGCAGGCCGAGGTCCTTCAGAATCCCCGCCGTGATATCGACGCCGCGCTGGCAGTCCTGGCCAATGCCGGCCTGATAGCCGGAACGCGGCAGCAGCACGCCGACATTAAGGGGCGACCCTTGCGCGCGCACGATGTTGAAGGGCGCGGTTCCGGCCAGAAGTCCGGCGGCGCTTAAGCCCGCGGTGAACGTGCGGCGGCTTACGCGCGCCGTCTTCGATAGCAAGTTGCGTTTCATTGGCAGTCCTCCCTGGCCCTGCAGACGGCCGTTGGTTGCGATGATGCCGAACTTTTAGCAGCTTTAATAGTCTCGAAAAGCGACGCAGCGGGCTACCACCCTTCAAGCCGCCAGCAACCGCTCGACCGCCGCCGCGATGCGGAACAGGCGATGGTCATGGCCGTTGCGCACCACGAGCATCAATCCGACCGGCAGGCCGCCGTCGCGCGGCAGCGGCAACGAGATGGCGCAGCAATCGAAGAAATTCCAGATCGAGGTATTGCGCAGCAGCATGGCGTTCTTGCGTGCGAAAACATCCGGCGGCGACATTTCCTCTATGGTCGGCGCGACGATTGGCGTGGTCGGCAGCACCAGCACGTCGATGTCGGCCAGCCGCGCATCCATCTCGGCGATCAGCGCGGCGCGTTCGTTCACCATTTCGATGTAGTCGGCGGCGCTGATGCCGCGCGCCCGCTCCAGCCGCGCGCGCACGTTCTGATCGAGCGCCGGCCCACGCCGGTCGAGCCGGTCGCGATGCAAGGTAAAGGCTTCCGCCGGCTGCACGCCGCCGCGGCTATTGACCCGGATCATGCCGTCGAGCAGCGCCAGCTTCTCGTTGGAAAGCCGAGCGCCGGCGCGCTCCAGCAGGTCGATGGCCTGCGGAAAGCGTTTGGCCACCGTCTCGTCCAGATTTTCCAGCGGCAGGCCTTGTGCGATGCCGATGCGCAGATTCGCGAGCGGGGCCGGCTCGAACGGCTTGAAGTCGTCGCCTGCCATCACCCCGTCGGCCTTGGCGCAGTCCATGACGGACCGCGCGATCGGCCCGATCGAGTCGATGCTTTGCGACAGCGGAAAGGCACCGGCGGTGGAAATGCGCTGCCGGCTCGGCTTGAAGCCGACCAGGCCGCAGAGTGCGCCGGGAATGCGGAGGGAGCCGCCGGTGTCGCTGCCGATGGCGATCTCGCACATGCCGTCCGCCACCGCCACCGCGCCACCCGAGGTGGAGCCGCCGGGAATGCGCTTGCGGTCGGCCGGATTGCCCGGCGTGCCGTAATGCGGATTGATGCCGACGCCGGAGAAGGCGAATTCGGTCATGTTGGTCTTGGCGACGATCACCGCGCCACCGCTGCGCAGACGCCGCACCACCGGCGCATCGGCCGCGGCCGGTTTGCCCTCCTCGGCCAGAACTTTGGAACCGGCGCGCGTCACTTCGCCGGCGACGTCAAACAGATCCTTGATGTTGACGATGGCGCCGTCGAGCGGCCCGAGCGATATGCCGGCGCGGGCGCGCGCATCGGCGGCCTCCGCCGCGGCGCGGGCGGCCTCGCGATAGACCGTAAGACAAGTGCGCAAGCCCTCGCCGCTCAAGTCGTCGATGCGAGCAAGCGCGGCGTCGAGGCGGTCGCGGGCGGGATTGGCCTTCATGCCGCACAATACTCCCCTGCCAGTCATTGTCCGCGCAAGCGCCATCGCCCGTATTCTTGGCGGCGCCGGGTACACCGTAGTCCCTTCTCCGCCGCAGCGGGGGCTTCCTCTTACCCCTCGAATAAATCGAGGGGGATGGCGCGCCAAGCGGCGCGTCATTAGGTCGTAAGTCACGCACCGTTTCCGATGCGTGGCACCTCTCGGCGCGCCATCGCAGCGTTGTTACGGCGCCGGGCCGCGCTTTCTGGCTGGCGCCGCATCCGATCCCATTTGCATGACGCCTCATGACAGCGTCCTCGATGGATCGGACAACAGGAAAAAATTCCCAGAATGGGGCGTCATTGCGGCGGCGGCAAAAACTTTTGCTGCGCGCCAGCAAAATTATTGAAAAACTTATCCTCGCTTTCACGCAGGTCCGCATCGGCCGCGCGTTTCATGGCAACCGGCCTGGCGTTATCCCCGCAGTTCACAACGGCAATAAGTCCGCGCTTGCCTCATGCTTGTAGGTGGATAGGGTTACCGACAGGTCACCCATCTTCGGCTCACGCCGGACACGGATGGCCGCCATGACCGGAGCGGCATGGGACATGGGTGCTGCTTGCAGTATTCGTGGTCCATGTTTGTCGGTCCTGGCTCTCAGTAACTGGGTACGGCGCTTAAGGGCTCACGCCCGCACGTGCCGGAAATGGATCCGAGAGCTTGTGACGGGCGGACGACGGTCTGCCCGTTATGGCTTTTAGGGGTCGGCGATCCTAAACTCGGCTACCACAGTTCATCGACATTAAGGCGGCGCGGCAGCAGCTTTTGTTGAATGGCGTACGACAGCAGCAATTCGAGGCAAGGCCGGTTGGCCTCCTTGCCGAACGGCGCGGTATCGATCTGGCTGGCGGCCGGCATGCCTGCCCCAGTTTTGCCGGACGCCTTCTTACCCGCCTCTAGCAGCCGGTAGAGCTCGGCGACTGCCTGCGGGTTTGCGCGCGCCAGCGCCTGCGTGACCACCACCATGTGATTGACCGGCACCAAAGCGTGCTGGCCGTACCAGGCGCGCGCCGCCGCGTCCGGATCGGGGATCACGCTTTGCAGGCGCTTATCCTTCGGCAGTTCGGCGCCGTAGATCGCCGCATCGAGTTCGCCGTCGATCAGCATTTTCGTCATGTCCTGATCGGGGCGGGCGCGGATCACGCCGGCAGGCTCTTTCGCCTCGGCCACATGGCCATCCTCGAAGGTCACCCACAGCACGCGGGAAAGATCGACCGCATAGTCGTTTTCGAGAATGCCGCGCAGCCACGCGCCGGTGGTCTGGCTGTAGGCGCGCACGCCGATGCGACAGCCTGGCAGATTGGCGGGATCGAGCTTTCCACGCTCGACGTTGAACAGCATGCAGCCGTGCTGAAAGCGCGCCAGCATCGCGGCCGGCAGCAGGGTCAGGCCCTTGTTGTAGGCCCTCGCCTGCAGATAGGTGACCAGCGCCATTTCGCTGGCGTCGTAGGCGTGCTCCCGCACCATCGGCTTGAACGCCTTATGCATCGGCTTGATCTCGACGAAATCGAGCTTGAGCCACGGCGAGACGACGTCGCCGCGCTTGAGCGGCAGCGTGTGCGGATAGTCGCCGACGGCAATGCGCAGGGTGGTCGCGTCGGGCATGAGGAGTAGGCTTTCTTTTGGGACCCTATTTAGTCTAAAGATTCCTCACGGAAAATAGGGAGTTCTTACGTCCATGCCGGAACAGCAGACCGGACTTGTCATTACCGCCCATCCGGGCGACTTCGTCTGGCGCGCGGGCGGCGCCATCGCGCTGCACGCTAAGCGCGGCTATCGGATCAAGATCGTGTGCCTGTCGTTCGGCGAGCGCGGCGAGAGCCAGTTCGCTTGGAAGGAGCCGGGCGCCACGCTGGCGAAGGTCAAGGCCGGCCGCAAGGACGAGGCCGCGCGCGCCGCCGCCCTGCTCGGCGCCGAAATCGAATTCTTCGATTGCGGCGACTACCCGCTCAATCTGACCGAGCAGCATTTCGAACGCATGGTCGACATCTACCGCGCGACCAACCCGGGTTTCGTGCTCACCCACGCGCTCGAGGACCCGTACAATTTCGACCATCCCAATGCCGCGCGTTTCGCGCAGGAAACCCGCGTGGTGGCGCAGGCCATGGGCCACAAGCCGGGTGCGCAATACAAGTACTCTGCGCCGCCGGTTTTCCTGTTCGAGCCTCATCAGCCCGAGATGTGCAACTACAAGCCCAACTTGATTCTAAAAATCGACGAGGTGTGGGAGCAGAAATACAAGGCGTTCCAGATCCTTGCCGCGCAGAAACACCTGTGGGCCTATTATGAGCGCGTCGCGCTCAACCGCGGCATGCAGGGCAGTCGCAACACCGGCGTGCCGATGATCTATGGCGAGGCCTATCAGCGGCTGTTTCCGACCATCGAGGAGATTTTGAAATGAAACCCGTCGTCGTCCGCAACATCAAACGCGCCGATCCCAATGCTATCGGCACGCTCGCCGCTGTCGGTGTGTCCACCGCGCATGAGGCGCTCGGGCGTTCGGGCCTGATGAAGCCCTATATGCGCCCAATCTACGCCGGCGCTTCGATCGGCGGTCCAGCGGTCACCGTGCTGGCGCAGCCGGGCGACAATTGGATGATCCATGTGGCGGTCGAGCAGTGCCAGAAAGGCGACGTGCTGGTGGTCGGCTGCACCTCCGACAACACCGACGGCATGTTCGGCGAATTGCTGGCGACCGCGCTGCATGCGCGCGGGGTGATCGGCCTCGTCATCGACGCCGGCTGCCGCGACGTCAAGCCGCTCACCGAGATGGGCTTTCCGGTGTGGTCGCGGGCGATCTCGGCCAAGGGCACGGTCAAGGCCGCGCTCGGCGCCGTCAACATTCCAATTGTTTGTGCGGGTGTGAATGTCGAGCCGGGCGACGTGGTGGTGGCCGACGACGACGGCGTCGTCATCGTGCCGAAAAAGCTGGCGGTGGATACCGCCGCCAAAGCGCAGAAGCGCAACGACGACGAGGTCGGCAAGCGCAAGCAGCTCGCGGCCGGCGTGCTTAGTCTCGATATATACAAGATGCGCGAGGGGTTGGCGAAGGCGGGATTGGTCTATGTCGACAAGCCGGAAGACGTCTAGGCTGCACAGATAACAATCACTTAACGCGCGCCGCAAAGATCGATCTAAAATTCCGTGGGTTGCTAAATACCGACGCAATCCATTGCGTTATGGCAGAATCGCCCGATCGAAATCCTGGTTCCACAAATTTTTCCGTAAAGTTCCCCGGATTGAACGTATCTTTAAACGCCGGGACTAATGTTTTCGCGCACACACAAAGCGGAGCGTTCACATGTCGAAATTTGTTGCGTTCTTGAAGAACGATTCGGGGGCTACCGCCATAGAATATGGCCTGATCGCTGCCGGCATCTCGGTCGCCATCATCGCCGTGGTCAATGGCCTGGGCACCCAGCTCAACAATACATTCACAAGTATCTCGACCCAGCTCAAGTAATAATCGGCTGTCGGCTGGTTTGAACGAAGCCAGCGGGAACGGCAGCTTCATTTTTGGCGTGAACGCCTCGCCGCTCAGCGGTTGCCGTGGCTCCAGGGCGCGATGCGGCGCCCGGCCCATTTCAATAGGGTCGTGAGCGATACGCCGAGGATCATCAGCACGATCACCGGCACAAAGACCTTGTCCATCTCGAACACGTTAGCATAGCGCGTGATCATGAAGCCGAGGCCGGAGATGGTGGTGTAGAATTCGGCGATGATCATGCCGATCAGCCCGCGGCCGATGGCGAGCCGGATGCCGGCGATAATATAGGGCACCGCGAACGGCAGCAGCACATCCTGCCACATCCGCCATTCGCTGGAGCGGTACGAGCGCGCCACCTCGATCATGTTCTTGTCGCATTCGCGCACGCCCTGATAAGTGTTGATCAGGACCGGGAATACCGCGAACAGAAATACGACGATGATCTTGGCCTTCAGATAAATGCCGAACCACAGCACCAGCAACGGCACCACCGCGACCAACGGTGTCGCATAGAGCGCGTTGATCGGCAGGTCGAGCGCCCAGTCGAGCCAGCGCACGCGGGCCATCGCCACCGCCAGCGGAATGCCGACGATGACGGCGATGCTCAGCCCGTAGACCATGACCTCCAGGCTCTGGCCGAGGTAATACGGCAATTCCCCGGACAGGATGAGATCGTAAAACGCGACAGCAATTTTGGTCGGATAAGTAAAGAAGATCGGGCTGATGAACGGCCCGACGATTTCCCAGACGATCAGGATGAGCGCGACGAAGCCGTAGCGGAAAAGCGCCGGCTGCTCCCACCACGGTGTCCTGACCACGGCTGAGGCCGCTCGCGTACCATCGGCGACCGCCGCTGCCTGAACCTCATTGGCAACGCTCATCGTGATCCTTCCTTCACGCCTTTATCGGCTCTGTCGTACGGCGGGCGCCAGCGTGCAACGCGGCGCCCGGCCGGAGTTGGTCAAGCAGGCTTAAAACGCGGCCGTCGGGCAGATCGGACCTTTCCATTCTCCAAGCTGCTCGATCGCCTTTTTGGCGAAAGTGGCGTCGACGATATCGTCGTAGGTCGGCGTCTTGCCTTCCTTGATGTTGCCGATTTTGGTCATCAGCTCGGCGGTGAAATTCACGCGCTCGGCGCTCAAGCCGCTGTTGGCGTCCCATATGCAGTTCGCCACCATGAAGTCAAAACTCTCGGACAGGATCTTTTCCGGATAGCCGGTCTGCTTGACCAGGATCGGCATGATCTTGGCCTTATCCGTGTACATGATGCGGGTCGCCTCGATGTTTGCCGTGACGATGGCCTGCACCATCGCCGCCTTTTCCTTGGTCGTTTTTTCGGTCGCCGACAGGAAGGTATAGAGCGTCTTCGGCTGAAGCTCCCACATCCGCCCAATGGCGTGCAGTTCCGGCACCTTGCTCTTGGCGAGCATTTCCTGCTCGACATGCAGGATCGCGGTGTCGACCTGGTCCGCCACCAGCGCAGGCACGTCTTCGCTCGCGATGCTGACGAAGTTGACGTCCTTCGGGTCGATCTTGGCCGCGCGCAACACGCTGCGGCTGAGCAGGTCGGCGAAACCGCCGGGCTCCTGGATGCCGATGCGCTTGCCCTTGAGGTCGGCCATGGTCTTGATGTTGGCGCGCACCACCATCGAGGCTTCGAACTTCGGCAGATTGGCGGAAAGACCCTTCACGGTGGCGCCGTTGGAGCGGCCGATGATGGTCGGCGCACCGGGGGTAAGCCCCATATCGATATTACCGGAGAGCAACGCGCGATAAACCTTCACGCCGTCACCCAGCGAGACAATGTCGACATCGAGGCCGGCTTTTTTGTAAAGGCCGAGCTCTTTGGCGACGATCACCGGCATGTGGACGATGTTGGGCGGCGAGGTCGGGATGCCGATGACGACCTTCTCCTGTGCATGGGCCGCGTCCGGCAGCGCCAGCGCCACAACGGCAATCGCCGCCAGCGTCGAATACAGTTTGCGCATGCAAATCCTCCCAGATTCCTTTTTAAAGCCTGTCCGAAGCGCCCCACGACATCGAAAGGATCGCGATATTGCCCGATTGGCCCTCCAAAAACAACGAACAAGGCCCGCGTAGTCCCGCCACCAGCCTCAATAATTGGCCTTTGACCGGAGCGACGGGCAAAGGTTAATTGCAACGCGCAATGCAATAAGGCCGATGGCAGTCATGGCGGAATTCGTCGTCGAATTCGGAAGCGTCGACAAGCTGCCGGAACCCGATGGCCGGCTGCATGGCCCGGCCTTACAGCGCAACCATGGCGCCATCTGGTCGGCACTCTCGCCCTTTCTGCTCGGGCGGATAGGCGACGTGTTGGAGGTCGGTAGCGGCACCGGGCAGCACATTGCCGAGTTTGCGCGCCTGGCGCCGGACCTCACCTGGTGGCCGAGCGATATTTACCCATCGCATCTCGCCAGCATCGAGGTCTGGCGGCGGCATGCGGGGCTTGCAAACCTGCGCGCGCCGCAGTGGATCGACCTTGCCGATCCCGCTTGGTCTTGGACGGCGGATGGGCAAGCGGGTGGCACGCTCGCGGCCATGTATCAACGTGCTGCACATCGCACCGTGGCACGTAACGCAAAACCTGTTTGCCGGCGCCGGCTGTTATTTGCGCGCCGATGGCCGGCTGTTCGCCTATGGCCCGTTCATGCGCGATGGCGCGCACACTGCGCCGAGCAACGCCGCCTTCAATGCAAGCTAACGGGCAGAAAATCCCGAATGGGGTGTGCGCGACCTGGCCGATCTGAACGCGCTCGCGCAAGAAGCCGGCCTGACGGCGGCCGAAATCGCGCCCATGCCGGCCAACAATCTGGTCCTGGCGTTTGCGCGCAGTTCGCCAGAATTGATCAAATGATAACAGCGCACTAGAACGGTCCGATGCAACCAGAACCCATTCGCGACATCGCCCATCTCGGCCATGTCGAAATCCTCACCGCCAAATTCGCGGAAAGCCGCAAGTTCTTCATCGACGTGATGGGCATGACCCAGAGCGGCGAGAAGGGCGACAGCGTCTATCTGCGCGGCTGGGACGACTACGAACGCTATTCGCTCAAGCTCACCGCCTCGAAGACCTCGGGCATGGGACATGCGGCGTTCCGTACGCGCAGCCCCCAGGCGCTTGAGCGGCGCGCGGCGGCGCTCAAAGGCTCCGGCTTCGATGTCGGCTGGAGCGACGGCGACCTTGGCCATGGCAAAACTTTCGTCTGCAAGGATCCCGACGGCCACGTCATCGAACTCTACTACGACACCGAATGGTACCAGGCGCCGCCCGACCAGAAACCGGCGCTGAAAAATCAGGCGCAGCGCTATCCGGCGCGCGGCATTAATGTGCGGCGCATTGACCACTTCAATGGCCTGGCGGTCGACATCAAGGCGAACCGAGAATTCTTCCAGAACTATCTCGGCTTCATGCTGACCGAGCAGATCGTGCTCGACGACAGCAGTGAAGCCGGCATGTGGATGACCGCCACCAACAAGTCCTACGACTTCGCCTATACCCGCGACCACACCGGCACCAAAGGACGTTTTCACCACGTCACCTACGCGCTGGACAGCCGCGAGGACATCTTGCGCGCTGCCGATATTTTCCTGGAGAACGGCGTGTTCATCGAGACCGGGCCGCACAAGCACGCCGTTCAGCAGACCTTCTTTCTTTATGTCTACGAGCCGGGCGGCAATCGTGTGGAAGTCTCCTGCGCTGGAGCGCGGCTGGTGCTGGCGCCGGACTGGAAGCCGATCACTTGGACCGAGGCCGAACGCAAGAAGGGTCAGGCCTGGGGCTTGCAGACCATCAAGTCGTTCCACACCCATGGCACGCCGCCGGTGCCGGGCGTGGCGGATTCCTGATTTGCCATGATGCAATCTGGCAACGGTTCGGCCCCGCACATGGATGCAGGCGACTTGGTGTGGGCTGATCACGCTCTAATCTCCGCGCTGGCAACCGGCGACACGCGCGCCGCCGCGGCATTGCTCGACGACGAATTCACCTGGGTGAATTTAAACGGCCGCATTCTCGACAAGGGGCAAGCCCTGAGCACAATGCCCAAGCCGCCACTCGGCACTGAGGTCGGCCTTGCGCCGGTCGGCTATCACTACGGCGAAGTAGCCACTATTGCGGTCGATCGCGACAAGGTTTTCGTGCTGCGCATCTGGGTCAAACGCGCGGCGGGCTGGCGCCTGCTCGTCTATCACGCGGTCTCGCAGAATGGGCCGGCGGCGCCGCATGTCGCTGGCCGCAAGGAGTGGGACAATCCGTGCAAGATGATTCCTTATGAGCCGCGTAATGCCGACGAGCGCGACTGTCTCGCCTCCTGGCAGCAGCTGGAAATCGCGGTGATGCAACACGAGCCCGAAGTTTGGGCGCAGCACGTGGTCGACGAATTCATGGTCGTCGGCGCGGCGCGGCGCCATTCCAAAGCCGACCGCAAGGCGGTGCTCGAGGAGCAGCAGCGAACGGGCGCCAATTCCGCCCCTGCCCCGCTGGTGTCGGCGCGGCTATTCGGCTTTAAAGCTGCGATAGTAATGACCTGCGAGCACCAGCCCTTCCACGGCAAGGCGGCGCGCGTCTCCCGCGTTTTCGTCAAGCGCGACAGCCGATGGCTGATGGCGGTGAGCTTCCAGACCACGCGGCAGGACGCGCCCGTGAAAACGATTTACGATGGAAAGATCATGAACCGCCGCAATACCCCGCGCGTATCCTTCATCGGCTTCGGCGAGGCCGGACAGGCGATCGCCGCCGGCCTGCGCGAGAGCGGCATCGAGCGTATCGCCGCCTGGGATATTCTTTTTCCCGAACCCGGCGGCGCGCGGCTTAAAGCGGCCGGCGCGAGCATCGGTGTGCGGCTGGCGAATTCGGCCGCCGATGCGGTCGTTGAATCCGACATGATCATTTCTGCGGTGACGGCGTCCTCCAGTCTGGAGGCCGCACGCTCGGTCGAGCGGCATCTCACGGCTAAGCCCTATTATCTCGACATCAATTCGGTCTCGCCCGGTCGCAAGCAGGAGACCGCCAAGCTTTTGGGCGAGCGCGCCCGCTATGTGGACGTGGCGGTGATCGCGCCGATAAACCCGGCGCGCCACCGCACGCCCTTGCTGATCGCCGGCCCGCACGCCGAGGCGATTTCGCCGCTACTGCGCGAATTGCAGATGCAATTGTCGATCGTGGGCGACAATATTGGCCAGGCCGCCGCCATCAAGATGATCCGCAGCGTGATGATCAAGGGCATCGAGGCGCTCACGGTCGAATGCTTCCTCGCCGCCGCCCGCGCCGGCGTGCTCGACGAAGTGACGGTGTCGCTCAAGAACAATTACCCGACGCTCGATTTCACCAAGATTGCTGAATACAATCTGGAGCGCATGGCGAGCCACGGCGAGCGCCGTGCCGCCGAGATGGAAGAGTCCGCCGCTACCTTGCGCGAACTCGGGCTCGATCCCATGATGGTAGACGCCACCGTTAAGCGCCAGCGCGAGATGGGGGAGATCGGCAAGCATGAAACGGTGCGCGCAACGCTGAAAGACGGCCGCAGCGCGATACTCAATGCGATCAGCACGGCTGCCAAGAATCGGCATTGAGCCGGCATTAAAGCAAGCGCGTGACAGAAACGTGAATACACGTTCAGAATTTTTGCGCTGCAGCGAAGCCTAAATTTCTTGTAATTATTACTAATGCCCTCCTACGATGCCCGCGCATCCATTAGGGGAGGAATGCCATGAAGCTAAAAAATCTCGGATACGCTGCGTTGATGACCATCGCCGCTACAGCCTTCGTGCTTGGCACGACCGGCAGCAGCGAAGCCGCCAAAAAGAAAGCCGCGGCTGCGCCGCCGCCGCCGCCGCCTGGGCTTTGCTTCGAGCCCGAGAAGCGGGTGTGCGCAGTGAAGGGCGGCATGAAGTTCACTTACGCCAATGCATGCATCGCGGCCAAGGATGGCGCCAAGGTGGTGTCGCAGCAGGCGTGCCCGGCGCCGAAGGCCAAGAAGGCCGGCAAGAAAAAAGCCAAGAAAGCCGCCAAGAAGCCGGCGAAGAAGAAGTAATCCGCGCGCATTCATTATTGCGCGACGCGAAAAAAACATTACGGGCCGCTGCCTGACAGCGGCCCGTTTCCGTTTTTTGCGAGCCTGCGCGGCGCGCGGCTATTTCTTGCGCGGCGGAATCTGCAACAGTTCCGCGATCTGCTCCTTGGTCAGCGGCTTCTCCAGGAATTTGAGCTTGACCGCGTCGGCGATGGCACCATCGAGATCGGCAAACTTATCGGTTTGCAAGGTCTCTTTCGGCTGGAACTTGGCCATCGACTCCTTGAGCAATTCGATCGAGCGCTTGATCTTGACGGAATACATCTCGACCGCCTTAGGATCGGAATACATCCAGTCAACCGCCTCGCGATAGGCGTCCATGAAACGCACGATGGCGTCGTGCTTAGTCTTCAGCGAGTTAGCGTTCACGATCAGCGTGCGCACTGTCTGCCCGCGCAGCGACGGCACGTCGCTGCCGCGCGCCACGATACGGATCTTGCCGTCCTTAATTTCCTGCAGGCCGAACGGCGGCGCCGCCCAGCCGATGTCGATCTGGCCGGACATCACTGCGGTCAGCGTACCGGGAGGGCCGCCGGTGGCGGTCGGCTTGGCCTTGGCGCCGAGTTCCTGCACGAAAGCGACGACGATATTGTTCGAACTCGATCCGCTGGTCGAATAGGCGATGGTGGTCTCGGGCGTGGTGTCCTTCAAGCTTTTGATCTTAGAATCGGACCGCACGTACCAGAACAGGTCGCCGGTACCGGTGAACATAGGTGCAAGAATCCGCACCGGCGCGCCCTTGGCGAACGCGCGCATGATGCCGGCGGCGCCGACGCCCGCGCCGATATCGGCTGAGCCGGTGATCACCGCCTGGATGGTTTCGCCGGCGCCTTGCGAGCCGGTGTTCTCCAGGATCAAGCCGTGTTTCTTGAAGATGCCCGCGTCCTGGCCGAGCGTCGGCGCCTGGTTTTCCCAGTTGTTGATCTGGCCGATCACCAGCTTGAGCGTATCCTCGGCGCAAGCCTGCGTGCCCGCCAGCGCCAGCGGCACGATGAGCCCGAGCGCGGCGGCGATGTTTTTGAATTTCTGCATATGATGTCCTCCCTAGAGTATTTTCTATCGTTGGAATTCGTCCATTCAACACCGAGCGCCGGCCACGGGGAAAGCCTAAAGTCTCATCGCCGCCGCTTTTTACGTACCCGGCGGGGCTTTGCCGCAGCCTTGGCCGGCTTCTTTCGCACCAACGCCGCCCCGTCACCAGATTGGGCCACCCGCATCGACCAGTATTCCCACGAGCGCGTCAGGCCGGTGGTCTTGACGCTGATCTGACCGGCCAGTTGGGCTTCGCCCGGTGACAGCGATGCTACAGGGCCGCCGATCGCCAAAGCGCGCACCTGAAATTCGGCGTTGCGGGCCGAATAGATCGAGCGGAATACGCAGTCCTTCACGCTGGTGCCGGCGACGGTCACGCCGTGCCGCTTCATCAACACCATCCACTGGCTCCCCAATGCGCGGGCGAGCGAGGCCCCCTCCTCCGGTTTGACCACCAGCATGTTGGTGTCGCCGAACTTGTCGTGCTGGTCCCAGTAAGGCGGCCTGATGCCGCCGACCGCGCCGAGATGGAAAATCGGCACATAATCGGCGCCGGTGGCGAGCAGCGGCATGAAGGCCGGGCAATGGTGATGGCATACTGACATCACGTCCGGCCGCGCCTTGTAGATTTCGCCGTGGATCACCCGCTCTGAATATTGTCCGACGCCGGGATCGCGAGCGGGGTGGGAATCGAGGTCGTATTCGATGAAATCCTCCGGCGTCACCAGCTCAGGCGCGCGCGAGCGCGACAGCAGGTAGCGGCCCGGATTGTCGGGATGACGCATGCTGACGTGCCCGAAGGCGTCGATGATGCCTTCATGGGCGACGATGCGGTTGGCAAGCGCGAGTTCGGCGCGGGCTTCCTTGAGCGTATTGGCCACTGACGTTTCCTCTTACGTTTCTGAAGGTTTGCTGTCCTACATTATAGGCCAGCGATATTGCTGCAAGCGCGCCGACGGCGCTTGACAGATGGCGGCCATTGGAGAGGCTTCATGCCGCCATGGCCGCTCCAGCGCAAATCGTCATCGACGGCGTCAGCCACCTGTATCGCCCGCCGCGCGGGCGCGAGGTGCTGGCGCTCGACCAGGTCTCGCTTGCGGTGCAAAATCGCGAATTCGTCGCGCTGCTCGGGCCGTCCGGATGCGGCAAGTCGACGCTGCTCTATCTGATTGGCGGCTTTTTGCCGGTCGAGACCGGCACGATTGCGATCGACGGCAAGGCGGTCGCCGGCCCCGGCCCCGACCGCGGCATCGTGTTCCAGCACTTCGCGCTGTTTCCGTGGAAGACAGTGCGCGGCAACATCCTGTACGGGCTGGAACGGCAAGGCATGGCCAGGCAAGAGCGCGAAAAGCGCGCGCAAGATTTCATCGAACTGGTCGGCCTGCACGGCTTCGAGGACAGCTACCCCTCGCAACTCTCCGGCGGCATGAAGCAGCGTACCGCGATCGCGCGCACGCTCGCCTTCGATCCGAAAATCCTGCTGATGGATGAGCCGTTCGGCGCGCTCGACGCGCAGACCCGCGGGTTGATGCAGAGCGAGCTTTTGCGCATCTGGCAGCGCACGCCGAAGACCGTGATCTTCGTCACACACGATGTGCAGGAGGCCGTCTATCTGGCCGACCGGGTGGCGGTGATGTCGGCGCGGCCGGGCCGCATCAAGACCATCGTCGACACCAAGTTCGACAAGAACGATCCCAACATCTTCAAGGCGAAGGCCTTCGTCGAGAAGGTCGACGAGATCTGGAACCTGGTGAAGGACGAAGCCATCAAGGCGCAGGGCAAGCGGACATGAAACACCCGCTCATCCGCTACCTGCCGCTGCTGCTGCTCGCGTTAGGCTGGGAACTGGCCGCGCGGCTGGAGCTGGTATCGACCACCGCACTGCCTCCTCTGTCCGAGGTAATCATCGCCTGGATCGACATGATCAAGACCGGCGAACTCGTCACCAATGGGCTCGCCTCGCTTTATCGCGCCGGCGCCGGGCTGGCGCTGTCGATCGCCATCGGCGGCGTGCTCGGCATCGCCATGGCATGGTCGAAACCGGTGAACGTGCTGGTCGCCCCGATCGTGGAAATCTTCTATCCGCTGCCGAAATCGGCGCTGATACCGGTCACCGTGATCTGGCTCGGCTTCGGCGACGGCTCCAAGATTCTGCTCATTTTCCTCGGCTGCATGCTGCCGGTGACGATCGGCGCTTTCAACGGCGCGCGCTCGAGCGAACAGGTGCTGGTGTGGTCGGCGCGCAGCATGGGCGCTCACAAGCTGCGCATGCTGTGGGACGTGGTGTTGCCGAGCGCGATGCCGGAACTGCTCAACGGCATCCGCACAGCGCTCGCGCTCTCCTTCATACTGCTGGTATCGTCGGAATTGATCGTGGCGCAGAAGGGTTTCGGCTACCTGATCGGCTATCTCGGCGCCAACGGCAATTATGACGCGATGTATGCGGTGGTTCTCACCGTGGCGTTCCTCGGCTTCGCCGCCGACCGGGTTTATCTCGTGATTACCAAGCGGACACTGGCATGGCGCGAGTAGAACCCGCATCGACAGCGACTACGCCACCGGACGGCTGGCCGGAAAAGGCCGCGCGGTTGACATACATCGTGGTGACCCGCTTCTTTTCCATTGCCGTGCTGCTGGCAGCCTGGGAAATCCTGGCGCGCGGCAGCACCTTCACGCCGTTCCAACTGCCGGCGCTGAGCAATGTGCTGCTGCGAATCTGGCAGGACGCCGTCTCCGGCGACCTCGCCATCAATACGGCGCTCACGCTCTACCGCGCGCTGGTCAGCTTCGTGATCTGCGCGGTCGGCGGCGTCGCCATCGGCATGGCGATGTCGCGCAACGTGATCGCGAACTGGTTCTTCGATCCGATCATTTCGGTCGGCTTTCCGATGCCGAAGATCGCGTTCCTGCCGGTAGTGATCCTGTGGCTTGGCGTTTACGATGTGTCCAAGATCACCATCATCGTCATCGACGCCATCTTCCCGGTGATCGCCGCCACCGTTATCGCCATCCAGGGCGTGGAGCGCGAACTGCTCTGGTCGGCGCGCAATATGGGCGCCAACGAACGTGAAATGCTCTGGCAGATTGTGCTGCCGGCGGCGGCCCCGCAGATCATGACCGGCCTGCAGGTGGCGCTGCCGCTGTCGCTGATCGTGGCGGTGGTGGCCGAGATGCTGATGGGCGGCTACGGGCTGGGCGGCGCCATGATGACGGCCTCGCGCTTCGCCAATTCCACCGGCGTATTCGCCGGCATCGTCGAGATCGCCGTGGTCGGCTACGCTTTGGTCAAGGCGATGGCATTGATCCGCCGGCGGCTCTTGATCTGGCACCAGGAAGCCAACGAGCCGACCACGGCCTGACCGAAATTATTGCAGACCGCCCGCCAATCGTGTGGGATAATGCCCACAGGCAAAAAAGAACAAAACGTCGCCAAAGGGGAACGCTTTGACTGAGCTGGCAACGCCGCTGCAAGGCGCGGTGCAAGAGACGCATGCGGGTCGTCGCCGCGGTGTCTTGGCGGCGGTCTGGGTGTTGTTACTGCTCGCGATCCTGACCTTCCTGGTCGTCTATCCGCTTCTCACTCTGCTGCTTGGCGCGCTCACAGACACCAATCCGGTGGTCGAGGGCTTCAGCCTGGCCCATCTCTCGATCACGAACTTTCTCACCGTGCTGAGCAATCCGAATGTCGGCGAGGCGCTGTTCAACACGCTGGTTGCCTGCGGCGGCGGAACCTTGATCGCGGTGGCGATCGGACTGACGTTTTCCTGGATCGTCGTGCGCACCAACACGCCGTTCAAGCGCTTCATCGCGGCGGCGAGCATCCTGCCGCTGTTCGCGCCGCCGCTGGTCGCCGGCGTCGCCTGGACCATCCTCGGTTCGCCGAAGACTGGCCTGATCAACACCATGTTCAAGTGGATGTATCTCGATTGGCACGTCGATTTTTATTCGTTGACCGGATTGGTCTTCGTGTTCGGCATTTATTACGCGCCCTACGTCTACATGTTTACCGCCTCGGCTCTGCGCAACATGGACCCGAGCCTGGAAGAGGCCGCCGAAATCTCCGGCGCCAGCGCCTTCGCGACATTGTTTTCGGTGACGTTCCCGCTGATCATGCCGGCGATCATTTCCGGCATGCTGCTGTCGTTCATCGTGATGCTCGGCATCTACGGCATTCCGGCGGTGCTCGGCGCGCCGACCAACATCAACGTGCTCACCACCTATATCTTCAAGCTCACCAACTGGTCGCCGCCGCTTTACAACACCGCGGCGGCGGTCGCGATCATCCTCATGGTGGTGACCGGAGCGCTGGTTTTTCTGCAGCAGAAGGTGCTGAGCGGACGCAGTTACGTCACCGTCGCCGGCAAGGCCTACCGCCCGCGCAATCTCGATCTCGGGCCATGGCGCTGGCTCACCTTCGGATTCGGCATCGTCTACCTGATCGTGGTCGCCGTGCTGCCGACGCTGGCGCTGATCGTGGCGGCGTTCCGCAAATTCATGTTCATCCGCGATGCCGCCAGCCTGTTCGACATGCGGCAGTACTCGCTGATGCACTTCCACAGCATCTTCGACAATCCGCTCACGCTGAATTCGATCTACAACGCGGTCGAGGTCGGCGTCATCACCGCGCTCGCGGGCGGCGCGCTTGCCTTCGCCATCGGCTACACGATTCATCGCACGCACGTGCCGGGCCGGCGCTCGATCGATCTGTTGTCAACCTTGCCGGTCGCCATTCCCGGCCTAGTGATCGGGGTCGCCTATCTGTGGGCCTGGATCGGCATTCCGGGCGGGCTTTACGGCACCCTTTGGATTCTCGCGCTTGCCTTTATCGCCCGCTTCATGCCGGATACGGTGAAGGCGTTGTCGACGTCGTTCCTGCAGATTCATCGCGAATTGGAAGAAGCGGCCTGGGTCTGCGGCACCGGGATGCTCCGCACCATCCGCACCATCGTGCTGCCGCTCGCCAGCCCCGGCGTGATCGCGGCGATGACGCTGCTGTTCGTGCTGGCGATCCGCGAATTGGGCTCGTCGCTGTTTCTCTACACCAGCAACACCATGGTAATGTCGGTGCTGCTGCTCGACTATTATGAAGGCGGCAATCTCGGAAAAACCGCTGCATTCAGTCTGGTGCAGACGGTCTTGCTTGGCGTGCTGATCGGGGGCGCGAACTGGCTATCGAGAGGGGCGGCGCAGGGTAGCGTGGCCCGCACCGGATAAACAAAACAAAGGGAGGATTGGCTATGAGGAAAAAAATCGTAATGATGACCGGCATCGCCGGCCTGGCCGTCGCGCTTTCCGCGCCGGCCGTGGCGCAGCAGGAATTCGGCTCGCCCGAGCTGATCGCGGCGGCCAAGGCCGAAGGTAAGCTGGTCTACTACACAGCGAACTTCGCCGAGGTGGAACAGCAAGTTATCAAGGCGTTCAACAAGCGCTTCCCCGAGATCAAGGTCGAGATGGTGCGCGCACCTGGCGGCCAGTTGATCACCCGCATCAAGACCGAGGCCGCAGCCGGCAAATTGATCGCCGACGTTGTCGATCATTCCGACCGCGCGCTGATGCTGCCGCTGGTCGACATGTTCATGGATTACGCGCCACCGAATGCCGCCGACTACAATCCGGACGCACAGATTTCGCCCAAGCTGTGGCCGCGCGCCACCCTGGTATGGTCGATCGCCTACAACACGGAACTGGTAAAAAATCCGCCGAAAAGCTGGATGGATCTGACCAAGCCGGAATACGACAAGATGACGGGGCAAGTTTTCGCCCAGTCCGGCGGCACCACCTGGACCCGCATCATGTTCGAGCGCCAAGTGCTTGGCGAGGACTATTGGGCGAAGCAGGCGGCAACCCACCCCATCCTTTATCCCTCCGGCGCGCCAATGTCGGACTCGATGGTGCGCGGCGAAGTCGCCATGGGCCCCCTGCTCTACAATGCGATCTATCCGAAGCAGAAGGACGGCGCGCCGATTAAGATCTTCTTCCCGCCCGAAGGCACACCGGTCAATCCCTACGCTTCGGGAATTCCGAAGACGGCGGCGCATCCCAATGCCGCGAAGCTATTCCTCAACTGGTGCCTCTCCAAGGAAGGCCAGACCTTCATGATCAAGGAACTCGGCAACCTCACCTCGCTCAAGGTGGCGCCGGTCTACCCGGAAGGATTCGACCCCAAGGTGGTCAAGGTCTGGTTCCCCAAGTTCGACGAATACGTGAAGCTGCACGGGCCGTGGGTCGCGGAATGGGACAAGACCTTCGGCTATCGTCAGTGACAGTGGCGCCCGTGAAGCCAAAGTGAACTCATGACGGCGACGCTCGACGTCAGCGAACTGCGAAAGCAGTTCTCGGTCGGCCGGCCGGCGATCGACGGCGTAAGCTTCGGTGTGCCGGCCGGCGAAATCGTGGTCCTGCTCGGCCCCTCCGGCTGCGGCAAGACCACGACCTTGCGCTGCGTCGCCGGGCTCGAGCACCCGACCGCCGGCACCATCAGCATCGCCGGCCGCGTGGTGTCATCGCCCACGCACGGCATTCTGCTGCCGCCGCGGCTGCGCGACATCGGCATGGTGTTCCAGTCTTACGCGGTGTGGCCGCACATGACGGTGCGCCAGAACGTGGTCTATCCGCTCAAGCACCGCAAAATCGGGCGCGCCGACGCCGGCCGCATGGTGGACGAAGTACTGGAACTGGTCGGCCTGTCCGAATATGCCGACCGCCCGGTGGTCGCGTTGTCGGGTGGCCAAATGCAGCGCGTCGCGCTCGCGCGCAGCATCGTCTACCGCCCGCAACTGCTGCTACTCGATGAACCCTTGTCAAATCTCGACGCCAAGCTGCGCCTGCGGCTGCGCGACGATCTGCGGCGCATTCTGAAAGCAACCGGTATGACCGCGCTCTACGTCACCCACGACCAGGCCGAAGCCGTCGTGCTCGGCGACCGTATCGGCGTAATGCGCGACGGCAAGCTGCTGCAAATGGGCACGCCGGACGAAATCTACAATCGACCGGCCGATTTGTTCGTGGCCAACTTCACTGGCGCCACCAATGAGCTTCCCGGGATCTTACTCGAGCGCAATGGCACGTTCGGCACGGTCGATATCGGCGGTGGTAATCGCGTCGAGGCGTCGCTCGTGCACGGGATCGGGCCGGGCGAGAAGGTGCGCATCGCATTGCGGCCGGAAAATATCGTGCTCGGCGCTCACAACGGCAGCAACGCGTTTCGTGCGCGCGTGCTCGATCGCCGCTATCATGGCACGCAGACCGTCTATGACATCGATCTCGCCGGCCACCGCTTGGAGGCGCTCGAGCTCGGCACCGCCGCGCGTCATGATATCGGCGCCGACACGCAGGTCACGCTACAGCGCGACGCGCTCTGGGCTTATCGCGATCAGGGTACCGCGCACGACGAATAAGACGCCTGTACCGCATAGCAGGTAAAACGCCGCAACTGTGAGGCTTGCCAAAATCGGTTGGACGCCCGACAATCTTTTCTATCGCGGCGTGAAGCTTGCCGCACTCAAGCGCAAGCCCGGCGAACCTTGGAGGAAACGATGCGTCTCATGA
The DNA here is from genome assembly GCA_035469145.1 of Pseudolabrys sp. GTDB lineage: Bacteria > Pseudomonadota > Alphaproteobacteria > Rhizobiales > Xanthobacteraceae > Pseudolabrys. The sequence continues at coordinate 26,858 of DATISB010000095.1, forward strand.
AACTCGCGCTGGCCGGCATGTGTGCCCTCGGCCTTTTCGGCAGCGGTGCCGCCAACAGCGCCGAGCCGGTGAAAATCCGCATGTCGTGGGTGGCCCCGGTGTCCAACTGGGCCTCGATCCTGCTCGAGAAGAAGGATCTGGCCCAGCACATGGGCAAGTCTTACACGCTCGAATCGACCCGCTATCAGGGCACGCCGCAGATGATCACGGCGATCGCCAACAATGAGCTGGAAGTCTCCAACCTGGCTTATTCCTCGCTCGCCATCGCCATCGAAAACGCCGGGCTCGACGACCTTCGGGTCATCGCCGACGAATTCCAGGACGGTGTGTCCGGCTATTACAGCACCCAGTTCTACGTGCGCAAGGACAGTGGTATTGACAAGATCGAGGACCTCAAGGGCAAGGTGATCGGCACCAATGGCGGCGGTAGCGCCATCGACGTCGCCATTCGCGCCATGCTGAAAAAACACGGGCTCGAGGAAAAGCGCGACTACACCATGCTGGAAGGCCCGCTGCCGGCGATGCCGACCATGCTGATGGAGAAGAAGGTGGATCTCATTCCAGCCGTGCTGCCGTTCTCGTTCAACCCTAAGCTCAAGGAAGACGGCAAGGTCCTGTTTGAGCAGCGCGAAGCGCTGGGCGTGACGCAGATGATCGTGTGGACGGCACGCAAGACGTTCATCGACAAGAACCGTGCCGCCATGATCGATTTCATGGAGGACATGCTGCGCATCGTGCACTGGTACGTCGATCCGAAGAACCACGACGAAGTTGCCCAGATCGCGTCCAAGATCACCAAGGCGCCGCCGGAGCGGTTCGGCTGGCTGTTCACCAAGGCCGATACCTATCGCGATCCCAACCTGATCCCGAACCTCGAGGCGCTACAGCGTAATGTGGATACCACCCGCGACCTCGGCTTCGTGAAGAAGCCGATCAACATTAAGAAATACTCCGATTTGAGCCTGGCGCAGGAAGCGGCCAAGCGTCTCAAATAGAGACCAGGCAGATAAAGCCGTCTCGCCGGTCCATTGGCGGGGCGGCTTTTTTCGTAACCAGCGAAGCGGCGGGCCTCAGAGCCGCTTGATCGGAATGGCGCCCAGGAAGTCGCGCTTGCCGAGCTCCACACCGCAATGGCGCACGATGGCGTAGGCGGCGGTGAGGTGAAAATAAAAATTCGGCAGCACGAAATGATCGAGGAAGTCGCTGCCTTTCATCTGGCCCTTGTTCGGCCCGAGCGGGAAGGTGATTTCGCGGTCGGCTGAGGCGTCGATCGCCTTGGCATCGAGCCCCTTGATATAGGCCACAGTCTTGGCGATGCGCTGCTTGAGCTGCTCGAGGCTCGTTTCGGTGTCCTCGAATTTCGGCGGCTCGGCGCCGGCCAAGCGCGCAGCGCCGTTCTTGGCCTGGTCGCAGGCGACCTGCACCTGGCGGGCGAGCGCGAACATGTCGGGCGCCAGGCGCCAGCCGAGCAGCACCGCGGGATCGACTTTCTTCGCCGCAGCGTATGCCGCAGCCTTGTCGAGCACGGCGGCCAGCGCATTCAGACCGATCTCGAAGATCGGAAGGGAAGCCTGAGACATTGAAAACGGCATGGGGATAGGGTCCTTGCAGGATAAATGCGTACCGGCGCGTGCCGGCGCGGCGGACGATGGCATGCAAGGGGCCTGCCGTTCAATCGGCGGCTGGCGGGGTGACGCAATTACGTTACAAAGTTACAATACGCGACCAGACAGACAAATGGACCCAAAAGGGCCAGAAATAAGAGATGAGCTGTAAGCTTCTCATTCCGCGGCGCCGGACGCTTTGGGCGGTCCTGTTGATCCTGGGCCTGATGTTGCCCGCCTTGGCCTTCGCGCAAGCGCCGGAAATCCTGCTCAAACTGCCGCGCGATCTGTCGCCCTGGGGCATGTTCATGGCGGCCGACATCGTGGTCAAAACGGTGATGGTGGGCTTGGTCTTCGCCTCGGTGCTGACCTGGACCATCTGGCTCGCCAAGGCGATCGAGCTGATGGCCGCCCGCCGCCGCATGGGCGCGGCGATCGAGGCGCTCAACCAAGCGCGCAGCTGGAGCGAGGCGAGCGCGGGCCTGCAAGGGCGCAGCATTGGCGTGGCCGCGCTGATCACCGCTGCCGATACCGAATTGCGGCTTTCGGCCGATGCGCTATCGCCCGCCGGCGTTAAGGAGCGCATCGCCTCGCGGCTGGAGCGCGTCGAAGTCGCCGCCGGGCGGCAGATGATCCGCGGCACCGGCATTCTCGCCACCATCGGCGCCACCGCCCCCTTCGTCGGACTGTTCGGCACGGTCTGGGGCATCATGAACAGCTTCATCGGCATCTCGAAGGTGCAGACTACTAATCTGGCGGTGGTGGCGCCCGGCATCGCCGAGGCATTGCTCGCTACCGCGCTCGGACTGGTGGCGGCGATCCCGTCGGTGGTGATGTACAATATGTTCGCGCGCTGGATCGCCGGCTATCGGGCGTTGCACGCCGATGCGACCGCCGACATCCTTCGTCTTATTAGTCGCGATCTCGATCGTGGCGCCTTTGATCGCCCGGCGGAACGCCGCCGGTCAGCGACAGCGGCTGAGTAGATAGTCCATGAACGTGCGTCTCGATCACGGCGACGAAGCTTTAAGCGAGATCCATGAGATCAACGTCACGCCGTTCATCGACGTGATCTTGGTGTTATTGATCATCTTCATGATCGCGGCGCCGCTGGCGACCGTGGATATTTCGGTCGATCTGCCAACCGCTAATGCCGAGCGCAGCACGCGTCCCGATAAGCCGCTGTTCCTGACGCTCAAGTCGGACTTGAGCTTGACGCTCGATAACGATCCAATCAACCGCGGCGCGCTTCCCGCCGCACTCGACCAAGCGACCGCCGGCGACAAGCAGCAGCGCGTGTATCTGCGCGCCGACAAAGCCGTGCCCTATGGCGAGTTGATGACGCTGATGAACACGTTGCGCAGCGCCGGCTATCTGCACGTGGCGCTGGTCGGGCTGGAAGCGAACAAGCTGCAGCCATGAACGCGACGCGCGAAACACTCGCGGTGCGCCGCCGGCCCGAAGCGCTGCGCTGGGGCGCATGCTTTGCGCTCGCGCTCAGCTTCCACGCCGCCGGCGCAGCGGCGCTGCTGGCGCGCTGGAGCGAGGATACCGATCTGGTGGCGAACGCGCCGCTGATCATGATCGAGCTCGCAGCCCTGCCGGTCGCGCCCGACGTCAAGCCGACCGAAGTACCGCCCGGTCCGCAGCAGATCGAAGCGCGGCCGGAGCCCGAGCAACAAAAGTTGGTCGAGAAGATGGTCGAGCTGCCACCCGAGCCGCAGGCCGAACCGCTATTGGCGGTCACGCCGCCTCCAAAACAGGTTGAAAAGCCGGCCGAAAAGAAGCTCCCGCAAAAGCACGCCAGCGTGACCAGCGCGCCCAGCACGGCCGAAAACAAAGCCCAGCGCGCGGCGGCGCCGATGCCGGGAGCCTCCTCGCACTATCCCGACGCGGTGCCGAACTGGAAATCGCAACTGGTCGCCCGGCTCGAACGCTATAAGCGCGCTCCAACTGAAGCGCCAAACGCCTCTGGTATCGCAACACTCGCCTTCAGCGTCGACCGCAGCGGTGGCGTGCATCGCGCTCGCATCGCGCGCAGCTCGGGCTCGAGCCTGCTCGATGCGGAGACGCTGGCGCTGGTGGAGCGGGCGGCGCCGCTGCCGCCGCCGCCGCCGGAGATTTCCGGCGCTCAGATCGCGATCGTTGTACCGATCCGCTACAATATGCGCTGATGCTCGCGCTTCAGCCGGCTTTCTGACCCATGCGCGTAACACTCTGCGCGCCGGCATGTTCGCCGAGAATCCGTCCGAGCATCACCAGCACCGGGCCCGGCAAGGCGGCCTGCGCAAGGCGCTCCGGCAGTTCGTCGATCGGGGCTGCGACCACCGCCTGGTCGAGCCGCGTGGCGCGGGCAATGGCGAGCGCCGGTGTTTTCGGATCGAGGCCTTGCTCGACCGCCTTGGCGACAAGAGCCGCCAAAGTTTTCGTCGGCATGAAGATCGCCGTTGTGGTCGCCGGATCGGCAAGGCTGCGCCAATCGAGATCGTTGGGCAGCTTGCCGTTCATCGCATGGCCGGTGACATATTGCAGCCGGCGGGCGTGTTTGCGGTCGGTGAGCGGGAGCCCGAGCTTGGCGGCCGCGCCCTGCGCTGCGGTGATGCCGGGCACGATGTCGACCGCGATGTTGCCTGCCTTGCAGGCCGCGATCTCCTCGGCCGCGCGCCCGTAGATCAGCGGATCGCCCCCCTTGAGGCGCACCACGCGCTTGCCCTGCCGGGCGAGGCTCACCATCAGCGCGTTAATGTCGTCCTGCTTGCAGGACGGCCCGAAGCCGGTCTTGCCGACCAGCATCTTGCGAGCCTCGCGGCGGGCGAAGTCGAGCACGTCGCGCGACACCAGATCGTCGAACAGGATCACGTCGGCCGATTGCAGCGCGCGCACGGCGCGCAGCGTCAGCAATTCCGGATCGCCCGGGCCGGCGCCGACCAGCGTCACCGAACCGTTCTCGGTGGTGGCGCCTAGGCCTTTCACCTCGGCGACAAAGCGTTCGAAATCGTTCTGCGTCGGCTCGCTGTCGGGATTTCTGATCGCGTGCGCCGTGAACAGTTGCCAGAACTTGCGCCGCCCGGAGAACGGCAGGCCGGACGATTTCACCGCCGCGCGCCAGCGCGCCGCGGCGGCGGCCCAATTGGCAAAGCCCTTCGGCAGTAGCGCTTCGAGCTTTGCCCGGATCGCCTGCGCGAATACCGGCGCGGCGCCGTCGGTGGAAATGCCGATGACCAAGGGAGAACGGTTGACGATGGCGCCAAAGGCGAAATCGCAGAACGCAGGCTTGTCGATCACATTGACCGGGACGCCGAGAGTGCGCGCGGCAGCGGCGAAAGTGGCGGCGTTGTTATCGTCGTCGAAGGCGCCAATGGCGACCACCGCGCCGCGCATGTCGTCCGCCGTCCATCCGCGCCGATTCACCGCGATTACGCCGCGCGGCGGATCGCTGGCGATCTGCGACATCTCATCGGATGGCGCATCCGCGTAGACTTCCACGCGCGCGCCGGCGGCCGACAACAGCTCCGCCTTCCAAGCCGCAGCAGGACTGCCGCCGGCGATCACCGCGCGCTTGCCGTCGAGTGCCAGGAACACCGGCAGTCGCGCCAGCGACTCCATTCGAGCCGGGCGCGTTTCTGAAGGGTTGCGTATCATGTCCACGGCTTCTATCCTTTAGTACACATCGGCTTGATAGCGGTCTTGCTTCTTCATCTCGGCGAGGAAGCTGGCTGCCTCGGCGGGCGTTCGGGCGCCATGTTCGGCGATCACATCGACCAGCGCGCGTTCGACATCCTTCGCCATGCGCTGAGCGTCGCCACAGACATAGACATGCGCCCCGTCGGCGAGCCAGGCCCAAAGGTCGCGGCCGACTTCGCGCATGCGGTCCTGCACATAGATCTTTTCCTTGTCGTCGCGCGACCAAGCGAGCGTCAGGCGGGTGAGCAGGCCGGCGGAGCGCATGCCCACCAGCTCGTCCTCGTAAAAGAAGTCGTAATTGCTGCGCTGATGGCCGAAGAACAGCCAGTTGCGGCCGGGCGCTTTGGTCACTTGACGCTCCTGCAGGAAGGCGCGGAACGGCGCAATTCCTGTGCCGGGGCCGATCATGACGATCGGCACTTTCGGATCGGCCGGCAGCGCGAAGTGCTGAGCCTTCTGCACATAGACCCTGATCTTGTCGCCGGACGAAACGCGGCCCGCCAGGAAAGTCGAGGCGACGCCGAGCCGGGTGCGCTTTTCCACCTCGTAGCGCACGGTGTCGACCGTGAGCGAAACGCGCCCCGGATTGCATTTGAGCGACGATGAGATCGAATAGACGCGCGGCTGCAACGCATCGAGCGATTCGATGAAGGCCTCCGGATCAGGCCGGATGCCGGGAAATTTCTGCAAGGCTGCCAGCACATCGAGCGTCGCCGCGTCGCCGTCCGGATCCTGCCCAGCCGCCAGCGCCGTTGCCTTCTGCCGGCGCTCGCCGCCGGTGAGATAGGAAATGAGCTGGAACAGCATGTCCGGCGCCGGCGATAGCGATACGCCATCGGTGAGCGCCGCGCGCAAGGCCCGCCCACCGATCGGAAAATCCGGCGGCGCGTCGAGCGCGCTGAGCACCGCTTCGACCAGCGCCGCATCATTGGCGGGATAGATGCCGAAGCTATCGCCAACCACATAGTCGAGCCCGCATTCGGCAAGGTCAAAATCGATATGCCAGGTTTCCTTTTCCGAGCCCGGCTTGTTGAGGCGGCGGCGCGAGATGAAAGTTGCGTAGACCGGATTGTCGCGCGAGCGGCCGGGCGCGGACAGCGCTGCAGCCGGCGCCGGCGCGGCATCGGCCTTCGCCGCGGGCGGCGCCTGCCCAAGTTCGGCATAAAGATTCTTCAGCATGCGGGCGGTGTCCTTGCCGCCCGGCACGCACAGATTCAGTCGCTCTTCCTTCTTCGTAAACAGCGCGTCGGCGTAGTCCTTGCAGTTATAGCCGCACTGGCTGCAATCCTGCTGCGCCATCGCCGCCATCATGCGGCGCGGCAGCGGCTTGCCCTCGGCGAGCTTCATGCGGTCGGCGAGCGGCATGGCGGGATCGTGCCAGGGGGCACCGTCGTCGACTCCCGCGGGCGCGCCGCGGTCGAGCAGGTCCGGCAACAGCTTGGCGGCCTGCTCGTTCGACAGCGGCGTCACGCTCTCTTCCAGCGAGATCATACCGGCGAACAAACCATTCAGCCAAGTGCGCTGCTCGGGTGTGAACGGTGCGGATTCCGGGATCAGTGATGGGATCGGAGGGCGTGGCGCGATGCTCATTCGGCCGCCTCCCATTCGACCATGGCCTTGAGGGCGTCGATTTCATGCCGGCGCGCAAAAGCGATGAAGCTCTCCTCGCGCGATTCACGGTGTGCCAGATAGGTCTTGAGGATGCGCTCGATGGTTTTCGGCGTCTCTACCGCCTTGATGTCGCGATAGAGCTCGCGGCCGAGCGCGGCATAAGGGCCGAAGCCGCCGCCGATCAGCAGGTGATAGCCCTCGATCGGATCGCCGTCCGCCGTCTCCTGCACCTTGCAGGCGAGCAGGCCGATCTCGCTGACGAAATGCTGCGCGCAGGAATGGTGGCAGCCGGTGAGATGGATATTGACCGGGGTGTCGAGCGCAACGCGCGTCTCGCACCAGCGCGCAATCTCCTCGGCGTGCCGCTTGGTGTCGGTGGCGGCGAATTTGCAGCCGGTATTGCCGGTGCAGGCGACCAATCCGGCGCGGATCGCATTGGTTTCGATCGCCAGGCCCAACGCTTCGATCTTCGCTCGTGCCTCGTCCAGCTTGGCCGTCGGCACGCCCGAAATCAGCAGATTTTGCCAGACCGTGAGCCGGATATCGCCGTCGCCAATGTCATGCGCGATTCCCGCCAGCCCCTTCATCTGCGCGACCGTCATGCGGCCAACCGGCACTACTACACCGATCCAGTTGAGGCCGTCCTGCTTCTGCGCATGAATGCCAAGATGGGCGGTGCGCGAGAACGGTGGCCGCGGCGCCAGCGCGCCAGGAACGGCGCGATCAAGCTTGCGGCCGAGCTTTTCCTCCATCAGGCCGAGGAATTTCTCGACCCCCATCTTGTCGAGCACGTATTTGAGCCGCGCCTTGGTGCGGTCGGTGCGGTCGCCGTGATCGATGAACAAGCGCACCACCGCGTCGGCCACCAGGGTGGCGTCGGCGGGCTTGACCACCACGCCGGTGTCGCGCGCGAATTCCTTGTGCCCGGTGAGCCCGCCCAGGCAAAGTCTGAACCAGACGCCGGGTTCGAGCCCGAAGCCATCGTTCACGGCGACCGCCTGGAAGCCGATGTCGTTGGTGTCCTCCAGCACCGGAATGATCCCGGCGCCGTCGAAGCCGACGTTGAATTTGCGCGGCAGGCCGTAGAGCGAGCGGTCGTTGAGGATGTGGAAGTGCCACTCGCGCGTATAGGGACGCGTATCGATCAGTTCTTGGCGGTCGATGCCGGCGGTCGGGGTGCCGGTGACGTTGCGGATATTATCGGCGCCGGAGCCGCGCGAGCACAGACCGAGGTCCTGCACTGCTTCGACCACATTGACCGCGTTCATGGCTTCGATCTCGCGGATTTGCAGATTGGCGCGGGTGGTGACGTGGGCATAGCCGCCGCCGTAACGTTCGGCCAGATCAGCGACGCCGGCAAATTGCGCAGCTTTAAGAATGCCGTTCGGCATGCGCAGCCGGCACATGAAGGAATTCTGGTTCGGCGCCACGTAGAACAGGCCGAAGAACCGCCAGCGGAAATTGTCCGGCGGCTTGGGATATTCATTCTTGGCGGCATGGCCTTTCAGCCGCTCGTAGGTGTCGAATGGATGCTGCTCGCGCTTGAACTTCTCCGGGTCCGACAGCTTGCCGCCGGCCTTGAGCACGCGGTCCTGCGCCTTGAGCGCGGCGGCATCGGGGCCGACTGGCTCCGGCGCGGGCGCAGCGAGCGCCCCCGCCAGCCCAGCGGACGAGCCGGCGAGCCCCTTCGCCGTCTTGGCGATCTGCAGACCGGCGGCAAAGCCCTCCAGATAGCGCTTCTGTTCGGGCTCGAAGTCGCCGGTTGCCATTGTGCTCGCCAGCTTGAGATCGATGCCGGCTTCCGTCGTCATTCCGCCGGCACCTGCGTGGGCATGCTCAGTGGGGCGACGACTTTGCGTGGCTTGTGCGTCATGTAAATCGCCAGGCCGGTGAAGATAAAGCCGCCGACCAGATTGCCGAGCGTGACCGGAATCTGGTTCCACAGCCACCAATCCGTGACCGAGATCTTGGCGCCCATCATCATGCCTGTGGGGATGAGGAACATGTTGACCACCGAGTGCTCGAAGCCTTGGGCGAAAAAGATGAACACCGGCATATAGGCGGTGGCGATTTTGCCGATGGTCGAATTGGTGGTCATGGTCGCGACGATGGCGAGGCAGACCATCCAGTTGCACAGGATCGCTTTGACGAAGACGGTGATCAGCCCGGCATGGCCGATGGTCGCATAGCCGATGGTCTTGGACTCCGCGATCGCGATGATTTTGGCGGCGACTCCCGCCGGAGCGGAAGTGCCGAAATTGGTCAGCGCAATCGCCAGCAGAGCGCCATAGGCGGCGCTGCCAATCAGATTGCCGAGAAAGACATATCCCCAATTGGACAACATCGCGGAGCTGCTGACATCGCGTTCGAGCCACGGCAGCGGCAGCAGGCCAAAGCTTCCGGTCACCAGATCGAGACCGAGCAGCACGATGAGAATGAGCCCGACCGGGAAGATCAGCGCGCCGACCAGCGGCTGAGCGGTCTGCACCGTGCCGGTAATGGCAAGGCTGGTGGCCGCGGCCAGAATACTTCCAGCGAGCGCGCCGCGGATGAGCAGATCGGTGGGTGATAGCGCAAGCTTGCGGCGCCCGGTTTCGATCATGGTGCTGGCGACGTCGACTGGCTTCACATAGTCCATTTCCCGACTCCCTGTTATGGCGGTCGCCGAGATCGGTGCGGAGTCCAGTCCGGCCGGCCGCCATTGATTCTATATTGCAGAGCAGCAAGGAGCGTGCCAGCATGGAAGATATTGATATGTTTACGATATTATTACTCGATGGAACATTGTCTCGGCGTGTGCCTCGCAAAGCAGCAACGCGGGTTGAGAAACTAGGCAATGCTCTGTCAAGTCGTCGCACAGCGTTCACCGCGCCGGGCGCCCGGTCTTCGCACCCACATTGGCGTGGAAGTCGCGGCCGTTGCCGGTGGCGGCGACGAAGCCGGCGCGAATGGTGAAATCGCCGAAGCGTTCGCTTTTCTGCCGCTCGGCGGCATAGGCCGCGAAAATCGGATCGAGTGCGGCGACGATGGCGCCGTGCTCGAGATCCTCGGCATAGAGTTTGTTCATGCGAGAGCCGTCGTAGGCGGCGCCGAGATAGAGGTTGTAGCGGCCCGGCCCTTTGCCGACCAAGCCGATCTCCGCGAGATAGGGCCGCGCGCAGCCGTTCGGGCAGCCGGTCATGCGGATAACGATGTCGTCGGCGGAGAGCCGATGCGCAGCGAGGCGCTCGTCGAGCGCTGTCATCAGATCGGGCAGATAGCGCTCGCTTTCAGCCAGCGCGAGGCCGCAGGTCGGCAGCGCGACGCAAGCCATGGAATTGCGGCGCAGGCCGGACCAGGGGGCGAGCAGTCCGGCCTCTTTCGCGATCCAGTGAATCTCGGTGCGCCGTTCGGCCGGAATATTGGCGACGATCAGGTTCTGATTGGGCGTGATACAGAAATTACCGTCGTAGTTTTGCGCGATCTGACGCAACGCCGACAATTGCTTGGCCTTGGCATGATCGAGCAGCCGGCCGTTCTGTACGAACAGTGTCAGATGACTTTGCCCGTCAGCGCCATCGCTCCAGCCGTAGCGGTCGCCGGTCGAGGTGAACGTGAACGGCTGCGGCGGCGAAAGCGTGACACCGGAGCGGTGCTCGACCTCGGCGCGGAAGGCATTGAGTCCGCGGTCTTCGATAGTGTATTTCAGCCGTGCATGTTTGCGATTGAGCCGGTCGCCCCAATCGCGCTGCACAGTGACCACAGCCTCGGCAATCGCCACCGCATCTTTGGTCGCGCAGAAGCCCATCACGTCGGATGTGCGCGGATAGGTGTCGGGTTCGCCATGGGTCATGCCCATGCCGCCGCCGACTGTGACGTTCCACCCGGTCACGCCGCCCTTGCCGTCGAGGATGGCGATGTAGCCGAGATCATGCGCGAACACGTCGACATCGTTGGAGGGCGGCACCGCCACCACGATCTTGAATTTGCGCGGCAGATAAGTCTTGCCGTAAATCGGCTCCACCACCTCGTCCTCACCACCGGCGATACGCTTGCCGTCCAGCCAGATTTCGCGATAGGCCGGCGTGCGCGGCGTAAGGTGATCGGAGAGAGCGCGCGTCAGCTCCAGTGCTGCCGCATGGGCCTGGCCCTGATCGGGATTGGCGCCGCACATCACGTTGCGGTTGACGTCGCCGCAGGCGGCGATCGAATTGAGTAGCGCGCCGTCGATCTGCTTCAATGTCGACTTCAGGTTCGACTTGATGATGCCGTGCAGCTGCACCGTCTGCCGCGTGGTCAGCCGCATGCTGCCGTTGCCGTAGTCGCGTGCGACTTGGTCGAGTGCCAGCCATTGCGCAGGCGTCAGCACGCCGCCCGGAATACGCACGCGGATCATGAAGGCGAAGGCCTTCTCCATCTTCTTGCGCGTGCGCTCGGAGCGCAGATCGCGGTCGTCCTGCAGATACATGCCGTGGAATTTCACCAGTTGCTGGTCGTCCTCGACGATCGCGCCGGTGATCTCCTCGCGCAGTCCCTCGGCGAGCGTACCGCGCAGGTAATCGCTCGCCTCCTTGATGCGCTCGTTGCGCGAGACTTCGTCGGTCATTGGTCTTCCAATCGGCGCAGGATCAATAGGTGTCCTGCAGGTAGCGCTTGTCGCGCTCCAGGCTCGACACCGCCTGCTCGGCGGCCTCCGGCGACAGCGCCTTCACGTCGGCGTAGGCGCGCAGCAAAGACGCGCGCACGTCTTTCGCCATGGCTTTGGCATCGCCACAGACGTAGAAGTTCGCGCCGCCGTCGAGCCATTCGATCAGATCCCGGCGCTTCTCCCACAGCTTGTGCTGGACATAGATCTTTTCGGGCGTGTCGCGCGAGAAGGCGACATCCATGCGGGTGAGCGATCCGTCCTTGATCGCATCCTGCCAGTCGAGCTGGTAGAGGAAATCGTGGGTGAAATGGCGGTCGCCGAAGAACAGCCAGCTGCGGCCCGTGGCCGCGGTGGCGCGCCGCTCCTGCACGAAGGCGCGGAACGGCGCCACACCAGTACCGGGGCCGACCATGATGATGTCGCGATCCGCCGCGGGCAGCGCGAAATGCTTGTTGGGCTTGAGTTTCACCCGCACGCGGCCGCCGCGCTTGAGGCGCTCGGCAACGTAATTGGAGGCGACACCCTTGCGCGCGCAGCCGTGGGTTTCGTAACGCACGGCGGAAATCAACAGATGTGCTTCGTCGCCGACTTCACGGCGCGACGACGCGATCGAATAGGCACGCGGCGCCAGCGGCCGCGTCACCGCGCGCAGATGGTCGGCGGTCAGCGCGATCGGGAACGTAGCGATCAGGTCGATCAGCTGGCGGCCGGCGATCCATTCCTTGGCTTGGCTGTCCGCGATCAGCGCCTTGACGTATTGATGGCCGGTCTGCGCCGCGTAGGTCTCAGCCGTCTTGAGTGACAACGTGGTCACGTCGCGCGACTTGATGAGGTCGGCGCGCAGCTTGTCGTCATCTACCAAGCCGGCAAGCTTGAGCAGCTCGTCGACATAGGCCGGATCGTTCTCGGGATAAATATCGAGCGAATCGCCTGGCTCGTAAGCCGGCGCGCTGCCCTCAAAGGCAAGCGCGAGGTGAATGGTTTCCTTGTTCGAGCGCGAGGAATTTAGGTTCACGTGCTCGCTGATCTCGGCCTCGATAATATCGGTATTGGGCGCCGCCACCGGCTTGCCGAAATCGACCTCGATCACCCGGCCGCGGTTGGCGTCGGGCGGCGTGAGGACTTTCAGCGCGTCGCCGATCCAGGCCGACGCAGGCTGAGCGAAATCGAGATCGCAATCGATGCGCTCGACTACGCGCTTGGCCCCGAGCGCGGCCAGCCGCTCGTCGATGTGTCTGCCGATGGCGCAGAATTCCGCATAGGCCATGTCACCGAGCGCCAGCACGCCGTATTCGACGCCGTCGAGGCGCGGGGCACCCTCGCCCATCAGTTCGCCGTAGGCTCGCGTGGCGCGCGCCGGCGGCTCGCCCTCGCCCCAGGTGGCAGCGATGAAGACAAGCCGCTTCGCCGCGCCTAGCTGGGCCAGATCGAGATCGGCCATGTCGATGAGGGTCGGCTTCAGGCCGTTCTTGCGCGCGGCCTTCGCCAGGTCGTTGGCGAGCTTCTCGCAATTGCCGGATTCGCTGGCATAGACGACCGTAATCGGCTCGGCCGTACGCGCGGGCGCCGCCGGTAGCACCACGCCGCCCGTTTGCGAGGCATCGAGACCGGCCAGAAATCCCGCCAGCCACGCCCGTTGCACCGCGCTCGCCTGTCCGACGACGCGATTGAGGAGATTGATTTCCTCTTCGGCGAACGGCGCGGTTTTCGGGATCGGCGACATATTTACAAACGACCTACAGCGTCGCCGGGAACAAGTGGTTGACGATACCGAGGACGACGAGCAGCGCGATGCCGGTGCCGAGGCTCCAGCCGATTAGCTTCTTCTCGATCGGCAGCAGCGGCTCGACCTGGGCTTTGCGAAGTTCTTCGCCGACATTGGATTGCGACATGATGCGCTCCTTTAACTTGCCAGCGGCGGATGGATACCGCTGAAGAACAGCCAGGAAATTAGCAACCCGACCCAGATCACGAAGCCGAACAGGCTGATGACATAGACAGCCGCCAGCTTGCCGATGCCCTCCTGCCACAGCGTGCGGAAGTTGGAGAGCACGCCGATCGAGAAAAAGGTCAGAATGAAAAAGATGACGCGGAAGGCGTTCGCTTCGCCCATCGCGGCGGGAACCTTGGTAGCAATCGCTGCCGGGGTGCCGAGCGCGAGATAGAGGCCGACCGCGAAAGTCGCCACGAAGCCAAGGATGAACTTCGGGAAACGCTGCCAGATCTCGGACGCCTTCGCTTTGTCCTTGTTGGTCGGGTTGATGTGATTGGTCCAGATGTAGCCGAGGATAAAGGCCCAGATGCCGATAAAGATATCGATGAACACCTTCACGGTGGCGGTGGTCGCGAGAATCCAGCCGGGCTGATACTTGATGCCTTCGGCCGCGTTCTTGGCCAGGATCAGCGCCTCGGTGATGCCGCCGCCGGCCATTGCTGCGCCGTCGGTCTTCACGGCAAGGCCGATCCAGGCGCCCGCCACCAGCGGCTCGTGCCATAGGAAGGTCTGCGCCAAGAACGGCAGGATCAACACTTCGACGACCGCGAAGATGACGACTAGCGACGACACCAGCACCGGGATCGCCGGCCGCGCGCGGATGGCGCTGCCGGTGGCGATCGAAGCCGCCACGCCGCAGATCGAAATGCCCGATGCCAGCGGCGCCGCCCATTCGCGGTTGAAGCCGAACCATTTACGGGCGACGAAGTAGACCACCGCCCAATAGATCAGATAGGCCTCGACGATGGCGGCGACGCCGCGCAGCAGCAGCGAGCTGGCGAGATTGAGCTTGCTTGCAGCCGTCACCGCGACGAAGCCGCCGAGAATGACAATGGCGATCTTGATGTAGAGTTCGGGCCGGATCGCGGCCCTGATCGATTCCGCGAAACGCGGCGTGAAATTGGCGATGATCAGTCCGGCGAGCAGCGCGAAGATATAGCCGCCTTCATTGGTCAGCTTCAGCGACCAGTTCACGCCGAATTTCTGCATGTCCGCCGGCGTCACCGCCGCGAAATTGGCGTAGCTGCCGACGATCCAGCTGGCATAGGCGATCCAAAACACGGCGGTGAAAGCGAGCGCGAAACGCTTGAGGTCGCTTTTTAGCGCAAACACCGTCACGCTCAGGATGACGAGCAGCGCAACATAAGTCGCGAGGATCGCACCGGCGCCGCCGAGCGAGGCATAGGCCTTCGAGACCGGAGCCAGCGCCTTGCCGACGTCGGTCCATACCGAGGTGGTCACGCCCCATCCGAGCAGATCGACATTGGCGATGCCGGCGAGCGCCAACGAGAAGATCAGCAGCCCGACGATCAGCGACAGCCAGTCCTCGCTGATCTGCGGCGCGATCTCGACATTGTCGGCGCGGACGGGAATAGAACGGGCTGGAAAGGTAGTGGTGCTCGACATCGTGTTGTCCTCTAAGCGCAATCAAGCGGGACGGCTAAATAGAAGGTTATTCTGTACAACCGCAATAAGTACCGGAAAATAAGAAGATATTTCCTGTTTTTTAGTCCGATCGATGTAACAATTTCCTTCCCTGGCAGGCTTACGGAGAACGCCTGCGCTGCCGGTTTTGACAGGTTTCGTCCGCAAAACACCGCACTCGCCGGGCGGCAACTTAGCTGTGGAACCGGCAGCGACAGCGCCCCGCCCTGCGCGCGACCCGGATAGAGTGCCGCGCGCATGACCGCCGCCACCTACCGAAACCGCTTACGCGCGCTGCTGACGCCCGCCGAACATCGGGTGTTCGCGCGCCTCGATAGCCCGCAAATAATTCAGACCTTCATCGAGAAACTGCCGCCCAATTTCGAGCTCAAGGGCGACACCTGCATGTCGCCGCGTAGCATGCTGAAAATGCGCACCGCGCATTGCGCGGAAGCCGCGGTCCTCGCGGTCGCGGCGCTAATCTATCACGGCAAGCCGGCCTGGCTGATGGACATCCAGGCGCTGCCGAGCGACCAGGATCACATCGTCACGCTGTTTCGCGAGCGCGGCCTGTGGGGCGCGATCAGCAAGACCAATCACGCGGTCCTGCGCTGGCGCGATCCGATTTACCGCAACGTGCGCGAACTAGCGATGAGCTACGCTCATGAATACAATCTGAACGGCGGCAAAAAATCGATGGTGGCTTATTCGAAACCGTTCTCGCTTACGCGTTACGCGCCCGCGCGCTGGCTGATCGCGCCTGATAATCTCGATTGGCTGATGGAGGCAATTGATGACTCACCGCATCTGCCGCTGGCGCCTAAACATGCCTTAGCTCGGCGCCGCCGTATGACGCGGGTCGAATTGAAATCACAAGACGTCGTCGAATGGCCGGTCCCGTCGGAACGCAGGGTCAAGCCCACGAAGTAGTGCTAGTATGATCCGCGACAACGGGCCGGAGGCACCTCGCGTGACGTCTTTCACCTTCCGCAGGCAGTTGACCGTCGAATGGGGCCAGTGCGACCCGGCCGGCATCGTGTTTAACAGCCGCTTTTTCGAAATGTTCGACATCAGCACCTGGATGCTGTTCGAAGCCGCTCTCGGCGTGACGGCGCATGAGCTGGCGGAAACCTTCGACATCATCGGTATTCCGCTGGTGGACGCGCGCGCTAATTTCCTGCAACCGGCGAAATTTGGCGACGTGGTGGAGATCGCCTCGCGGGTGACCGAGTTCCGCCGCTCCAGCTTCGATGTCGAACACCGGCTCACCATCAGTGGTAAACTTGCGGTGGACGGGGCTGAGACCCGGGTCTGGACGGCGCGCGACAAGGACAATCCGGACAAGATCGGCGGCATCGCGATTCCGAGCGATGTCATTGCCCGATTTGGGTAATCGCCGGCGCAGCGCGGGCAATCGTCCCAGCCATTCCCGATAATGGGTCTGGAAGGGGTAGGCCTGCTGGTGTGTCGTAACGGCATAAACAGACGAAGCGCGAATCGCAGACACGCGCCGCACAGGGAAGAAACATTTGACCCGGCTTCTTGAGTTCACGCTCAATGGGCGTGACCGCGCCGACGCGGTCGCCGACAACATCCTGTTGCTTGATTTCCTGCGCGAAAAAATCGGCCTCACCGGCACCAAGACCGGCTGCGACGGCGGCGAATGCGGCGCCTGCACCGTGCTGATCGACGACAAACCGGCGCTGTCCTGCCTCACGCTGGCGGCGACCGTCGTGGGCAAGCGCGTCGATACCATCGAGTCGCTTGGATCTGACGGACAGCTCTCCGCCGTGCAGCGCGGCTTTCACGAGAAGCTCGGCTCGCAATGCGGCTATTGCACGCCCGGCTTCATCATGGCCTCGGCTGGCCTGTTGCGGAAAAACCCCAAGCCGAGCGAGGCCGAGATCATCGAAGCGCTCGGCAGCAATATCTGCCGCTGCACCGGCTACGTGAAAATCATTGAGGCGGTGAAATACGCAGCCGCCCTCAACGCGCAGGGAGTGTCGCCGTGAACGAAGTGGTCCCGGCGCACAATATCGGCGGCTACGTGCCGATGATCGACGGGCCGGAAAAAGTTTCCGGCCGCGCCAAATACACCGCCGACATTCTGCAACCTGGCATGCTGGCGGGCCGCATCTATCGCAGCCCCTATTCGCACGGCGAAATCATCGAGGTCGATGTGTCCGAGGCGATCAAAGTGCCCGGCGTGCGCGCCATCGTCACCGGCGCCGACTGCGACAAGCCTTTCGGCGTGCTGCCGATCGCGCGCAACGAACATCCGCTAGCGCGCGACCGCGTGCGCTATCGTGGCGAGCCGGTGGCAGCGGTCGCGGCGGTCAACGACGCCAGCGCGCGCGAAGCACTGCGCCGTATCAAGTTCAAGGTACGCGAATTGCCGGCCTACTACACATCCAAGTCCGCGCTGGCGCCCGGGGCGCTCTCACTGCACGAGAAAAAGCCCGGCAATATCGAGCGCGACGTGCTATTCGAACTGGGCAGCACCGAGCAGGGCTTCGCGCAAGCCGATCTGGTGCGCGAGGGCACCTACAACTGCGCCGAAGTTTGCCAGAACCAAATGGAGATGCACGCGGCCATTGCCGAATACGACACGCTGCGCGACCGCATGACCGTGCACGCCTCCACACAGGTGCCCTACTATGTGCACCTTATGTTGTCGCAGATCCTTGGGCTAGAAATGTCGCGCATCCGCGTGATCAAGCCGCATGTCGGCGGCGGCTTCGGCTGCCGCACCGAAACGCTCAATATCGAATTGATCGCCGCGCTGCTGGCACGCCGGGCCAACGCTACGGTGCGGCTGGTGACGACACGCGAGGAAACCTTCATCACCCATCGCGGGCGGCCGGAAACCGACATCCGTCTCAAGATCGGCATGCGCAAGGACGGCCGCATCACGGCAGTCGAATGCGATTGCGACCAGCGCGGCGGTGCGCATTCCGGCTACGGCGTAGTCACCATCCTCTATGCCGGCTCGATGCTGTACGCGATCTATGACCTGCATAACGTCAAATACGTCGGTAAACGTGTGCTCACCAACACGCCGCCCTGCGGCGCCTTCCGCGGCCACGGAACGGTTGATATCCGCTTCGCGTTCGAGAGCTTGATCGACGAGATGGCGGGCGAGCTGGGGCTCGATCCATTCCTGGTGCGGCGCGCCAATCTGCTGCAGGCGCCGACCTTCACCGACAACGACATGATGGTGAACAGTTACGGCCTGCCGGAATGCCTCGACTGGGTCGAGCAACAAAGCGGCTGGAGCGAGCGCAAGGGCAAGTTGTCCAAGGGCAAGGGCCTCGGCATGGCCTGCTCGCATTACATCAGCGGCGCCTCCAAGCCGGTGAACTGGACCGGCGAGCCGCACGCCACCGTCAAGATCAAGCTCGACTTCGACGGCTCGATCGTGGTGCTCACCGGGGCGGCGGAGATCGGCCAGGGCTCGTCGACCATCCTGGTGCAGACCGTGGCCGAAGTGCTCGGGCTCGATCTGTCGCGCATTCGCATCGTCACCGGCGACAGCGAGGTGGTGCCCAAGGACAACGGCTCCTATTCCTCGCGCGTGACGTTCATGGTCGGCAATGCCGCGATCGACGCGGCGCAGAACCTCAAGCGCGTGCTGGTGGCGGCGGCCGCGCGCAAGCTCGACGCCAAGCCGGAAGAGATCGAATGCCTGGGCGAGCTCTATCGCGCCGGCGCGCAGGACAAAGGGCTGTCCTTCAACGAGGTCGTGACCGAGGCGCTCAAGGACACCGGCACCATTACCGTGACCGGCAACTATTCGACCATTCCGGAATCGCACGGCGGCAAGAAATATCGCGGCGCCGCCATCGGCGGGACCATGGGCTACAGCTATTCCGCCCAGGTGGTGGAGGTGAGCGTCGACGAGGACACCGGCGTCGTGACGGTCGACAAGGTGTGGGTCGCGCACGACTGCGGCAAGGCGCTCAACCGCCTGACCGTGGAAGGGCAGGTGCAGGGCTCGGTCTGGATGGGCATGGGCCAGGCCATGAGCGAGGAAGCCGCCTATCACGACGGCCTGATGATCACCGCCAACATGCTCGATTACCGCGTGCCGACCATCCAGGATTCGCCGCCGATCGAGGTCGGCATCGTCGAGAGCAACGATCCGCACGGGCCGTTCGACGCCAAGGAGGCGGGCGAAGGCTCGCTCGCCGCCTTCCTGCCGGCGCTCACCAACGCCATCGCCGACGCCATTGGCATCCGCTTCAACGATCTGCCGGTGACGCCCGACCGCGTGTTCGAAGCGATCGAGAAGCGGCGGCGCAAGGGCAACGGGGGCAGCTGATGGACGCCCTGCCCGACTTTAAGATACTG
>DATISB010000096.1:0-2629 GCA_035469145.1 Pseudolabrys sp.
GAACCGGAACTAGAGGGGATGTGGCGACATGCCGGAGCGGCGGACCAGCGTCCTTTTGGTCGAAGACGAAATTCTGATCAGCAAGCTGATCGCCGAAGTCTTGAGCGAGAGCGGCTTTGCCGTGCACGCAGTGGAGGGCGGTGAGGAGGCCTTGCGCTATCTGGCGTCCGGGGCCGATGTGGACGTGCTGTTCACCGACATCAATCTGGTCGGGCGCATGGATGGCTCGATACTTCGCGAGAGGTGCGCGCGCAACGCACCGAATTGCCGATCGTCTATTATTCCGGGCGCTATTCGCCCGCCGCGCTGGCGTCGCCGGTGTCGCGCTCGATCTTCGTGAGGAAGCCCTATAGCCCGGCCGATTTGTGCCGGCTGCTGGAGCGGTTGACCTCGATCTCGCATTGAGGCTTGCGAATGTTCCTGCACGCAAATTTATAAAACGCAATTTGCTTCAAGCGCCAAAGCGCCGCGAACAATGAAACGCTGACGTCGCTACCGTGTTTGTGTCTTGATAGAGCGATCAAAAGCCATAGAACCACGCAGCCCCGAACGCCAGGCCAACCACTATGATCAGCAATGTCAGTATTCCTGCTACGCTGCCGGTTATGTAGTCGTGCTGTTCGCTAGGCATTGTCATCGGACATCTCCTTGGGCGTTTTTTATATCCGCGAAGACCGACACCACAGATCAGGGTCTGGCTCGCCCCCATAAGGGTCCCAGCATCCGCAGATTCATTGATGCGCTTGTAGTCTAAAGGCGCATACGCGCATTGCGTTAGATCAAGGCGCCGACAAAATCGCCCGGTTCTTCCGGCTTTGTTCGGAGCGCGAACATAATCAAGAAAAATATGACGATAAGCGGCCGCTATTAGTAACGGTCAGCTCTCCATCCCGCCGCGGGCGAGGAACTGCTCGAGCCAGTGGATGTGATAGTTGCCGTCGATGATGTCTTTCTCGCGCACCAGCGCGCGAAACAGCGGCAGCGTGGTCTCGATGCCGTCCAACACCACCTCGTCGAGCGCGCGCTTGAGTCGCATCAGTGCCTCGGTGCGGGTTTTGCCATGCACGATCAGCTTGCCGACCAGGGAATCGTAGTTGGGCGGAATCGTGTAGCCCTGGTAGACCGCTGAATCGATGCGCACGCCGAGGCCGCCGGGCGCATGATAGTGCAGAATCTTACCGGGCGAGGGGCGAAAAGACACTGGGTTCTCGGCATTGATGCGGCACTCGATGGCGTGGCCGTCGAACTTGATGTCGCTCTGCTTGAGCGTGAAGTCGTTGCCGACGGCGGCGCGGATCTGCTCGAAGATCAGGTCGATGTCGGTGATCATCTCGGTCACCGGATGCTCGACCTGGATGCGCGTGTTCATCTCGATGAAATAGAACTTGCCATCCTCGTACAGGAACTCGACGGTGCCGACGCCGAGATAGCCGATCTCGCGCATCGCCTTGGCCACCGTTTCGCCAATAACGTCGCGCGCCTGCGTGTTGAGCGCAGGCGAGGGGCTCTCTTCCAGCACCTTCTGGTGGCGGCGTTGCAGCGAGCATTCGCGCTCGCCGAGATGGATGGCCTTGCCCTTGCCGTCGCCCAGCACCTGGATTTCGATGTGGCGCGGCTTCTCCAGATATTTTTCCAGATAGACAGTGTCGTAGCCAAACGCGGCCTTGGCTTCCGCGCGCGCGGTCGCGAGCGCGGCGGAGAGTTCGACCGCCGTGCGCACGACCTTCATGCCGCGCCCGCCGCCGCCGGCGGCCGCCTTGATCAGAACCGGATAGCCGATGCCGTCCGCGATCTTGCCGGCTTCGACATCGGACGTAACGCCGCCGTCAGAGCCCGGCACTACCGGAATGCCGAGCTTCTGGACGGTGCGCTTGGCCGCAATCTTGTCGCCCATTAGGCGGATGTGCTCGGCCTTGGGGCCGATGAATTGCACGCCGTGTTCGGCGAGAATTTCGGCAAAGCGGGCGTTCTCCGACAGGAAGCCGTAGCCTGGATGCACCGCGTCGGCGCCGGTGATCTCGCAAGCCGACAGTATGGCCGGGATGTTGAGATAGCTGTCCTTGGCCGCCGGCGGGCCGATGCACACGCTCTCGTCGGCGAAGCGCACATGCATGGCGTCGGCGTCGGCGGTGGAATGCACCGCCACGGTCAGAATGCCGAGTTCCTTGCAGGCGCGGATCACCCGCATGGCGATCTCGCCGCGATTGGCGATCAGGATTTTATCGAACATCGGACTGGTCCGACCATCGCGCGGTTATTCGCGACGTCATTCGATGATGACCAACGGCTCGCCGAACTCGACCGGCTGGCCGTCCTCGAAAAGAATCTGGATCACGGTGCCGGAGCGCGGGGCCGGAATCTGGTTCATGGTCTTCATCGCTTCCACGACTAGCAGCGTGTCGCCGGCTTTCACCTGGGCGCCGATCTCGATGAACGGCTTGGCTCCGGGCTCGGGTGCGGCATAGGCGGTGCCGACCATGGGCGAGGCCACCACGCCCGGATGTTTCGACGGATCGACCGGCGCCGCGACCGATTCGGCAGCCGGCTGAAGCGCGGGCGCCGCCACCGCGCGCGGCGCGGCGGGCGCAGGTGCTGCTCCGGCGTTGCGCGCGACACGCACGCGCTGGCC
>DATISB010000097.1:0-2750 GCA_035469145.1 Pseudolabrys sp.
CCGCGATTGATGGCGGCGTCGGTCTGGATGTAATTGTCGTAAGGCCCGGACTGGATGTCGCGGTTGCGCGCCGAGACGATGCCGGCGGTCACCGTGCCGCCCAGGCTGAACGGGTTGCCGATCGCGATCACCCACTCGCCCAGCCGCAGCTTGTCGCTGTCGCCGAACTTCACCGCCTTGAGCGGCTTGACCGGCTTGACGCGCAGCAGCGCGAGATCGGTCTTGGTATCGCGGCCGATGATTTCGGCTTTCAATATGCTGCCGTCGTTGAGGATGACGCTGATCTCGTCGGCGTCGGAGATGACATGGTTGTTGGTCACGACAAGTCCGGTCGCATCGATGATAAAGCCGGAGCCGAGCGAATTGACCCGGCGCGGCGTCTGGGCGCCGCCACCCTGCCCGTTCTGGCCGCGGCGGTTCTTGAAGAACTCATCGAAGAATTCCTCGAACGGCGAGCCGGGCGGCAGCTGCGGCATAGCGGTTGTGTTCATTTCCACGGTCTGCTTGGTCGAGATATTGACCACCGCGTCGATCACGGCTTCTGCCACGTCGGCGATGCCGTCCGGCCCGCGCGCTTGCGCGGGGGCGGTTAGCAGCGGCCAAGCGATTGCGGCGGCGGCGAAAATCGCTAACCCGAAGCGGCCGGCACGATGCGTCATTGGATTAAGGATAGCGCCCATGGGCGTCGATTCTCCTGGGAAATAGCGTTGAACCGCGACAGTGCCGCCGTATTCACGGCGATTCAAGGGCATCGGCCATCAACATCATGAGAGGCCGATTCGCCCGTAAAATCAGCTTCGCACCAGCCATACTAGGATCAGGCCAATGACGGCCGAGCCGATGCCGATCGCGCGCAGCGAAGTCTCCGGCGTTTCCAGCACGCTCGCCATCGCCCGCTTGGCGGGGCCGGGAATGGCGGCAAACACCAGGCCCTCGATCACGAAGACCAGCCCGAGCGCGGCCAGGAAGTCTTCCATGCCAAGCCGCGCCCTAATTCTTTTTCTTGCGCATGATTTTTTCCGAAAGCCGGTACTCACTTTTCGGGATCATGCGCTATCGAGTCGGTGCGGCTGGCGGCGACGCCGTTTCCGCTCGCGGCTTGCCCGACGGATTGTTGAAGAAGCGGAAGAAGCTGGTGTCCGGCTTGAGCAGGAACCGCGTGTCGCTGTGCCTGAGGCCGGCCTCGTAGGCCTGCATCGAGCGGTAGAACGAGAAGAAGTCGGTGTCTTTGTTGAATGCGTCGGCGAAGATCTGGTTGCGGGTGGCGTCGCCCTCACCGCGGATCTGTTCGGACTTGGAGGTGGCTTCCGCCACCAGCACGGTCACCTCGCGGTCGGCACGCGAGCGGATCTCTTGCGCACGCTGGGCGCCTTGCGCGCGGAATTCCGCCGCCTCGCGCTGGCGCTCGGTCTGCATGCGTTGATAGACCGCCTGGCTGTTCTGCTCCGGCAAGTCGGCGCGCCGGATGCGCACGTCCACCACCGCGATGCCGTAGCCGGTCGCCTCATGATCGACCAGTTCGCGGATGCGCGCCATCAGGTCGGCGCGCTGGTCCCGCACGACGTGGGTGAAGGTCACCTCGCCGAGCACGCGGCGCAGCGCCGAGTTGAGTAAAATAGCGAGTTGCGAATTGGCGCCCTGGATCGAGCCTAGCGTTTGATAGAAACGCAGCGGGTCCTGGATGCGGTAGCGCGCGAAGGCGTCGACCACCAGCCGTTTCTGGTCGGAGGCGATCACTTCCTGCGCCGGGGCTTCCAGGTCGAGGATGCGCTTGTCGATATCGATCACGCTGTCGATGAACGGCACCTTGACGTGCAGGCCCGGCTCGCCGACCACATGCACCGGCTGGCCGAGACGAACCACCAGCGCCTGCTGTGTCTGATAAACGGTGAACAGCGCGCTATAGACGACGATCAGCGCGGCGAAGGCGAGGACGGCGACGACGCCGCCGATGACATTGAGTTTCATCGCGTGCCTCCCGTCGTGGACGGGCTGCGCGGCGGCGTCGGGGGCCCCAGTTCATTGAGCGGCAGATAGGGCACCACGCCCTGGGCGCCCGGACTGGAGTCGATGATGATCTTGTTGGAGCCGCCGAGCACGCGCTCCATGGTTTCCAGATACATGCGCTCGCGGGTGACGTCGGGCGCCTTTGTGTACTGCTCGTAGATCTTCAAGAAGCGCGAGGTCTGGCCGGTGGCTTCCGCCACGGTCTGCGACTTGTAGGCTTCCGCGGCCTGCGTGATCTTGGCCACATTGCCGCGCGCTTCCGGCACCACCCGGTTGGCGTAGGTCTGTGCTTCGTTCTGCGCGCGTTCGAGGTCGGCGCGCGCGGCCTGCACGTCGCGGAAGGCGTCGATCACCTGCGCCGGCGGATCGACCTTCTGCAATTGCACCTGCTGCACGAAAATGCCGGCGCCGTAATGATCGAGCGTCTTCTGCATCAGATCCTGCACGGCGGTCTCAACGGTCTGCCGCGCGCCGGTCAGGATTGGCTGGATCTCGGAGCGGCCGACAACCTCGCGCATGGCGCTCTCGGCCACAGCCTTCACGGTGCCTTCCGGATTCTGGATGTTGAACAGATATTCGCCGACGCCGGTCGGCTTCACCTTCCACAGTACCGAGAAGTTGACATCAACGATATTCTCGTCGCCAGTCAGCATCAGGCTTTCTTCCGGCACTTCGCGCGAGGCGGAACGGCGGCCGTCCTCGACCTGGCGCATGCCGATGTCGATCTTGTTGACGCGCAGCGC
>DATISB010000098.1:0-34048 GCA_035469145.1 Pseudolabrys sp.
GCCGCAATCACACGCTCACGCAAGTCCTGCGAATAGGGCTTGCCCATCGAAGCCTCCATGCCGATTCAACACGTAGAATGAATCACGAATCCGGCTCAGCGAAAACCCCGCCGATTCCGTCAATCCTGAAAATGCTCTAGCTGGAGAAATATCTCGGCCATGGGCCTGTCGCAGGTCGAAACTGTAGTGCAGGCGAGGAAGCTCGATCGTCTTGTGCGATTTTGAGAGCATCTGCACAATCACCCTGCCCGTCCTTCCTATCCTGCAAGCCACGCTGGATGCGGGGCCGACCGGCGAGCTAGCCTACATCTGCGGTGGCAAGGGCAAGCCGCTAACCAAGGAGAGCTTGGGCAATATGTTCAAGGACGCCTGCGTGACGGCGGGCGTTCATGGCAAATCGGCACACGGTTTACGCACGATCGGCGCAACACGCGCCGCGAATAACGGTGCCACTGTCAATCAGCTTGAGGCGCTGTTCGGTTGGAGCGGCGGCGGCATGGCGTCGCTCTACACCCGCAACGCCGACCGTGCGCGCCTTGGTCAGCAGGCGGCGGGTATGTTGGTCAAGAACGATCCAGCAACATCTATGCTCTCACCCGAGGAAAAGGTGGGAGCGCCAATCGCGATCCTAAAACAAAAACAATAGCTTAATTTTTGATTGGTGCGGCCAAGAGGACTCGAACCTCCACGGGTTGCCCCGCTAGCACCTCAAGCTAGTGCGTCTACCAATTCCGCCATGGCCGCATGGAGGCAGGACGAAAAGCCTTGCAAAACCTCGCGTCCGACGAAGCGCGGTTGCTGTAACAAATAGGGTCTTGAGGGACAAGGGCCGCTAAAAGAGGCCCTCGGCGCTCAGCGCATATCCTGCTGCCGAGGCATAATCTCGCCGACCTCGACCGCGATGCGGTTGCCATTGACTACCACCGTGCCCTTGGCGACGGCAGGTTGTTGGCGAGGATGCTGACGGCGTCGTCCTCGGCTGAGTCCAGCTCGATGATGGCGCCGCGGCCGAGCCGGAGCGCCTGATGAATCGGCATGGAGGTGGTGCCGAGCACTACGGTGATATCAATCGAAACCTTGTCGAGTGTGGCCACGTTTTTATTTCCCATTGCCCTCGCGCGACTGCGGGCAGGCTTCAGGTCAGCATGGTATGGTGAACGGATGGTTAACGCGCGCAACGAATTGACGGTTGGGCTTGGCCCGCCGCCCGGATCGGCGGGCGTCGAATGGTGCGTGAGCGATGCGCTGGTGCCCTACGAGGCGGCGGTGGCCTTCATGCAGGCACGCGTGGCGGCCATTGCTGCTGGCAAAGAGTCCGAGCTGGTCTGGCTAATCGAGCACCCGCCGCTTTACACCTCCGGCACCAGCGCCAAGCCAGACGAGCTGATCGAGGCGCGCTTTCCGGTGTTCGCGAGCGGCCGCGGCGGCCAGATGACCTATCACGGGCCGGGCCAGCGCGTGGCCTATGTGATGCTCGATTTGCGCCGGCGAGGGCCGGACGTGCGCCGCTTCGTCGCCACCCTGGAGGAATGGGTCATCCGCACGCTGGCCGCGTTCAAAGTGCACGGCGAGCGGCGCGAGGACCGCATCGGCGTCTGGGTGCGCCGGCCGGACAAAGGCGAGGCTTTCGAGGATAAGATCGCCGCCATCGGCATCCGCGTGACGCAATGGGTGACGCTGCATGGCATGGCGATCAATGTAGAGCCGGATCTCACGCATTTTTCCGGCATCGTGCCGTGCGGCGTCAACGAGCAGCGTTACGGCGTCACAAGTTTGGCCGATCTCGGCCTCCTCGTGTCGATGACCGAGGTGGACACGGTGCTGCGGCGCGAATTCGAGGGATTGTTCGGGGCCACCGTCGATCAGAAAAGCACCGAAAACAATTCGCCCGCCCGGCGCGACTTGAGATCGTCCTCGCTACCCGCGCGTTGATCGAGCGTATCAACGCGCGCCCCCATCGGCCCGCGGCGGCAGGCTTCTATCACGGCGGCGACTGCATCGCCGTCGCCCGCCAGCACCGCCTCGACGTCACCGTCGCGGCAGTTGCGCACCCAGCCCTCGATGCCGTGCCGGAGCGCCTCGTGCTCGACAAAGGCGCGATAGCTGACGCCCTGCACGCGGCCGCCCACGACCATGTGGCGGATGACTCTCATGCAAGCTCCCCGGCGTCGATGTCGCGCGCGCCGGTCCAGCGCGATATGCTCAAGCGCTCGACCGACTTCACGTAAGGCTCCGGCAAGTTCCAGGCGCGCGCCGAGGCCGCGATCATCTCCACGTAACCCGGCTTCGCCCGTCCGGGCGCGCGGCGGCGCAGCTGATAGATCATCGCGCGCACGCAGCTGCCGCCGCTGCGCACAGGCAGGTGGCGCACGTCATAGAGGCCCTGGTGCAGCAGCTCGTAAGCATGCAGCGCCGCCACGTCGCGCGCCGTCAGCCGCCACAACACGCCGTGCACGTCATCGCCCGCGCTGGGCTTGACCGATCCCCAGCCGTTGATGCCGACGAAAAACCGGTAGCCCGCAAGCGTCGCCGGCCCGACGGCGCGCGCGTCCGGACAGCGCCGCCGCATGGCGGCGCGGTTCATGTTGGAACCGTAGGCGATGTAGAGGGCCATGGATTCGGCAGAAAGCTACGTAAACTCCAAAATCACCGCATCGACCGCCAAGCTGTCGCCCGGCTTGGCGTTGATCTTTTTCACCGTGCCGTCGATCTCGGCGCGCAGCACGTTTTCCATCTTCATCGCCTCCACCACCGCCACGGTTTCGCCGGCCTTGACCTCCTGGCCTTCCTTGACCGCGATCGACACCACCAGTCCCGGCATCGGGCACAGCACGTGCTTGAGGCTGTCGGCTGCCTGCTTGACCGGCATCAGCTGGGCCAAAGCGGCCTCGGGCTCGGTATAGACATAGGCCTTGGTCTCGACGCCGCGATAGGCCAGCGTAAATCCATTGGGAATGTTGCGCACCTGCGCCGCCACCGTGTGTCCATCGACAGTCCCGGTCCACAGTGGGTCACCCGGTTTCCAACGCGGCTCGAGGGTGATCGTCTGCGCCGGCGTATTGCCGCTGGCGCCACCGCCAACGCGGTAGGTCAGGATCAGCGATTTGTCGGCAGGCGGGCGATCACCGCGCTCGTCATCGCCGAAGCGCACCTGCCCGCTGCCGACCGCAACCGTGTAGATCTTATCGCCGAGCGCGACGGCGCGGAGGCCGGCACGCACCACCGGCCGCCCGGCCAGCTGGCCGGAAATCTGCCGCTTGCGCTCGCCCAGCACGTGATCGATCGCAACCGCGACCGCGGCCAGCACCTTGGCCCGCTCGCCTTCGGGCTGATGCGGGTGGAAGCCCTCGGGAAACTCCTCGGCGATGAAGCCGGTCGACAGCTTGCCGGCGCGCCAGCGCGGATGCGCCATCAACGCGGCCAGGAACGGAATGTTGTGGCGGATACCGTCGATGACAAACGCATCAAGTGCGTCGGCCTGCGCGTCGATTGCCTGCTCGCGCGTCGGCGCGTGGGTGACCAGTTTGGCGATCATCGGGTCGTAGTAGATCGAAATCTCGCCGCCCTCGTAGACTCCGGTATCGTTACGCAGGGTGACCCCATTGGCGCTGCGCTCTTGCGGAGGCCGGTAGCGCGTAAGCCGCCCGGTGGAGGGCAGGAATTTGCGGTACGGGTCCTCGGCATAAACGCGGCTTTCCACCGCCCAGCCGTTGAGCTTCACGTCGCTCTGCTTAAGCGAGAGTTTTTCGCCGGCAGCGCTGCGGATCATCTGCTCGACCAGATCGATGCCGGTGACGAGTTCGGTCACTGGATGCTCGACCTGCAAACGCGTGTTCATCTCGAGGAAATAGAAGCTCTTGTCCTGGCCGGCGACGAATTCGACCGTGCCAGCGCTGTCGTAGCCGACTGCCTTGGCGAGCGCGACCGCCTGCTCGCCCATCTTCTTGCGCGTGGCGGCGTCGAGCAGCGGGCTTGGGGCCTCCTCGATCACCTTCTGATTGCGGCGCTGGATCGAACATTCTCGCTCGCCAAGATAGATCACGTGGCCGTGCTTGTCGCCCAGCACCTGGATCTCGATGTGGCGCGGATCGGTGATGAATTTCTCGATGAACACGCGGTCGTCGCCGAACGAGGACTTCGCCTCCGACTTGGCGCGCGCATAGCCTTCCGCCACCTCGGCTTTGGAATAGGCGATGCGCATGCCCTTGCCGCCGCCGCCGGCGGAAGCCTTGATCATCACCGGGTAGCCGATCTCGTCGGCGATCTCCATCGCCTCGGCGTCGTTGTCGATCACGCCGAGATGGCCGGGCACGGTGGAGACGTGGGCCGCGGCCGCCGCCTTCTTCGACTCGATCTTGTCGCCCATGGCGGCGATGGCATTCGGGTTCGGCCCGATGAACACGATCCCGGCCGCTTCCAGCGCCTTGGCGAAGGCCTCGCGCTCGGACAGAAATCCGTAGCCGGGATGCACCCCCTGCGCGCCGGATGCCTTGCAAGCGGCCAAAATTTTGTCGATCAGCAGGTAGCTCTTGGCCACCTCCGGCGGGCCGATGGCCACGGCGCTATCGGCCATCGCCACGTGCATGGCATCCTTATCGGCCTCCGAATAGACGGCGACCGTCTCGATCCCCATACGGCGGGCGGTCTTGATTATCCGGCAGGCGATTTCGCCGCGATTGGCAATCAGGATACGCTTGAACATTAAGCGGAACGCCCTCTGCCATTCCGGGTGGAAATGGCTGCGGATAGCCGGCTATTGTTACAATACTGTCTTGTGGCCGGCGTATCTAGCGCGGCATTGCAACAAAGATAAACGAGAGAATTGCCATGTCGCTCAGGTCAAAAGCGCTGCACGCCCTGGCTTTGGCGGTGGTTGGTCTGCAACTGACCGCGGCCAGCGCCGAACCGCCGCACAATGTGATCCTGTTCGTGCCCGACGGTCTGCGCGCTTTCAAGGTGACGCCAGAAACCGCGCCGACCATGGCGGCGATCCGCGACAAGGGCGTCAATTTCAAGAACCCGCATTCGCTGTTTCCCACTTTCACCACCACCAATGCCTCGGCCATGGCGACCGGCCACTATCTCGGCGACACCGGCGATTACAGCAACACGATCTATACCAGCTATCCGGTTGCGCCCGCCTTCGGCACCGTGACGCCATTCCTGGAAAACGATGCCGTGCTGTACGACGTCGACGAGCATTTCGACGGCGACTTTCTCAACGAAGAGACCATCCTGAAGGCGGCGCGCAGCCAAGGCTTCAGCACCGCTGCGATCGGCAAGCTCGGGCCGGCGTTGATCTTCGATCATACCGACCGCGTCACGCGGCCAGGCCCTCATTCGATCATCGTTGACGACTCCACCGGCCGCGCGCCCGGCGCGCCGCTCACGGACGAAATCAAGGCCGCGTTAAGTAAGGCAGGCCTGCCACTGATCGCCCCGTCGCGCGGCGACAATGGCCATGCCGGCAAGTTCGACGCGCCCGGCACGACCGTCGCCAATATCGAGCAGCAGACCTATTTCGCCGACGTCGCCACCAAGGTGGTACTGCCGCTGTTCAAAGAGCGTAACAAACCGTTCGTGCTGGTGTTCTGGTCGCGCGATCCCGACGGCTCGCATCACAATCAGGGCGACAGCCTCAATACGCTGACGCCCGGCATCAACGGACCGACCTCGCTCGCCGCCATCAAGAATGCCGACAATAATCTCGCGCAACTGCGTAAGGCACTCGACGAGCTCGGGATTGCCGCGACCACGGAAATCATCATCGCCGCCGACCACGGCTTCTCGACTATCTCCAAGGAAAGTCAGACCAGCCCGACCGCCAAGACGAACTACGCCGACGTGTACAAAGACCATATGCCGCCCGGCTTCCTCGCCATCGATCTCGCCAAGGCGCTCGGCCTGCCGCTGTTCGACCCGAACGCAAAAAACGCAGCCGTCGCGCCCACCGTGCATCCCTCAGCCGGCAACGGCCTCATCGGCAAGGATCCGGCGAAACCCGACGTGGTGGTCGCGGCCAATGGCGGCTCCGATCTGGTCTACCTGCCCCGCAGGGACCGCAAGATCGCCGCGCGCGTGGTAAAAGCTCTGCTCGAGCAGGATTACGTCAGCGGCATTTTCGTCGACGCCTCGCTCGGCCGATCCCCCGGCACGCTGCCGTTGGCAACGGTCAATCTGAGCGGCGGCAAGGCGCGCACGTTGCAGCCGGCCATCGTCGTCAACTTCAAGTCGTTCGCCACCGGCTGCGAGCAGCCGGTGCTGTGCGCCGTGGAGGTCGCCGATACCGCATTGCGACAGGGCCAGGGCATGCATGGCAGCTTCAGCCGCGCCGATACCATGAACTTCATGGCCGCCGTCGGACCCGACTTCAAGACCGGTTTCGCCGACGAAGCGCCGGTGAGCAACGCCGATGTCGGCAAGACCGTCGCCCATATCCTGGGGCTGAACGTCAAGGCCAAAGGCCGCCTGATCGGCCGCGTCATCAACGAGGCGATGCCGGTCGGACGGCCTCCGAACGCAGCTACCCGTTCGGTAAGCTCGCAGGCCTCGGCCAACGGGCTGCGCACGGTGCTCAAATATCAATCGGTCGGCCGCACCCGCTATTTCGACGTCGCCGGATTTCCCGGGCGCACTGTCGGCCTTCTGGAGGAAAGCAAGGCGGCGAGCCGCTGATGCCAGCCGGCCGCAAGAGCAAAAAATATTTTCATCGCAACCGCACGGCAGCGAAGCTTTATGCTGCGCTACCCCAAGGCGTCGTAGGATGCTACTTTTTGCCCCCGGGCCTATTCCGCTTGGCCGGGGACGCCTATATTAAGTCCCGGAACGACAATTGAGCGCGTCATTGGAGGTTTGTCATGACATTGGCGATTGGCGATACCGCCCCGGATTTCGAGGCGGAAACAACCGAAGGAAAAATCCGTTTTCACGACTGGCTGGGCAATTCCTGGGGCATGCTGTTCTCGCACCCGAAGGATTTCACCCCGGTCTGCACCACCGAACTCGGCACCATGGCACGCATGAAGCCGGATTTCGACAAGCGTAACACCAAGATCATCGGGCTGTCGGTCGATCCGGTTGCCAATCACACCAAGTGGGCGGTCGACATCAAGGACGTGGTCGGCTTCGCGCCGAACTATCCGATGATCGGCGATACCGATCTGAAGATCTCCAAGGCCTACGGCATGTTGCCGGCGGCAACCGGCGGCACTTCTGAAGGCCGCACCGCGGCGGACAATATGACCGTGCGCAACGTCTTCATCATCGGCCCGGACAAGAAGATCAAGCTGATCCTGGTCTATCCGATGACCACCGGGCGCAATTTCGACGAGGTGCTGCGCGTGCTCGACTCGCTGCAGATGACCGCCAAGCACCGCGTGGCGACGCCGGCGAACTGGAAACAGGGCGAGGACGTAATCATCGCCGGTTCGGTCAACGACGAGGAAGCCAAGAAGATTTATCCGCAAGGCTGGAAGGCGCCGCGGCCCTATCTCCGCATCGTGCCGCAGCCGAAGGCGTAATGCTCGTCATTTAATTTGCTATAAGGGCGCGGGCAAAATCGTCCGCGCTCTTTTCATTTTAACATCATGACTGATCTCGGCTTCATCCACCGCTTCATCCCGGCGACGCAGCCCGGTAAGCCGCCGCTGCTGCTCCTGCACGGCACCGGCGGCAACGAAAACGATCTGCTACCGTTGGGGGCGCAATTGTCGCCCGGCGCGGCGCAGCTGTCGCCGCGCGGCAAGGTTTTGGAGAACGGCATGCCGCGCTTCTTCCGCCGGCTGGCAGAAGGCGTGTTCGACCTGGCCGACCTTAAAGTTCGCACCACCGAACTGGCGGATTTCATCGCCGCCGCGCGCAATGCCCATCGCCTCGACGCGCCGGTCGCCGTCGGCTTTTCCAACGGGGCCAATATCGCCGCCGCGCTGCTGCTGACGCGGCCGGACGTGCTGCGCGGCGCCGTATTGTTGCGCGCCATGCTGCCGCTCGAGCCGGAACCCCTGCCCGATCTCGCCGGCAAGCCGGTGCTGCTGCTTTCCGGCAGCAACGATCCGATCATACCGGCCGCCGCGCGCGAGCGGCTCGCTGCCGTCCTGCAAGCGGCCGGCGCCGATCTGGTCTATAAAGCCCTTCCCACCGGACACAATCTCACGCAAAACGATCTTAACCTTGCCGCGCAATGGCTGGAGCATTTAACATGAACGACGGGGCCATCAACGAGTTGGCGCATCAGCAACCGCCCTTCGCTCAATTCCTCGGGATGAAAATCACCCATGTCTCGCCCGAACGCGTGACCGCCGAGCTGGTGGCGCGCGAGGAACTCAACAACCGCTTCGGCCTACTGCATGGCGGCGCCATCATGGCGCTGGCCGACAATCTCGGCGGCACCGCCACCACCGCTAATCTGAAAGCGGGCCAGTCCACCACCACGATCGAGAGCAAGACCAATTTCTTCGCCGCCATCCCGATCGGCGACACGGCTTACGCCGAATGCACGGCACTGCATCGCGGCCGCACCACCATGGTCTGGCAGACCCGCGTCACCCGCGGCGACGGCCGGCTATGCGCGCTGGTCACGCAGACGCAGTTGATGCTCGAGCGCGGGAAATAGAAAGCGTAGACAGATCGGGATTGTGCGCGGCTGCAATGCTACGCGGTGAGCGATCTCACCACTTCCAGTTCAGCGCGTCACGAGCGGTCGACACAGCGTGCCGGAAAGTGCTGGAATAGTTCCCAATAAAACCAATTGGAGGAGAAACGACCGTGATGGTCTTGGAACCGAAATCCGCATAGAGCGCTTCGGCGCGGACGGTCCAATTGCGGGCAAGCATATATTCGACACCGCCGCCAGCGCCGAAATATTCGGCGCTGTAATTATTTCGCTTAAAGTTCCATTGGAACTTCAAGACAGGTGACTAGCAGAAACCGCCGCCGGCGCCGCTGTTGACCAAAACAACGCCGGCCGCGCCTGGGAGATGCGCGCGCGATCGCTTCGGCCCGCTATTCGGTCAAAAACAGCGCGCGCGGCAGTTTGTGTTTCGTCTCCCATTCCTCCCAGAAGACGTCGGTTTGCAGGAAAGCCTCTTCGACCAGCGACCAGGATGCGCCGTTCCGCCGCAACAGGACGCCTACAAAATCGCTGTCCTGTTCGGGATCGACGTCTTTGGCAAAAAGCATCCGCCGGTAATCGATACGATTTCCCGCGGCGTCGCGCGGATGCAATGCGGCATAGGCCCAATCGCTGAAGAGCGCCATCCGCTCCACCACAAAAACGACCTTGATGCCGAGCTGCCGTTCGACCGGAACACGGGCCACGTCGAGAATCGCTTTTCTCTCGGGCGAGACTCTTCCGGTTTGCACGACCGGCTGGGCATGGGCCGGCGCGTATATCGACGTTGCCGCCGCTACTACCGCCATGACAACCAGCAATTGCCGTCGTGAGACCATCGTTACCCTCCACACAAAACAGGACCGTGTTTTCGAATAGCAAGGCCGGCAGCTCTGTCATTGCTTCTCGTCAATATGCATGCGGCGGCCGTGCCTAGATTTAAACAGGCGAGCAAGTGCAATGGGGAGATCAACAATGGGTGGAATAGCGCGCCTGCTGTCAGCCGTTATCGCGATGCTTTTGGCTACGGGCGCATTGGCTCAGCCGCCTGCACAGCCGCAAGACACAACGCCCTCCCGCAAAATCGCGCCGGAACGCCTTTCAGTGCCGGATGATTTTTCGCTTAGCTACAGAAGCGGTCCCACCCATGCCTCCTGGGATCACGACCATATATGCCTCGGGACGCGCCACCATCACCGAGGTGCAACGCTCGAAAGGACGCGCCGGCCCGCGCGAAGAAAAGACAACCGAACAACAGCTTCCCAAGCAAGCGATCAGGCGCCTCTATGCCAGTGTCTTGGCTTACGGCTTCTTTGAGCTCAACGCGTCATATTGGAACAAGAGAATCATTGACGGATCGACTTCGAGCCTGGAAGTCACCGCTGGCGGCAAAAAGCATCAGGTGATTGTGCATCATTATTCGGTCGAGCGATTTCGGACGATCATTTCCGCGCTCAACGAGGCGCTTGAAAAATAAGCTCACGCGAACTCCGCGCGGAGAGCTATCCGCGGCCTAGTTCTCTGCCACCAGCTTCACGCCGCCGACGCCGCGGTTGACCAGCACGACACCGGCGGCGCACACCACCATGCCGGCGACCGACAGCGCGTCCAGCTTCTCGCCGAACAGCATGAACGCGAGCAAGGCGGTCACCACCGGCACCAGGTAGAACAGGCTGGCGAAGCCGGTTGCCGCCGAGCGGCGGATCAGCCAATACATCAGCCCGACCGCCGCGATCGACAGCACGAGCACCAGCCAGGCCATGGCGAAGACCAATTCAAAGCTCCAGTGGATCGTGCGTGTCTCGAAGGCGAAGGCGGCCAGGCCGAACAACGCCAGTGCGCCGGCATATTGCACCGTGTTGCCGGCGCGCCAGTCGATGGCACTGCAAAAACGCTTCTGGTAGAGCGTACCGAGCGTGATGCCGAAGAGCGAGCCGAAGCTGGCAATCCAGCCAATGGTTGAGCCAGCAGCCACGAGGGCGCGATCGTGCAGTACAAGCGCGACGCCGATCAGGCCGAGCACCAGGCCGAACCATTGCAGGCGCGTCACCGTCTCACCCATGAAGCGGTTGGCGATGGTTGAGGTGAGGATCGGCTGCAGGCCCGGGATCAGCGCCGAAATGCCGGCCGGCACGCCCTGACTGATGGCAATGAACACGCCGCCGAGATAAAGCCCGTGAACCAGCGCGCCAGCCACCAGGCTATGGCCAATTTCCGGCGTGTCCGGCCAGCGCGCAAGCCCGATCAGCGCGATGGCGGCCATGATGATCACCACGAACGCCATGCGCACCGTCAGGAACGTCATCGGCTCGATATAGGGCAGCCCGAAGCGCGCGCCGATGAAGCCGGTGCTCCACAGCAGCACGAACAGCATCGGCGCGGCTGCGATCGCCAGTTTGCTCAGGCGCATGAGAACCGTTGCAGAAACTGCATTCGTCTTATCATTTTTTGAGCATGATCTTGTCCGAAAACCGGTTCCCACTTTTCGAGATCATGCTCCCGCTACCCGACGATGGCGGAGAGGCCGAAGCCGACCGTGGCGCTGATCACCGCCTCGATCGCCTGGAACTGCATGCCGCTCAGGACATGGCTGACATAGGGAAACAGCACGTGCCCGACCGGCAGCATGACTGCCGCGACCAGCGCGACGCAAAGCAGTTTGATAATCAGTGGCCGATCGATCATGGCTTTCCCCCCGCGTCCCCCGCGCGTTTTTATCACCATGTCATGAATGGCATGGCTTGAGCAATCGCATCAGGTTTGGAATGCCGGATCGATGGGAACCCGGTAGCCGTTGGCCAGCCGATTGGTTTCGTTGGCCATGCCGGTGACCGCCATCACCTCGCCGAACATGGCCTCGGTCATGCCGGCCTTGCGGGCGGCCGCGGTATGGCTGGCGATGCAATAGGGGCAGCCATTGGTGACGCTGACCGCCAGATAGATCATCTCCTTGGTGAGCGGATCGAGCGCACCGGGCGCCATGATCTCTTTGACGCTGTCCCAGGTGCGCTTGAGCGTTACTGGGTCGCGCGCCAGATATTTCCAGAAATTGTTCACGTCCGGCACGTTGCGGGTCTGCTTGATGTCGTCATAGACCGCGCGCACGGCGACTGAGGCGTCGGCGTAGTCGACCGGGGCGGATGGATTCATGGCTGACCTCTTAGAAATCGAGCTTGTCGCGCACGGCCACGACGCCGGCTTTGGCGCAGGCTTCGTCGTTGTCGCCGCCTGGCGCGCCGGAGACGCCAACGGCACCGACCAGCGAACCCGCGGCTTCCACCATGACGCCGCCGGCGATGATGGTGACGCCCGGCAGCGAACGGATGCCGGCCTGCGGCGAACCCGGCCCGCTGGCGGCGACCAGTTCGCTGGTATTGGTGCGAAAGCTGATCGCGGTCCAGGCCTTGCCGGTCGCGGTCGGCACGGTATGGGCGCCGGCGAAGCGGTCACGCAGCAGCACCTGCATGACGCCGAAGCGGTCGACCACCGCGACCGTCACCTGGTAGCCCTGCTTCTGGCAATCGGTGAGCGCGGCACGAGCGAGCGCCAGCGCGAGATCCACGCTCATCGATTTGAAGGTGACCAGGCCTTCTTCCGCGCGCAGCGGCGCGCTCAGCAGCGGCGTCAGTAACAGCGCCAATATCAATTTTCGCAGCGTCATAGGGCACCCTTCTGTATGTAGCCTGAGTTTGTCTAGCATAATCTCGCCGGGCCCCCTCGCGCCATATTTATGCCCCGGGGATATATCCGAATGCCTGCGTCCGGCGTTATCTTGACTGCCAAGGACGCGACCCGTCCGCGAAGAAAAGTCCGTGCAACTATACGACCGTGCGGCCGGCGTGATCCGCGCCATTTATGACCGTCGCATCGCGACGCCGGCCACGCTCGAGGCCGAGCATTATTTCCCCAACATCAAACGCTTCACCGAGCGATGGACCGACATCCGCCGCGAAGCGCTGGACGTGGCCGGCATGCTCAACAATGTACCGTGCTTCCACGACATCATGCCGGCGCAGGCGGATATTTCGGTCAATAACGGGCGCGACTGGCGCGTATTCATCATGAAGGCCTAGGGCGTAACGGCGGAGAACAACCTACGACGCTGTCCGACGGTCGCCGCGCTGCTGGACGAGGCGCCGGAGGTGGCGTCGGCCATATTGTCGTTTCTGGCGCCCGGCAAGCACGTCCCCGAGCACCACGGCCCGATCCGCGGAATCCTGCACTTTCATCTCATGCTGTCGATGCCGCGCGACGGCAAGGGCGTTCCGGCTTGCGTGATGAACATTGACGGCGTGCCCCACTGGCTCGGCGACGGCGAAAGCCTTCTGTGGGACGACACCTATCCGCATGAAGTGTAGAACCGCAGCGATCGGGTGCGCATCGCGCTGCTGCTCGACGTCTAGCGCGGGGACATGCCGACATCACGCTACTGTCGCAGGCCATCCTGCTGGCCACCAAGACGGTGATCCGCATGGGATGAATGTCGTACGGCGGATAAAGAATGCGCTAGTCTTCGCCCACGTCCGCAATGACGGTCAAGGAGCGAGGACACCATGCCGAAGACGCCGGACTATTTCTCAGGGAAAACCATCGTCATCACCGGGGCCGGCAGCGGCATCGGGCGGGCCACCGCGCTGATTTTCGCGCGCGAAGGCGCCAACGTAGTGTGCGCCGACATCAACGAGGCGGGCGTCACGGAAACCGTCGAGCAGGTCAACGCCAAAGGCGGCCAGGCGCTGGCGCTCACCATCGATGTAACCAAGCGCGCGGCGGTCGAGGACATGGGGCAGCTGGCGATCGACGGCTTCGGCAGCGTGCAGTTCCTGTTCAACTCGGCTGGCGCCGCCATTCGCCGCTCGAAATTCCTCGAGATCGACGACGATCTTTTCGACCGCACCTTCGACCTCAACGTGAAAGGCACGCTCTACGCCATGCAGGCGTTGCTGCCGCACATGCTGGCCAACAAATTCGGCGTGATCGTCAATATGGGCAGCATGACGCATCGGCGCGGCGGACCCGGCGCTGGCGTCACTACGCCGCGGCCAAGGGTGCGGTGGTGAGCATGACCATGGGCGTGGCGCGCGAATTCGCCACCCAGGGCATCCGCGCGCTGTCGATCTCGCCGGGGCCGATCGACACCGCATTTCAGGCCGCAGCGGCGACCACGCCGGAGATGGCGAAGCAAATGCTCAACGACGTGCCGATGCAACGCTTCGGCAAGCCGGAGGAGATCGGCGAGCTGGTGCTGTTCATGTGCTCGGACGCCTGCACGTTCATGACCGCGGACACGGTCTATGTGAACGGCGGCGGCGGCTGGCGCTAGAGTCAGGCCCAGGCGATGACCGCCGCGACGAACAGCAGCGCAAAGACGGCCGGGAATGCCAGCGCCAGCGTCAACGCCCGGCGCGGCGTGCGCTTGCGCCACGTCAAAATCAGCGCCGGCGCGCTGGTTAACACGAATAGGAGCGTGACCGCATAACCGGCGGCCTGGTCCAGGCCTTTGGTGGTGGGATCCGGCTGCGACAGGAACGTGTTGACTGCAACCAGCGCCTACCCCACCGCGTCGAGCGCGGCGACGATCAAAGCAGCCATTCGGAGGTGCATGCGCGATATCTCAACGCGTCGGGTTTCGCCTTAGGGCTTGTTCAATTGCTCGCGGATATATTCCTGCAGTTTGTCCGGATCGTCCATGAGTTTTTTTAATTCTTCTTCGTCGGCCTTGCTGGCGGCCGAGGGTTTCGGCATCGGCTGGTTCATGAGCCTTTGCAGTTTTGCAAGTGCTTGTTCAAATACATCAGAGTGCTTGTCCTCGATCTCAACACGATTAAAATCGTGCTCCACAGCAAGATTTAGAATGTTAGAAATAAATTTCTTTCCGTCTCGATCAAATACGATTACTTGGTAGGTTTTGCCCCGCTTTCTAGGTTGGCTAAAGCCTTTTAAGTAGCATTGGCGGCAAGAAATGATGTCGGCGTGCAACCATCAAGATTCTTTCATCACACCGGCAAATTATCGTGCTTGCGCGCCGGCATCTCGACGTGCTTGTTCTTCAGCATGGCGAGCGCCCGCGCCAACCTCCGGCGCGTCGAGTGCGGCATGATCACGTCGTCGATATAGCCGCGCTCGGCGGCGACGAAGGGCGACAGGAAGCGGTCCTCGTATTCCTTGGTGCGCGCGGCGATCTTGTCCTTGTCGCCG
Source organism: Pseudolabrys sp. (assembly GCA_035469145.1). GTDB lineage: Bacteria > Pseudomonadota > Alphaproteobacteria > Rhizobiales > Xanthobacteraceae > Pseudolabrys. The sequence goes on from DATISB010000098.1 coordinate 14,807, forward strand.
ATGTCGGCGCGGAAGATGATCTCCACCGCCCCCTTGGCGCCCATCACAGCGATCTGCGCGGTCGGCCAGGCGTAGTTCAGATCGCCGCCGACGTGCTTACTCGCCATCACGTCATAGGCGCCGCCGAAGGCCTTGCGCGTGATCACGGTCACCAGCGGCACCGTGCACTGGGAATACGAAAACAACAGCTTGGCGCCGTGCTTGATCAGCCCGTTGTATTCCTGCGCGGTGCCGGGCAGGAAGCCGGGCACGTCCACGAAGGTCACGATCGGAATGTTGAAAGCGTCGCAGAAGCGCACGAAGCGCGCCGCCTTGCGCGAGGCGTCGCTGTCGAGTACGCCGGCCAGCACCATCGGCTGGTTGGCGACGAAGCCGGTGGTGCGCCCGGCGATGCGGCCGAAGCCGGTGACGATGTTCTTGGCGTAGGCGGATGAAATCTCGAAGAAGTCGCCCTCGTCGGCGACTTTGAGGATCAGTTCCTTGATGTCGTAGGGCTTGTTCGGATTATCGGGGATCAGCGTGTCGAGCGACTCGTCCATACGGTCGGCGGGATCCTGCGTCGGCCATTCCGGCACGCCGCTTTCGTTGTTCGCCGGCAGGAAGTCGATCAGCCGGCGTATCTGCAACAGACACTCGACGTCGTTCTCGAAGGCGCCGTCGGAAACGCCCGACTTGGTCGTATGCACGCTGGCGCCGCCCAGTTCCTCGGCGGTGACTACTTCATTGGTCACCGTCTTCACCACGTCGGGGTCGGTCACGAACATGTAGCTGGTGTCGCGCACCATGAAGATGAAGTCGGTCATTGCCGGCGAATAGACGTCGCCGCCGGCGCAGGGGCCCATGATTACGCTGATTTGCGGAATGACGCCGGAGGCGATCACGTTGCGCTTGAACACCTCGCCATAGCCGCCGAGCGCGGCGACACCCTCCTGGATGCGCGCGCCGCCGGCGTCGAACAGGCCGATGATGGGCGCGCGCGCCTTCATCGCCATGTCCTGCACTTTCATGATCTTCTGCGCATGCGCCTCGGAGAGCGAGCCGCCGAACACGGTGAAATCTTTCGAGAACAGATAGACCGTGCGGCCGTTGACGGTGCCCCAGCCGGTAACCACGCCGTCGCCGGGCACCTTGGTCTTTTCCATGCCGAATTCGGCCGAGCGGTGCTCGACGAACATGTCGAGCTCCTCGAACGAGCCCTTGTCGAGCAGCAATTCGATGCGTTCGCGCGCGGTCAGTTTCCCGCGCTTGTGCTGGGCCTCGATGCGGGCCACCCCGCCCCCCAGCCGCGCCTCTTCCCGCCGCTTTTCGAGTTTGTCGAGGATATCTTTCATAGAGCCCCTGCCCGCCTACTTCCGCAATAGTTTCCCGAATTTGGTGGCAAAAACCATACCACGGCATGTGGCGGCGCGGCAGGCTTTGCTTCCCCCGCAAAGCCTGCTTAGAACACCCCGGCATGAGCGAACCCTCGACCACCGCCGGACTCATCCAACAGGGCCTATTCCACCACCGCCAGGGCGATATCGCGCAGGCCATGGAGCGTTATGTCGAGGTGCTGCAAAGAGACCCGCAGAATGCCGACGCGCTGTATTACGTCGCCGTGGTCGCCTGCCAGGACGGCCAATACCAGCAAGGCGCCGAGCTCGCCCGTCGTGCCATTTCGATCGGCCCGCCGCAGGCGCGCTTGCACAACCTGCTCGGCCAGGCGCTGTACCGGCTGGGCGAGCGGCTGGAGGCGGCCAAGAATTTCGACCAGGCGATCGCGCTCGATGCCAATTTCGCCGACGCCCACGGCAACCGCGCCAACATCCTGGTCGATGCCGGCTTTCCCGACGAGGCGCTTAAAAGTTTCGACCGCGCGCTCGCGCTCAATCCGACCTCGGGGCCGGACTGGCTCAACCGCGGCGCCTTGTTACAGGAGCTCGGCCGCCACGAGGAAGCGTTGGCGAGCTTCGACAAGGCGATCGTGTGCGGCCCGAATGTCGCCGAAGCGCACGTCAATCGCGGCAACGCGCTCAAGGACCTCGGTCATCTGGAAGCCGCGCGCGGTATGCTCGACACGCCGCGGTTCGACGAGGCGGCGGCGGCCTATGACAAGGCGATCGCGATCGATCCGCACATCGAAGATACCTATCTCGGGCGCGGCCTGCTCAACCTGCTGCGCGGCAACTGGGAGGCCGGCTTTGCCGACTACGAGCACCGCTCGAATGTCGGCAAGCCGACCTATATCCCGTTGCCGCAGCCGCGCTGGCACGGCGAATTGCGTTCCGGCGACCGCGTCGTTCTCGTGAGCGAACAGGGCCTAGGCGACACCATCCAGTTTTGCCGCTTCGCGCCTTTGCTGGCCGAGCGCGGGTTCGACGTGACAATCCTGACCCGCAAGGCCATGGCGCCGCTGCTCTCGACGCTTGCCGGTGTGACCATCGCGACCGACGCCGATGCGCTCGCGCAGGACCAGCGGCCGCTGCGCTGGCTGCCCTTGCTCAGCGTTCCGGGCGTGCTCGGTATCCGGCCGGATAGTGTGCCGGCCGCGGTGCCTTACCTCTCGGCCACGCCGGAGCGGGTCGAAGCCTGGCGCGCACGGCTCGGCGCCGGCGGCTTCAAGGTCGGCATCAATTGGGGGCCGGGACACTCGAACTATAGCAGCTTCGCCATGCGCGACATTACGCTCGCCAGTTTCGCAGCCGTCGCCGCGCTGCCCGGTGTGCAACTGATTTCGTTGCAAAAGGGGCCGGCGGCCGCGCAGATCACAGAGGTCGCATTCGGCGGCCGGATCATGTCGTTGAATGCCGATCCCGACGCCGACGCGGACTTCTTCCTCGATACAGCGGCCGTGATGATGAGCCTCGATCTCGTAGTCACCTGCGACACCTCGGTCGCGCATCTGGCCGGCGCGCTGGCGCGGCCGGTGTTCACCGCGCTGCCGGTGATCGGCGACTGGCGCTGGCTGCTCGGGCGCGTCGATACGCCCTGGTACCCGACCATGCGGCTGTTCCGCCAGGACGCCGGCGGCCAGTGGGAGCCGGTGTTCGAAGCGATCGCCGAAGCCGTACGCGGGCTCGCCTCAGCGCGCAAGCCGTAGCACAGTCACCGCCGCCCCGAACTCCGCGCGGAAAAACGCGCGGCGCTCGAGCGCGGCATCGTCGCGGCCCCATTGCGACATCTGCCAGTCCTCGTCCACATGCGCGGCGGCCCAGGCGGCGTCGGCGTCGAGTGCGCCATGGGCGAGCGCCAGCGCCAGCAGGCCTGATCCGGTAAGCGTGGTGATCAAAGACACTGCGCCCAGCCGCCAAATATCTTTCACGTTACTTGCATCGGCGGGAATTTTTGCGCGCGCGGCGGCGAGTGCCTCACTTGGCTGCGCCACGTGCACGATGCCTTGCGCCAGCACAAAACGGGCGCCGAGCGCGTCGCGCGCCCAAGCCAGCACCGGGTCCCAGTGCTGCGCCTGCCGCTCGACCAGACCCGGCGGCGCATCGGCGCGATAGCACAGCAGATCCGAGCCGAGATATAGCGCCACGTCGTCGGCCACCGGCTTAGGCGTATCCGCCACCGCATCGATCACCGCATTGGCTAGCCGTGTGAGCGGCATGCGCGCCGGATCGATCAGGTCGGCTTGCGCGTTCCATTCTTCAGCGATTTTCTCGGCTAGCGCCCGCGTCGGTGCGGCGAGCACGCGCCGCGCCGGCGTCTTGACCGGCTTGCCGTCGAGCAGCAGCGGGAACCCGCCGCCCTCGGCCTCGCCCACATGCGCTTGGCTGTAAAATCGCTTGCGCAGTTTCGGCCGCGCACCACGGCGCGCCGACTCGCGCGGGTCGAGCGGCTGGTTTTCGAAGATCTCAGTGAAAATGTCGCGCATCAGGATCACGTGATTGTGCGCCGCAACAAGGGCGGCAGGGCGGCCGACCCCAGCCAGCCTATCTTGCGGAAAATAGCCGGTTCAATGACCGAAAACATTAAGATAACGCGGCGATTTTGCCGCTACGCCGCCATGCTGTCGCCCCTTTCATGGAGCGAAAAAGTGAGCGAAAACTTGCAGTTGATAGGCCACTGGCAGGACGGAAGGATAGGTAGCCTTCGGGGGTTCTTACCCATATATTCCGCCCCCTGAATCGCGGCCGACCCAACAAGGCCGCGCCGGGAGAAGATCAGCCGCCTGAGGCTGTGACGCGATACCGTCGGGTCATCGGCGGTGAGGGTCGCGTTTCGAGGAGTGAATGAAGAATACCAACATTGCCGCGCCCGACTACTTCCACAAGGTCGTGGATTGCCAATGGGCTTGTCCGGCGCACACGCCCGTCCCTGAATATATCCGTTTAATCGCGGCGGGCCGCTATTCCGACGCCTACATGGTCAACTGGTACTCGAATGTGTTTCCGGGAATCCTCGGGCGCACTTGCGACCGCCCGTGCGAGCCGGCCTGCCGGCGCGTGCGCGTCGAGGACGAGCCGGTGGCGATTTGCCGCTTGAAGCGCGTGGCCGCCGATTACAAGGACGACATCCGCGCGCGGCTGCCCAAGTCCGCGCAAAAGAAAAACGGCAAGCGCATCGCGTTGGTCGGCGGCGGTCCCGCCTCGCTCACCGTCGCGCGCGATCTCGCCCCAATCGGTTATCATTGCGTTGTGTTCGACAGCGATCCACGGGCCGGCGGCATGATCCGTTCGCAGATTCCGAAATTCCGTCTGCCTGACAACGTGATCGACGAAGAATGCGGCTACATCCTCGACCTCGGCGTGGAATTCCGCGGCGGCAAACGCATCGACAGCATGAAGGCGCTGCTGGCGGAAGGCTGGGATGCGATCTTCGTCGGCTCCGGCGCGCCGCGCGGCCGCGACCTCGACATCCCCGGCCGCAAGGAAGCCGCCAAAAATATTCATATCGGCATCGATTGGCTGTCCTCGGTCTCGTTCGGCCACACCACGAAAATCGGCAAGCGGGTGATCGTGCTCGGCGGCGGTAACACCGCCATGGATTGCTGCCGCTCCTCGCGCCGGCTCGGCGGCGAGGACGTGCAGGTGGTGGTGCGCTCCGGTTTCGAGGAAATGAAGGCGTCGCCTTGGGAAAAGGAAGACGCCATGCACGAGGGCATCCCGATCCACAACTACCTGGTGCCCAAGCAATTCACCCACGACAACGGTAAGCTCACCGGCATCACCTTCGAGAAGGTGATGGCCGAGCGCGACGCCAAGGGCCACCGCAAGCTGGTGCCAGCGGGTGATCCCGAACAGCATTTCCGCTGCGACGACGTGCTGGTGGCGGTCGGCCAGGAGAACGCCTTCCCTTGGATCGAGCGCGACGCCAGGATCGAATTCGACGAGCACGGCATGCCGAAGATTGATGCCGAGACCATGGCGTCGACCAACCCGAAAGTGTTCTTCGGCGGCGACGCGGCGTTCGGCCCGAAGAATATCATCTGGGCGGTGGCGCACGGCCACGAGGCCGCGGTCTCGATCGACAAGATGCTCAATGGCGAGGACATCGCCGATCGCCCGATGCCGGCGGTCGCGCTGATGAGCCAGAAAATGGGCATCCACGAATGGTCCTACGACAACGAGATCGCGCTCGATCAGCGCTACAAGGTGCCTCTGCGCGACAAAGTGCTCGCACTGAAAGACATCAAGGCCGAGGTCGAGCTGGGCTTCGATCCGGAGCTCGCGCTGGCCGAAGCCGGCCGCTGCCTCAATTGCGACGTGCAGACGGTGTTTTCGGCGCAGCTCTGCATCGAATGCGACGCCTGTGTCGATATCTGCCCGATGGACTGCATCACCTTCACGGTGAACCGCGAGGAAGCCGATCTACGCAAGCATCTTAACGCGCCCTCTCACAATCTCAGCCAGGATCTCTATGTGCAGGACGGGCTCAAGACCGGCCGCGTCATGGTAAAAGACGAGGACGTCTGCCTGCACTGCGGTCTCTGCGCCGAGCGCTGCCCGACCGGCGCCTGGGACATGCAGAAATTTTTGCTCGATATGACCTACGCAGGGGCTTCATGCCGACCGCCACGCCGATCAGCCGCGTAAACGACTTCGTCGTTCGCTTCGCCAACGTCAATGGTTCGGGGTCGGCGAGCGCGAACGAGATGTTCGCGCGCGCCGTGCTGCGCATGGGCATCCCCGTCGCGCCGCGCAACATTTTCCCGTCCAATATTCAAGGCCTGCCGACCTGGTATGAGGTGCGCGTCACCGAGGCGAGCCATCTCGGTGCGCGCGGCGGCACCGATCTGATGGTGGCGATGAATCCGCAGACTTTCGACCGCGACATCGCCGGCATCGAGGCGGGCGGCTACCTGCTCTACGATTCCACCAAGCCGCTGCCGGCCTCCAAGTTCCGCCAGGACATCACGGTCATCGGCGTGCCGCTGACCGCGATCTGCAACCGTGAATATTCCGATCCGCGCCAGCGCCAGCTGTTCAAGAACATCATCTATATCGGCGTGCTCACTGCGCTGCTCGACATGGACGTCAAGGTGGTCGAGCAGCTGATCGGCGAGCAGTACAAGGGCAAGGAAAAGCTGATCGAGCCCAACATCAAGGCGCTGCATATCGGGCGCGACCACGCCATCCTCAACCTCGCCTGCCCGATTGGCCTGCGCCTGAAGAAGAGCGACAAAGTCGGCGACCGCATTTTCATCGAGGGCAATTCGGCCGCCGCGCTCGGCGCGGTCTATGGCGGCGCGACTGTCTGCGCCTGGTATCCGATCACGCCGTCATCGTCGCTGGCCGACGCCTTCACCCGCCATTGCGCCAAATTCCGCGTCGATCCCGACACCAAGAAGGCCAAATACGCCATCATCCAGGCCGAGGACGAACTCGCCTCCATCGGCATCGTGATCGGCGCCGGCTGGAACGGCGCGCGCGCCTTCACCGCCACCTCCGGCCCCGGTATTTCGTTGATGCAGGAATTCATCGGGCTCGCCTATTTCGCCGAAATCCCCGCGGTGCTGTTCGACGTGCAGCGCGCCGGCCCCTCGACCGGCATGCCGACGCGCACCCAGCAGTGCGACATCATCTCCTGCGCCTATGCCTCGCATGGCGACACCAAGCACGTGTTGCTGTTCCCCGAGGATCCGGCGGAAGCCTTCGACTTCGGCGCGCAGGCATTCGATCTAGCCGACCGGCTGCAGACGCCGATCTTCGTCATGCTCGACCTCGACATCGGCATGAACCACCACCTCACCCGCCCGCTCGCCTGGGACGATGCCCGCAAATATGACCGCGGCAAGGTTATGACCGCCGAGGAACTGGAGGCCGGCAAGGAATTCGGCCGTTATCTCGACGTCGACGGCGACGGCATCCCCTACCGCACCTATCCCGGCACGCATCCGACCAAGGGCTCGTTCTTCACCCGCGGCACGTCGCGTGACAGGTATGCGCGCTATACCGAGGAAGGCGCGCCCTACGTCGACAACATGCAGCGGCTGATCCGCAAGTTCGACACCGCCAAGGATCTGGTACCGCGCCCGCTGCAAGCCAGCGCGGCCAAGCCCACCAAATACGGCGTGATCTATTACGGCTCGACCTCGCCGGCGATGGACGAGGCGATCGCCATGATCGAAGCGCGCGGGCATGCGCTTGACCGCATGCGCGTGCGCGCCTTCCCGTTCCATTCATCGGTCAACAGCTTCGTCGCCGACCACGATTTCGTGTTCGTGGTCGAGCAGAACCGCGATGCGCAACTGCGTTCGCTCATCGTCAACGAATGCGGGATCGATCCGGTGCGGCTGGTGCCGATCCTGCATTACGACGGCACACCTATTACTGCGCGCTTCATCGCCAAGGCGATCGGCGATCATGTCGACAAGCTGAAAGTGACGCCGCTGAAGGTATCCTCATGACCTATCTCACCAAGCCGAAATTCCATCACCCCGACCTGCCGAAAAACGATCTCGGCTACACCCACCGCGACTACGAGGGCACGGTCTCGACCCTGTGCGCCGGCTGCGGCCACGATTCGATCACCGCCTCGATCATCCAGGCTTGCTTCGAACTGTCGATCGAGCCGCACCGGGTCGCCAAGATTTCCGGCATCGGCTGCTCCTCTAAGACGCCGACCTATTTCCTCGGTAATTCGCATGGCTTCAATTCGGTGCACGGCCGCATGCCCTCGGTCTTGACCGGCGCCAATCTCGCCAACCGCGATCTGATTTATCTCGGCGTCTCCGGCGACGGCGACAGCGCCTCGATTGGGCTCGGCCAGTTCGCGCATTCGCTGCGACGCGGCGTCAACATGGTCTATGTCGTCGAGAACAATGGCGTGTACGGCCTCACCAAAGGCCAGTTTTCCGCCACCGCCGACCGCGGCTCGAAATCCAAGCGCGGCTTCATCAACACCGACAATTCCATCGACCTGGGGGCGATGGCGCTGCAGCTCGGCGCTGGTTTCGTCGCGCGCTCGTTTTCCGGCGACAAGCAGCAACTGGTGCCGATTATCAAGGCGGCGATCGCCCACAAGGGCGCCGCCTTCGTCGACATCATCAGCCCCTGCGTCGCCTTCAACAATCATGCTGGTTCGACCAAGAGCTTCGATTTCGTGCGCGAGCACAACGAGGCGGTTAACCGGCTCGATTTCATGTCCAGCCGTATGCCGATCGAGGTGCAGTATGAGCCTGGCACCGTCGAGGTGGTGGAGCAGCACGACGGCTCCAAGCTCACGCTGCGCAAGCTCGCCGCCGACTACGAGATCAGCGACCGCACGGCGGCATTGGGGTTCCTGCAGCACCACGCCGCTAAGGGCCAGATCGTCACTGGACTCCTTTACGTGGAGAAGGAATCGGAAGACCTGCACGCGCATCTGCGTACGGTCGACGGACCGCTCAATGCACTTGCCGAGAAAGAGCTCTGCCCGGGCCAGGCGGCGCTGGAGAAATTCAATGCGAGTTTGCGGTAATTACCCGTCATTCCGGGGCGCCGCGAAGCGGCGAACCCAGAATCCATAAACATAAACTGGGGTTATGGATTCCGGGTCCGCGCCTGCGACGCGTCCCGGAATGACGAGTTTCAATTACAGGGATGCTCAAATGGAACTTCGCAGGCTCGGCCGATCCGATCTGCACATCGCACCGCTGATGCTGGGCGGAAATGTGTTCGGCTGGAACGTCGACGAGGTCACTACGTTCGCCATCCTCGATGCCTTTGTCGGCGCCGGCTTCAATGCCGTCGACACCGCCAACACCTATTCGCGCTGGGTGCCCGGCCACCAGGGCGGTGAATCCGAAACCATTATCGGCAATTGGCTTAAAAAAAGCGGCAAACGCGACAAGGTTGTGATCGCCAGCAAGGTTGGCGAGGACATGGGGCAAGGCCGCGGCCTGAAGACGGGCGACATCCTGCGCGAAGCCGAGAATTCGCTGCGGCGTCTGCAAACCGACCGTATCGATCTCTATCAGACCCATTTCGACGACCCGGACACCGCGCCGGACGAGACCTTGCAGGCCTACACGCAATTGATCGCGCAGGGCAAGGTGCGCGCAATCGGCGCTTCCAATATCGGCGTCGCGCGCTTGCAAGCGTCGCTGGACACCAGCAAGCGGCTCGGCCTAGCACGCTATGAAAGCTTGCAGCCACACTACAATCTCTACGACCGCGCGGCATTCGAGCGCGATTTCGAACCGATCTGCCTCAGCGAGCGGATCGGCGTCATCACCTACTACTCGCTCGCGGCCGGCTTTCTCACCGGTAAATATCGTTCGGAAGGCGATCTTGGGAAAAGCGCGGCGCGCGCGCCGCGCATCAAGGATTTTTTCAACGCGCGCGGCCTGGGTATTCTGCAGGCGCTCGATGACGTGGCCGCGCGCCACGCCGCGACGCCGGCGCAAGTGTCGCTGGCCTGGCTGATCGCGCGGCCAAGCGTGACCGCGCCAATCGCCAGCGCCACCAGCCTCAAGCAGCTCAACGAGATCATGCAGGTGCCGCGCCTCAAATTGACGCGCGAGGATGTGCAGGCGTTGGATAAAGCCAGCGCCTAAGCCGAGCGGGCCGCGGCTTTGCCGGCGGGGAGCTGGCCCACTATGACCTGATTGCGGCCGGCGGCCTTGGCGGCATAGAGCAATTTGCCGGCTAAGCCCATCAGCGCGCCCGGCTCGCCGAACAAATCCTTTGCTGTAGCGACGCCGACGCTGATGGTCAGACGCGCGCCGGCCATGCCGCACTCTGGCAGAGGCAGACAAATTCTTCGCCACCGTAGCGCGCGACCAGAATCGCCGTGCCGCGCTACCCCATCGAGCAGCAGCCGCGCCAGCCGGCGCAGGCAATCGTCACCCTGCTGATGGCCGAATTGGTCGTTATAGGGCTTGAAGTGATCGACATCGATCATCAGCAGCGAGAGCGGCGCGCCGGTGCGGCGGCAGCGCCGCCATTCGCGCTCCAGCGCGCTGTCGAAGCGGCGGTGGTTGGCGATGCCGGTGAGCGAATCGGTGAACAGTAGCTGCTGGAGCAGCAGGCTTTGCGCAAATTGCGTGCGCAGACTGCGCTGCATGCAATTCGCCGCGGTGAAACCGAGTGCATTGGCCAGCAGCAGCCAGATTAGGACGCGATAGAGCTGATCGGGCGGAAGCGCCGCTCCTTGCGACAGCGACCACCAGAGTGGCGCGACGATCGAAAAGGCGGCGGCCAGTGCGACCGAGGTCACCAAACGGATCGGCAAGTAGAGATAGATGACGAACAGGATGCCCACCATCAAGGCCGACCCCAGGTCCATGATGTTGGGGTGCAGCGACACCATGACCATGCGCGTGACGGTGCCGACGACGGCGGCCACGACCATCAGCAGTTACAGCATAGGCGGCGTGCGCCGGCGCAGCACGATCGGCAGGCAGATCGTGTTGAAGGGCGGGATCAGCGCGGCAAAACGGCTGGCCGCCGTACAAGTAGGCGTAATGCTCGACCAGGAAATTCAAGTTGCCGGCCACCCCCATTAGCCCCATCAGCAGCAAGGCGCGGCGGCGGTCTTCGGTAAAGCGGAGAACGCGGTAGTCACGCTCGCAGTGCGTATCGGTGAGGCGCGCGCTCCAGCGCATCACAGCGACCGGCTAGTGTTCCGGCGGCGCGGCGTCAAAGCTCGCGGGAAAAGCGCTGGTCGCGTATCCATCGACAGCCGGCCTCGGTTCCGGAGTAGCCTGGTATAGGCCCCAGCCGTTGACAAAATCCCAGCAAAGGCTGGGAACTTCGCGGCCAAGCCGGCCCGAAAAGCATCGATATTTCAAGTCGCTAACGTTTATGCGCCGGGGACGCCTCGCCCAGCCTACTGATTGATGCAACTGCCGATATAGCTGGTGCGATCGCCAGCGGCCTGTCCGTAGATGCCGGCCTGATGCGCGCAACGCGCAGCGCGGTCCTGCGAGGTTTCCGTCCCATTCGGGCCGGACGGCGCCACGGTCGGCAGGTTCGGCAGCACTCGGCCGGTCTGCGGCACATAGAGCGGCGGCGGCACGGCGGGCGGACTGGGCGGCACCACCTGCTGAGGCGACGGCCCTGTCAAATTTTGCGGGGCTGGCAATGGCTGCGGATAAACGGGACTAGACGAACCGCGCCGCGATATGTGTTTTGGCGTATGCTTAACCGTGGCACGCGGCACCGCTGCGCGCGCCGGCCTGTGTTTCGGCGCGTGGCGTGATCCCGGCTCGGGCCGCATGATGGAATAGGGATAGTCGTCGGCATAGGCCGGCATGGCTGGCAGTCCGAGCGCCAGTACGAGCAAGGCGAGTAGCGGGTATCTGCGTGCCATGCTCATCAAATAGAGATGCAGCCACCCGTCCGCTACTCCTCCTCCGGCGCGTCGACGATCGGGTCGTAACGCTTGGCATCGAAACCGAGTAGGTTCCAGGACTGCTCCATATGCGACGGCAGCGGCGCGCTGACGTCGATGGTGCCCCCGCGCGGATGCGGAACCGATATACGGCGCGCCAGCAGATGCAGCTTGTTCTGTATGCCGCCGGGCAGTTCCCAGTTCTCGATATTGAAATATTTAGGGTCGCCGACAATCGGATTGCCGACATGCGCCATGTGCGCGCGCAGCTGATGGGTGCGGCCGGTCACCGGCTTGAGCGAGATCCAGGCCAACTTCTGCGCTGCCGTCTCCACCACCGTGTAGTAGGTGACGGCGTGAACGGCGTCCTTCTCGCCATGCTTGGCGATGCGCATGAAGGAATCCTCCTCGACCTCCTGCTTGGCGAGAAAAGTCGAAATGCGCCCCTGTTTCGGCTTCGGCACGCCCGCGACCAGCGCCCAGTAGATCTTGCGCGCCGAACGCGTGCGGAACGTCTTCGCCAGCGCCGTAGCCGCAAAGCGCGTCTTCGCCACCAGCAGGCAGCCGGCGGTGTCCTTGTCGAGCCGGTGCACCAAGCGCGGGCGCTGCGCGTCGGGGTGCGAGCCGCGCAAGGCGCCCAACATGCCGTCGAGGTGGCGCGTGGTGCCGGAGCCGCCCTGCACGGCGAGCCCCATCGGTTTGTTCAGCACCAGCACGTCGTCGTCTTCGTAAAGCGTGATCGACTTGATGAAGGCGCGGTCCTTCTGCGCTTGCGGGGCATCGTCGCGCGGTTTCGGTGCCTCGAGCTTGAGCGGCGGGATGCGCACGGACTGCCCGACTTCGAGGCGGTTCTTCGGCTGCGTGCGCTTGCCGTTCACGCGCACCTCGCCTTTGCGGATGATGCGCTGGATGTGGCTGAACGAAAGCCCCGGAAACCGCCCCTCGAAGAAGCGGTCGACCCGCATGCCGTTCTCGTCAGGAGTGACGGCAACGGTTTGCACGCCGGCCGAGAATTGCGCGGGCATCGGCGCTACCACTGGCGGAGGCGCGGGTTGAAAAACGACGGGCTGTTCGCGCGGAGGACGAGCGGGAACGGCGCGGCCTCGACCGCCGTCGCGCTTCGGCGAATGTTTCACGCGTAGATGAGATTGCCGGGAATTGGATCGTTCTTTGGATCGCTGATTGATCCGCTCATCGCGATCACGGCCGTGACCGCGGCCGTGCGGCCCGGCCTGTTGCCGTCCACCGTCGGGCTGGCGCGGTCCGTTTCTGCGCTGCCTCACGAGGAGCCCCGTTCCTTCCGCAGCTTCGCCCAATAGTCCAGCCGCTTGCGCACTTCGCGCTCAAAACCGCGCTCGGGCGGATTGTAGAATTTCTGGCGCGGCAGCGCGTCGGGGAAATAGTTCTGCCCGGAGAAGGCCTCTTCCTGGTCGTGGTCGTAGGCATACCCGCGGCCGTAACCTTCGCTCTGCATCAGCTTGGTCGGCGCATTGAGGATATGCTTTGGCGGCAGCAGCGAGCCGGCCTGCTTGGCGGTGCGCATGGCGGCACCGAAGGCCGCGTAGGAGGCATTCGATTTCGGCGCGGTGGCCATATAGATCACCGCTTCCGCGATCGCCAAATCGCCTTCCGGGCTGCCCAGGAAATCATAGGCGTCCTTGGCGGCATTGGCGACCACCAGCGCCTGCGGATCGGCGAGACCTACGTCCTCGATCGCCATGCGCACCACGCGGCGCGCGATATAGAGCGGCGGCTCGCCGGCATCCAGCATGCGGCAGAGATAATACAGCGCGGCGTCGGGATCGGAGCCGCGAACCGACTTGTGCAGCGCGCTGATCAAACTGTAGTGGCCGTCCTGCGCCTTATCGTAGATCGGCGCGCGGCGCTGCACGATCTCCTGCAGTTTGGCGGAGCCGAAAACTTCGTCCTTGCGGGCGGCGCGCCAGACTTCTTCCGCCAGTGTCAATGCGGCGCGGCCGTCGCCGTCGGCCATTCCGATGAGCGCGGTGCGCGCGTCATCGTCGAGAGGCAGCTTGCGCCCCTGGATCTCTTCGGCGCGCATGAGTAGCTTCTCGATCGCTTCCGCATCGAGGGATTTGAACACCAGCACGCGTGCGCGCGACAGCAGCGGCGCGTTGAGCTCGAATGACGGATTCTCGGTGGTGGCGCCGACCAGCACGATGGTGCCGTCCTCCATCACGGGGAGAAACGAGTCCTGCTGGGCGCGGTTGAAGCGATGGATCTCGTCCACGAACAGCAGCGTGCCCTGTCCCAGCTCGCGGCGACGGCGTGCTTCCTCGAACCCCTTCTTGAGGTCGGCGACGCCGGTGAAGATCGCGGAAATCTGTTCAAAATGCAGGTCAGTTTCCTGCGCGAGCAGCCGCGCCACCGTGGTCTTGCCGGTGCCGGGCGGGCCCCAGAACACCAGCGAGCCGAGCGAGCGGGTCGCCAGCATCCGCGTCAGCGCGCCGTCGGCGCCCAGCAAATGGTCCTGGCCGACCACCTCGTCGAGTTTTTGCGGCCGCAGCTTGTCGGCGAGCGGGCGCGGCGCGTCCTTGTCGAGGCCGGCGGCCGCGAACAGCGTCGGACCGGCTTTGGCGCGCGGGGTCATCCGTTGATCACCGCGGAGATCTGCTGCCCGCCGCGGCGGATGATGATGTGCCAGGAACGGCTCGGCGTTCTGGTGGCCTGCTCGAGATCGCGGGTCTTGGCGATGTGCTCGCCGTTCACCGACACGATCACGTCGCCGCGCTGGAAGTTGAGGTTGCTGGCGTAAGAGCCGCTGTCCACGTCGAGAATGACCACGCCCTCGTCGGCGCTCTCGAGCTGCAATTCGTCGGCCAGCGCCGGCGACAAGTTGGCAACCTTGGCACCGGAGAACGGCGAGCGCGAGCGGAGGGTGATCTCGTCGCGCGGTGTCGCGGGGGCCGATTGCAAGGCGACCTTCACGCTCAGCTCGCGGCCGTCGCGCAACGCGCCCAGCGTCGCCGTGCCGCCAAGCGGTTTAGTGGCGAAGCGATAGTCAAAGGCGTTGACGTCATCAACGGCTTGCGCGTCCACCGACACGATCACGTCGCCGGCCTTAAGGCCGGCATGCGCCGCCGGGCCGCCGGGCGTAACGCTGGCGATGAGCGCGCCGGCCGGGCGCTTGAGGCCCATGCTGTCGGCGATGTCGGCGGTCACCGCCTGAAGCTTGGCGCCGAGCCAGGGGCGCATCACGGCGCTGCCGCCGGTCTTGGCGGAAGCCACCACCACCCGCACCATGTTGGCGGGGATGGCAAAGCCGACGCCCTGCGAGCCGCCCGAGCGCGAGAAGATCGCAGTGTTGATGCCGACCAGCCGGCCGGTGAGGTCGACCAGCGCGCCGCCGGAATTGCCTGGATTAATGGCGGCGTCAGTCTGGATGAAGAACTGATAGTCGGTGATGCCGACTTGGGTGCGCGCCAGCGCCGAAACGATACCGTGCGTCACCGTCTGCCCGACGCCGAACGGGTTGCCGATGGCGAGTACTATGTCGCCCACTTCCAGTGCGTCGGAATTGGCGAATTCTAGCGTTGGGAATCGCTCGTGCGCGTCCTTGATGCGCAGCACGGCGAGATCGCTGCGTTTGTCCTTGAGCACGATTTCCGCCTCGAATTCGCGCTTGTCGGCGAGCGACACCTTGACCTCGTCGGCGCCCTCGATCACGTGCACATTGGTGACTACCAGACCGGAAGCATCCACGATCACGCCGGAGCCGAGCGAGCGCTGCACCTGCGGGCGGTCGCCGCCGCCCGGAACCCCGAAAAAACGGCGGAAGATCGGATCGTCGAACAGCGGCTGACGGTTCTGCACCACCTTGGCGGCATAGACATTGACCACCGCCGGCGCCACGTGCTGCACCACCGGCGCGTAGGACAGCCGCAGTTCGGCAACGGTCGGCACGCGGCGCTCTTGGGCGAAGGCTCTGGCGATGCCGACCAAGGCGATGGCGGCAAGCAACGCGAGGGTTAGGGGTCGCTTCAAGTGCATGGTGTCGAATCCCGGCGAGAGGCCGAGATATAGGCCCCCGCCGGGGCTAAATGAAGGCCGGTATTTCCCTCTCCCCGCTTGCGGGGAGAGGTTAAGCCCTATTCCTTCGCCGGCACCGTATGCAGATAGGCCACGATGGCGTCGATATCGTCGGCGGTCATCGTGGAATAGTAATGAAAGCCCATCGGCGGCTTGAGCTTGCTGCCGTCCTTGCTGACCCCGGTCGTGATGGCGCGTTTGATCTCGGCGTCGGTCCAGGCGCCGATGCCCTTCTCCTTGCTCTGGGTGATGTTGCGCGACACCGACACGCCCCAAGGCCCGGGGAATTCGAAGCCGCCGGTGCCGAGCTTGCTGGCGAATTCGCGCCCGCGCGGCCCCATCGGCGTGTGGCATTCCATGCAGTGCGCGATGGTGGCGAGGTAGAAGCCCTTCTTGATCTTGTCGGTCATGTCGGCTTCCGTGAACTTCTTGTCGCTGCCGGGTGGAATCGGATGTCCCTGCGCCATCTTGTAAATCGGATCCGCCACCTTGTTGGCGATCGGCTTAAGCGTGCGCAAATAGGCGACGACCGCATCGAGGTCGCGGTCGGTCATGATCTCGTAGAAGCCGCTCGGCATGATCATGGCGACCGGTATGCCGTTCGCCTTGATACCTTTGCGGAGCACTGTCTTAAGCTGCGCATCGGTGTAATTACCGATGCCGGTTTCCTTGTCCGGCGTGATGTTGGGCGCGGTCACCTTGAACGGCGGCTCATCCCACGACAGGCCGCCGGAAAACGCCTTCTCCATGATGTCGCCGGTCGGTCCTTTCGGCGTGTGACAATTGCCGCAGGTGAGAAGGCCGTTGACCAGATAGTCGCCGCGTTTGACCAAGTCGGATTGCGCATTGGCAGTGCTGAGCGTGACGGCGAGCGCGGCAAGGATTGTCGTGACGAAGCGGATCATGATGTTCCCCCTGGTAGTATCGGGGTAATTATACATAGACCGGGCCCGGCGGCGAGCAGGGAGAAACAAAAAAGGCAGCCCGAAGGCCGCCCTTTGAATTTAAGACATGAGACGGGTCAGGCCGCCGCGGTCGCCGCTTCGTTGACATTCTTCTCCTGCACCGGCCCGGAGTCCTTGCCCTTGGCCTCGACGTCGCGGTCGACTAATTCGATCACCGCCTGCGCGGCGCTGTCGCCGTAGCGGAAGCCGGCCTTGAGCACACGGGTGTAGCCGCCCTTGCGGTCCTTGTAACGGGGACCGATCACGTCGAACAATTTCTTGACCATCGGGATGTCGCGCATTTCCGAGATCGCCTGCCGGCGCGCGGCAAGGCCGCCCTTCTTGGCCAGCGTCACCAATTTTTCCACGATCGGGCGAAGTTCCTTCGCCTTCGGCAGCGTGGTGACGACCTGCTCGTGCTTGATCAGCGCGGCGGCCATGTTGGCGAACATGGCGGTGCGATGCGCAGAATGCCTGCCGAGTTTGCGGTGAACTTTTCCGTGACGCATCGCCTACTCTCCCAACCTCTTATGACGCAGCCGCCGCGCGGCTCAGTAGTGATCCTCGAAGCGCTTGGCCAGATCTTCGATGTTTTCCGGCGGCCAGCCCGGCACTTCCATGCCGAGATGCAGGCCCATCTGCGCCAGCACTTCCTTGATCTCGTTGAGCGACTTGCGGCCGAAATTCGGCGTGCGCAGCATCTCGGCTTCGGTCTTCTGCACCAGATCGCCGATATAGACGATGTTGTCATTCTTGAGACAGTTGGCCGAACGCACCGACAGTTCGAGTTCGTCCACCTTCTTGAGGAAGGCCGGATTGAACGCGAGATCGGGAATGGTCTCGGCGGTGGTCTCCTTGCGCGGCTCCTCGAAATTCACGAACACGTTGAGCTGGTCCTGCAGGATGCGCGCCGCGTAAGCGAGCGAATCCTCCGGCGTGACCGCGCCGTTGGTCTCGATGGTCATGGTGAGCTTGTCGTAGTCGAGGATCTGGCCCTCGCGGGTGTTCTCGACCTTGTAGGAGACCTTGCGCACCGGCGAATAGAGGCTGTCGACCGGGATCAGCCCGATCGGCGCGTCCTCGGGGCGGTTGCGCTCGGCCGGCACGTAGCCCTTGCCGGTATTGACGGTGAACTCCATGCGGATCTCGGCGCCCTCGTCGAGGGTGCACAGCACGAGGTCGGGATTGAGCACCACCACGTCGCCGACGGTCTGAATTTCGCCGGCGGTAACGGTGCCCGGACCCTGCTTCTTCACCACCATGCGCTTGGGACCCTCGCCCTGCATCTTGATGGCGATGTCCTTGATGTTGAGCACGATGTCGGTGACGTCCTCGCGCACGCCGGCGATAGAGGAGAATTCGTGCAGCACTCCATCGATGTGCACCGACTGCACCGCGGCGCCTTGCAGCGAGGACAGCAGAATGCGGCGCAGCGCATTACCCAGCGTCACGCCGAAACCGCGTTCCAGCGGCTCAGCGACGACGGTGGCGACCCGCGCGGCGTCGTTACCGGCGGTCACCTGCAGCTTGTTCGGCCTGATCAATTCCTGCCAATTTTTTTGGATCACGTCATTCACCTATTGAGCGGCGCGAGGCTTCCCCCGCGCATCCCACCCGCCGTGTGGGGAAAAGTTCGGCGGCAGCGGACGCTGGCAGCGTCCGCCAGAAACGAAAATCAAACGCGACGACGCTTACGCGGCCGGCAACCGTTATGCGGGATCGTGGTCACGTCGCGGATCGAGGTAATGGTGAAGCCCTGCGCCTGCAAAGCGCGCAGCGCTGATTCACGGCCCGAACCTGGGCCCGACACTTCGACTTCGAGGGTTTTCATGCCGTGCTCCTGCGCCTTCTTGGCGGCGTCTTCGGCGGCGACCTGCGCGGCATAGGGCGTCGATTTGCGCGAGCCTTTGAATCCCATCGTTCCCGACGACGACCAGGCAATGGTGTTGCCCTGCGCATCGGTGATGGTAATCATGGTATTGTTGAACGACGCAGCGACATGCGCCACGCCCGACGCGATGTTCTTGCGTTCGCGTCGGCGTACGCGGGTGGCTTCCTTACCCATTCTCAATCCCTTTGCAGCCCGCCGCCATCAGGCGCGGGCAATTCCTGTCGTCACTGCGGTGTAGGTGTCTTTTTCTTGCCGGCGATGGTCTTGGCGGGACCCTTGCGGGTGCGCGCATTGGTATGGGTGCGCTGGCCGCGCACCGGCAGACCCTTGCGGTGGCGCAGGCCCCGGTAGCAGCCGAGATCCATCAGCCGCTTGATATTGATCGCCACGTCGCGCCGGAGATCGCCCTCGACCATATAGTCGCGGTCGATAACCTCGCGAATTTGCATGACTTCCGATTCGGTCAGTTGGCTGACCCGCCGCTCCAGCGGGATATTCACCTTGGCGCAGATTTGCCTGGCAAAAGTATCGCCAATACCATGGATATAGGTGAGCGCCACCTCTACCCGCTTGTTAGACGGGATATTCACACCTGCAATTCGGGCCACGAGGCTTTCT
>DATISB010000099.1:0-24446 GCA_035469145.1 Pseudolabrys sp.
CGGATATTGGCCTGCTCGGCGTGGGCGGTGAAGCCTTCCAGGATGCACAGCCGTGAGCAGACTTCGCCGATCTTGGCGCTGGCCTCGTCGGTCAAGACCTTCTGATAGGTGCAGGTCTTGATGAACTTGCCGACCCACAGCCCGCCGGTGAAGCGCGCATTCTTTTTGGTCGGCAGCGTGTGGTTGGTGCCGATCACCTTGTCGCCATAGGCGACGTTGGTACGCGCGCCGAGGAACAGCGAGCCGTAGTTCTTCATGTTGTTGAGGAAGTAGTCGGGGTCGCGCGTCATCACCTGCACATGCTCCGACGCCACGCGGTCGGCCTCGCGCACCATCTCATCGACATCGTCGCAGACGATCACCTCGCCGTAGTCGTTCCAGGCCTGGCCGGCGAGATCAGCGCTCGGCAGGATTTTCAGCAGCCGCTCGACCTCGGCCATGGTGGCGCGCGCGAGCTTCTCGGAATTGGTGATCATCACGGCGGGGGAGGTTGGCCCGTGCTCGGCCTGGCCGAGCAGGTCGGTGGCGCAGATTTCCCCGTCCACGCTGTCGTCGGCGATGACCAGCGTTTCGGTCGGGCCGGCCAGCAGGTCGATGCCGACACGGCCGAACAATTGCCGCTTGGCCTCCGCCACATAGGCATTGCCGGGGCCGACGATCATGTCCACGGCTTGGATAGACTCGGTGCCGAGCGCCATGGCGGCGACCGCTTGCACGCCGCCGAGCACATAAATGTCGTCGGCGCCGCCGAAATGCATGGCCGCGACGATCGCCGGATGTGGACCGCCCTTGAACGGCGGCGCGCAGGCGATGATGCGCTTCACGCCGGCGACCTTGGCGGTGACGATCGACATATGCGCGGAGGCGACCATCGGATAGCGCCCGCCCGGCACGTAGCAGCCGATCGAGTTCACCGGGATGTGGCGGTGGCCGAGCACAACGCCTGGCAGCGTCTCGACCTCGAGGTCGTGCATGCTCTCGCGCTGCTTTTGCGCGAAGTTGCGCACCTGCGCCTGCGCGAATTTGATGTCCTCGATGTCGCGCTTGCGCACCTGCGCGATGGCGCGCTCGATTTCGGTGGGCGAAAGACGGAAATCCTGCGGCGACCATTTATCGAATTTTTCCGACAATTCACGGATCGCCGCGTCTTTGCGCTCGTCGACCTGCGCCAGGATGCCCTCGACCGTCTCGCGTACCTTGGCATCGGCGGCCTTGATCGTGCCTGCGTCCATTCCACGCTTGAGCCAACGAGCCATAACAACCTCCATTACAAACGATCGCGGCATTTCGTCCGCGAGCGGAAAGGCGAGTTGACCTAGAACTTGATCATGTCGCTGCGGGTGAGCGTTATCTTGTCGGTAACGATGGCAGGCCCACCTTTGTACAAGTGCCAGGCCGCGTATTGTTCATTATAGGGGTCTTCGGCCGACATTCCGTCGACCGGCACGATCACCTGGTAGCCGCGCTGGGCCGCGCCACTGCTGACAGCGACCACTGCGCCCTGCGCCGATGTGCCGGTCACGATCACGGTTTTGATGCCGCGATCCTTGAGACGTTGTTCGAGGCCGGAGCCGAGGAACTTGTCGGGCCCGCGCTGGTACACCCATTCGCCATCCTTCGGCGCGATCCCTGGGTCGATCATATCGGCCGGCGTTGCGCCGGGGGGGCCGACCAGCGTGTAGAACACCATCGCGCCCGCGGCGCGCGCGGCGTCCATCAGCTTCTTAACGTTGGGAACCGTGGCGAGGCAGCGCGGACGCGCGGCGCAGTTCCCCTTCATCATGTCGAGGATCAGGAGTGCCGTGGTCTTGCCGTCGACCGTGACCGGTTTGAGCTCGGGCACCGGCGGCGCCTTCACTGTCGCCCATTCAGTGGTGATATCGCCGGCGCGAACTGACGACGCACCGAGCGTAATGATCGCGGTCAAGGCCAACGCCGTATAAATACGCGAGGCGTTCATGGCGTCCTCCTGTTTGTCACTCGTCATGCCGGACTTGCCCCGGCCATCCACGTCTTACGTGACTATAGCCGAAGACGTGGACCCCCCGGGCCAAGCCCGGGGGGTGACGGCAGAGTATGTGGCGCGCGATCCCGGATCGGCTTCGCCGTCCGGGATGACCGCTTCGCGGTCACTTTATCGCCTGCGGATTGATCGGCGAGCCGGTTGCGCCGGTGATGATCAGCGGTGGACCGCAGAAAAAGAATTCGTAGACACCGTCGTCGGCGCAGTCCTCGGCCAGCTCCTTGAGATAGAAAATCTCGCCCATGCACAGGCCCATGGCGGGAATTACCACCCAGTGCCAGGGCTGATTAGCCTCGGTGGTCTCGTTCGGCCGCACCTCGACGCCCCAGGTGTCGGTGCAGATCGCCGCCACCTGTTTCTCCTGGCACCAATAGCAGTTCTCGAACTTGACGCCGGGCGCGTCGCCGCCGGCATAGCCGCCCCATTGCTTCTCGGCGAGGCAGCGTTCCATCTGCCCGGTGCGCACGATGACAAAATCGCCGCGGCCGATCGAGACGTTCTGGTCCTTGGCGCATTTGTCGAGTTCGTCGTTGGAGATGCTTTCGCCGTCCTGCATCCATTTCACGCCGCGAAAGCGCGCGATGTCGAGCAGCACGCCGCGGCCGACCATCTTGCTCTTGGAATGCTCGATGCCGAGCACGGAGAGGCCGCGGGCGTCGATCAGCTTGGCGTCATGATTATTGTAGGCCTTGTCCTCGTAGAAGATGTGGCCGAGCGCGTCCCAATGCGTGGCGCCCTGCACGCACAGCATCAGCGTGTCGTCGGCGTAACGGATCTTGTTCCAGTCCTGCCGCTCGGCGATGGCATCGGTGCCGGTGGCGAGCATCTGGTGGATCGGATTGAAGCGCCCGCCGAACAGGCCGGTCTGCGGGCCTTCGCGGTCGAGTGGGATGCCGAGCGCGAACACCTTGCCGGTGCGGATCAGGCTCGCGGCCTTGACGATATCCTCCGGCGTGACGTGGTTGAGCGTGCCGATCTGGTCGTCCTTGCCCCAGCGGCCCCAATTCGAGAGCTTCTTGGAGGCCTCGGCGATCGCCTGTTTGCCGACCTTGATGTCCATGGAGTTCCATCCCTTTTTTGTCGTTTTTACAGGCCGCAACTGTGATGAAAGGCCGGCCATTGTCGTTGCAATATTGCGCCGGGTTGCGGTGTTTCAGCAAGCGGGCCTGTGGGTCACTTTGACGCGCACACCCCGCTTGCGCATGATTGCGGCCACAAGCTGGTCGCGAGTGACGGCAAAATTTAGGGAGGATTTTCATGAAACGAAAAATGATTATGTCGACGGTCTGGACCTTCAGCAATGTGCCGATCAGCTAAAGCGACGCTGACCAGAAGCGACATTATAAAGTTTTGATTTTTTATTTCTCCCCCAAGGGGGAAGGGATAAGCAGGCCTCACACCTTCCCCAACGCCTTCAGAATCTTCCCCGGCGTGAACGGCATGTCGGTAACCGGTTGCGCCCCGAGCGGGCGCAGGGCGTCGTTGATGGCGTTCATCACGCAGGCCGGCGCGCCGGCGGTGCCGGCTTCGCCGGCGCCCTTGGCGCCGAGCTCCGAGTCGGCGGTGGGCGAGACCACGTGGCCGCATTCGATGTCGGGCATTTCCGCCGCCATCGGTACCAGATAATCGGCCATGTTGCCGTTGAGCATCTGCCCACGCTCGTCATAGAGGCATTGCTCGAACAAAGCGGCGCCGATGCCTTGCACCACGCCGCCGCGGATCTGTTCGTCCACTAGCTGCGGATTGATGATGGTGCCGCAATCCTCAACGCACCAGTGTTTGAGCAGTTTGACAAAGCCAGTGTCGGTATCGACCTCGAGATAGCTCGCCTGGATGCCGTTGGTGAAAGCGAACGGCCAGGCGCGCGGCACGTAATGGCGCGTCGCTATCAGCTCGGCCTGGAAGCCGGGCGGCAGCGTGTCGGGGCGGAAATAGGCAACGCGCGCCAGTTCGTCGAGCGGCAGGCGCTCGGTGCCGTTCGCTTTGTCGACGACGATGCCGTTGCGGATGTCGAGGTGTTCGGGCTTCGCCTGTAGCATGGCGCCGGCCACCGCCAGCACGTTGCCGCGCAAGTCCTTGCCGGCCTGCCAGGCCGCTTCGCCGCCGATGCCGGCCGCGCGCGAGGCCCAGGTGCCGCCGCCATAGGGCGTGTTGTCGGTGTCGCCGGTGATCACGCGCACTTTGTCGATGGAAACACCGAACGAGGTGGCGACGCATTGCGCCACCACGGCTTCGGCGCCTTGGCCCTGCTCGGTGACACCGGTTGCCACGATGAGCGCGCCTTGCGCATCGAGTTTCACGGTGGCGCCGTCCTGCGAGCTGATGCGGGCGCCGCCGACGCCGTAGAACGCGGCGGACGGATTGGTCACCTCGATGAAGCTGGCGAAACCGATGCCGCGATAAATGCCTTGCGCGCGCAGCTTCTTCTGCTCGGCGCGCAGGCCGGCGTAGTTCATCATGGCGTCGAGATGGGCAAGCGACTCGTGGTGCGAGAGCTTCTCGAATTTCAGCCCGGCGGCGGACGCGCAAGGATAAGCGTCGTCGGCGATCAGGTTGCGCCGCCTGATCTCGAGCGGGTCCATGCCGATCTTGGCGGCGGCCAGCTCGACCAGTCCTTCCGTCACCGCCACCGCGATCGGATGGCCGACCGCGCGGTACTGGCACATCAGGTTTTTATTCTGGAACACCACGCGCGCCTGCGCGCGGTAGTTCGGGCAGGTGTAGGGTCCGCCGGTGAGATTGACCACCTGGTTGGCCTCGATGCCGCTGGTGCGCGGATAGACCGAATAGGGGCCGATGCCGGTCAGGTCGTCGATCTCGAAGGCGGTGATGGTGCCGTCGTTCTTGACGCCGATCCTGGCCTTGATGCGATGATCGCGCGCATGAATGTCGGTGACGAAGCTCTCGATGCGATCGGCGACGAACTTCACCGGCCGCTTAAGTAGTTTCGACAGCGCCACGGTCGCCATCTCGTCGGCGTAAGTGTGCACCTTGATGCCGAACGAGCCGCCGACGTCCTTGGTGAGCACACGGACCTGATGCTCGGCCAAGGAGAGATGCTTGGCGAACAGGTTCTGCATCATGTGCGGCGCCTGCGTGCCTTGATACACGGTCAGCCGCTGCTCGCCTTCGTTCCAGTCGGCGACCACGGCGCGCGGCTCGGTGGTAACGCCGGTGTGGCGGCCGCACACGAAGGTGGTTTCTACCACCGCGTCGGATTCGGCGAAGGCCTTGTCGACCGCGCCGACCTCGAGCTTGCGCTCGAAGCAGAGATTGTCGCCGAGCGATGCGTGGATCACATGAGTCTTGGCGTCGAGCGCGGTTTCCGGGTCAACGACGGCCGGCAATTCCTCGTATGAGATTTCGACGAGTTCGCAGGCGTCCTCGGCTTCCGCGCGGGTGCGCGCGACCACGGCGGCGACCGCCTCGCCCTGCCAGCAGGCGCACTCGACGGCGATGGGGTATTGCGGCGCGGATTTCAGGCCCTTCAGGTGCGTGAGCACGCCAACCCAGGGCGTCATCACCTTTGCCAACTCAGCGCCGGTGACCACCGCGATCACGCCGGGCGCTTTCTTGGCGGCCGTGGCGGCGATCTTGATGATGCGCGCGTGCGCGTGCGGCGAGCGCAGATAAGCTACATGGGCCATGCGGGGCAGGGTGACATCGCTGACATATTGCCCGCGCCCTTGCGTGAGGCGCTGCAAGTTCGGCCGCGGCACCGAGCGGCCGATGTAGGAATTCGGCCGGTCGAGCGCGGAGAGCACGGGTGGGGAGTCGTCGGTGATTTTCACTTTGTTCCTCCCGCGCGCGCTCGCGCAATGGCTTCGACTGCATCGACGATGGCGTGGTAGCCGGTGCAGCGGCAGTAGTTGCCGGAGAGATGCTCGCGGATGGCCTCACGGCTCGGCACGCCGCCGCGGTTCAATAAGTCCTGCGCCGCCGCGATCATGCCGGGCGTGCAATAGCCGCATTGCAGTGCGTTGCGCTGCTCGAAGACCGCTTGCAGGTCGGCGACTTCGCCCGAATCCGAAATGCCTTCGATGGTCTCCACCGTGGCGCCGTCGCATTGCACCGCCAGCATCAGGCAGCCGCGCACGATCTCGCCGTTCACGCGCACGGTGCAGGCGCCGCAGACGCCGTGCTCGCAGCCGATATGGCTGCCGGTAAGGCCTAAGTCCTCGCGCAGGAAATCGACCAGTGTCTTGCGCGCCTCGACGCGCTCACTGACGCGCTCGCCGTTGACGGTGAGCGAAATGTCGAGAGCGAGATCGCTCATGATCGCGCCTCCAGCAATTGCTTGGCCACGCGGCGGAGCAGCACGCCGGCGAGATGCTTCTTCACCGCGCCACTGGCTTGCACGTCGTCCGGCGGTTCGAGGTCGAGCGCGGCGACGGCGGCATCGACGTTGCCGCCCGCCAGCGCGGCTTCGGCTTTTTTGGCTCGCAGCGATGAGGCGCCGACGCCGAAAAAAGCCAGCCGCACATCGCTAAGCCCCTTGCTGGCAGCGCGTGCGCTGGCAGCCAACCCGACAATGGCGTAATCGCCGTGCCGGCGCGTCAGCTCGGCGAAGCCGATGCGCGTGTCCTTGCCCGCGGCGGGAACGCGGATGGCGGTGAGCACGTCCTGTGGCCCGAGCGCCGTTTCGAACAGGCCCTTGAAGAAATCGCTCGCCTTGACGGTACGCTTGCCCTTCGGGCCGATCGCGTCTATCTCGCCGTCGAGCGCCAGCAGGCAGGCCGGCAATTCGGCGGCCGGGTCGGCGAAGGCGATGGAGCCGCCGAGCGTGCCGCGGTTGCGGATGGCGGCGTGGCCGATATGCGGCAACGCGCGCGCGAGCAGCGGCGCGTGTTTGGCGATCACGTCGGAACGTTCGGCCTGGGCATGGCGCACCAGCGCGCCGATCTCGACCGCGCCGCCCTTGTGCGCGATGCCATCAAGCCCGCCGATGCCGTTGATGTCGATCAGCAGCGCGGGCGCCGACAGCCGCATGTTGAGCGTGGCGATCAGACTCTGGCCGCCGGCGAGCAGGCGGGCGTCCTTTTGCTCGCCCAGCAGCGCGACCGCTTCCGCGAGCGAGCAGACTTTTTTGTAGGCAAATAGCGCCGGCTTCACGTTTCCTCCCGACCGTTTTTTCTTATTGTGACCGGGAAACGGGGCAGGTCAATCGGCACCCTCGCCGCCGCGCTGCTGGGCGCGTATAAAGCCGTCTCATTTTCGATGAAGGGGGAACCAGTGGCGAAGGAATTCGAGGGAAAAGTCGTCGTCGTCAGCGGGGGCAGCCGCGGCATCGGCCGGGCCATAGCCGCTGCCTTCGCGCGCGAGGGTGCGCAATGCGTGCTGGCGGCATCGAACGCGGCCAACCTAGCCGAGGGCGCGAAAATGGTCGCCTCGGTCGGCGGACCGGAGCCGATGACCATTGCCGGCGATCTGCGCACGCTGGCGGCCTGCGAGCAGGTGTTTGCCAAAGTGAATGAGCGCTTCAAGCGCTGCGACGTACTGGTCAACAATGCGGGCGCTACCAAGGGCGGAAAGTTCTTCGAGCAGCCGGACGATCTGTGGACCGACGGCTTCGCGCTCAAGTTCCACGCCGCGGTGCGGCTGACGCGCCTGTTCTGGCCGCTGCTCAAACAAGCCCACGGCAGTGTGGTGAACATCGTCGGCGGTGCCGCGCGCACGCCGGGCCCGGAATTCCTGATCGGCGGCGCGGTCAACGCGGCCATGGCGAATTTCGCCAAGGGGCTCACCGCGCTCGGCAACCGCGACGACGTCAATATCAACGTCATTCACCCCGGACAGACGCAGACCGAACGCAACGAGCAGCTTACACAACAATTTGCCAAGGCGCAGGGCAAAACGGTGGAGCAGGTGCGCGCCGAGGCGCTGGCGAAGAGCGGCTTGCGCCGCATTGGGCAGCCGGAGGACGTCGCCGCGCTGGCGCTGTTCCTCGCCAGCGCGCGGGCGCGCCACATCCACGGCACCGCGATCGCCATCGATGGCGGCGGCACGCCAGGGTATTATTGAAGTTACTCCGTCATCCTGAGGTGCTCGGCCGAAGGCCGCGCCTCGAAGGATAAACGGCCCGGGCCGTCGCCCTTCGAGGCTCGCCGCTTTGCGGCTCAGGCCTGAATCTTTTTCACAATATCCACCGCCTGCCGCAGCAGCGTCATCGAGGCTTCCAGTGTGCGGAAGGCGGCGTGCGCGGTCAGCGTGACGTTCGGCATTTTCGCCAGTGGATGATCGGCTTTTAGCGGCTCAGCGTGGAACACGTCGAGCCCGGCGTGACGGACGTGGCCGCTTTTGAGCGCCGCGATGAGGGCGGCTTCGTCCACCAGCGCGCCGCGCGCAGTGTTGACCAGGATGGCGCCGGGCTTCATACGCGCGATGCGTTGGGCGGAAAGGAAGCCACGCGTTTCGTCGTTGAGCGAGAGGTTAATCGACACCACATCGGCCCGCGCCAGCAGCGTGTCGAGTTCGGCGAGCGGCACGCCGGCGCGGCGCGTACGATTCCAGCCGATCACCTCCATGCCGATGCCCTTGCCGATGCGCGCGACCTCGCAGCCGATGCCGCCGAGCCCGATCACGCCCAGCGTCTTGCCGAGCAGTTGTACGCCCTCCTGCGGCATCCAGGTGCCAGCGCGCACCTCGCGGTCCATGCGCGCTATGTCGCGTGCGGCAGCAACCATCAGCGCGATGGTGTGCTCGGCCACCGCGGTGTCGCCGTAGCCCTTGATGGTATGCACAGCCACGCCGCACGCTTTCAGTTCGTCCACATTCATGTAGCTCGCGGCGCCGGTACCGAGGAACACGATGTGCTTGAGCTGTTTGCAGCGCGCCACCAGCTCGGTCGGCATATAGGAGTGGTCGTCGAGCGCGATGTCGTAGCCGGCGAGCACCAGCGGCAGCTCCTCGCGCGGGAATGGTTCCGTGTTGACGTCGATTTTAGGATCGTCCGGGCGGATCACGCGCGTCCACACCGGGGCCAGCTGGTCGTTGCAGTCGAGAAAGATGGATTTCATGCGGTCCTGGCGTTGACGGCCCCGCACGCAGAGAATACATGCAGCGGGCGCCGCTCATCCTGCAGCATAGTGCCGAACCGCCGACGGTTCCATGCCGCCCGCTAAAGGGCGCAGCCGACTGGAATTTCCGATGAAACTTGCAAGCTACAAGGTGCGCGGGCGGGACAGCTTCGGCGCGGTTGTGGGCAATGGCACGGACTTAGGCGTGGTCGATCTCAAGACGCGGCTTGCCCCGCAATTCACCAGCGTGCTCGACCTGCTGCGCAACGGCGGGCTCGATTTCGCGCGCGAGGTGGTGCACGGGGTGCGCGCCGATTTCCCGCTACGCGAGGTGGAATTCCTACCGCCCCTGCTGGCGCCGGAAAAAATCCTCTGCGTCGGCATCAACTATGCCAACCGCAACGCCGACTACGGCGAGGCCGAGGCGCCGAAATATCCCAGCCTGTTCTACCGCGCGCCCGGCTCGCTGGTCGGGCATCAGCAGCCAATCGTGCGGCCGAAGGAATCCGAGCAGCTCGATTACGAAGGCGAGATCGTGCTGGTGATCGGCTGCGCCGGCCGGCGCATCGCCCCCGAATGCGCGCTCGAGCATGTGGCGGGCGTCACGCTGTGCAACGAGGGCACCATCCGCGACTGGATGCGCCACGGCAAATTCAACGTGACGCAGGGCAAGAATTGGGATGCCAGCGGCAGCATCGGGCCCTGGCTGGTGACCGCCGACGAGATCGATCTCGGCAGGCCGCTGCATTTGACGGTGAAGGTCAATGGCGAAATCGCCCAGGACGAGACCACCGCCAGCATGATCAAGCCGTTTGCCGAGCTGATCGCCTATGTCAGCACCTTCATGACGCTCAAGCCCGGTGATATCATAGTCACCGGCACGCCGGTGAAGCTCGCCCCGCGCAACGAGCAGCCCACGTGGCTCAAGCCGGGCGACGTGGTGGAAATCGAAGTGCCGCAGATCGGCGTATTGCGCAACAGTGTGGTGGCGGAAGCATGAGCGAGGAACGCAAGACCGTCTGCATCATGGCCTGGCCGGCAGCGCATTCGCGCTCGCCGCTGATCCATAATTATTGGATCAAGCAGCATAATCTCAACGCCGAATACCGGCGCGAGGCGGTGCCGCCGGAAAAATTCGCCGAGTTCGTCACACATCTGCGCGAGCACGGCTATGTCGGCGGCAACGTCACGATACCGCACAAGCAAGCCGTCCTCGCGCTGTCGGAGCCGGATGAGCGCGCGCGTGCGGTCGGCGCCGCCAACACGCTTTGGTATGACGGCGACACGCTGCGCTCGACCAATACCGACGTCGAAGGCTTCCTCGCCAATCTCGACGCCGCCACGCCGGGCTGGGACCGCGGCCTGGAAACCGCCGCGGTGCTGGGCGCCGGCGGCGGCGCGCGCGCCGTGGTGTTCGCGCTGATCCAGCGCAATGTCGGGCGCATCTATGTCATCAACCGTTCGCCTGAGCGCGCGGAGGCGTTGAAAAAGAAATTCGGCGCGCGCGTGCGCATCGCCGGCTGGGATGAGACCACCGGGCTGCTGGGCGCCGCCGGTCTGCTGGTCAACACCACGACGTTAGGCATGATTGGGCAGCCGCGGCTGGAGATCAATCTGCGCTGTCCGGCCTCGCTGGTGGTGGCGGATCTGGTTTACGCGCCGCTGGAGACCGGCCTGCTGAAACTGGCGCGCGAGCGCGGCCTGCGCACCGCCGACGGACTCGGCATGCTGCTGCATCAGGCGGTGCGCGGCTTCGAACGCTGGTTCGGCATACGCCCGGAAGTGACCGCGGAACTACGCGCGCTGGTGGAAGCCGATCTGGGCGCGACACCGCCTGCCGCCGCCGCGGCCCCGCAAGAAAAAGTGAAGCCGCCGGCCAAACGCGACCGGCGGAATAAATAGCGCGGAGAAGGGTTCTCCGCCTGAGGGCCCGGCGCAACGACGCCGGCCACAGCTTGGGAGGATATAATGTCGAACGTGAATATGACGCGCCGCGCGCTCGGTGCCGCGGTCATCGCGTTGAGCTTGGCGGCGACCGCCGCTTTCGCGCAACAGCCGGCGCGCATCCGCGGTCAGATCGAGAAAGCCGATGGCGCCATGCTGGTGCTCAAGACGCGCGACGGCGCCATGCTGAACGTTAAGGTCGCCGACGACGCGCGCGTGGCGGCGCTGGTCAAGGCCTCGCTCGCCGACATCAAGACTGACAGCTTCATCGGCATCGCCGGCATTCCGCAGCCGGACGGCAGCATCCAGGCTTTCTCGATTCACATCTTCCTGCCCGCCCAGCGCGGCGTGGTGCCGGACCGCCACGGGCCCTGGGATGCGCGGCCGAACAGCACCATGACCAACGGCTATGTCGAGAACGCGGTCGTTAGTAAGGACGGTGAAACGCTGATGGTGAAATACAAGGACGGTGAGAAGAAAGTCGTCGTTACCAAAGATACGGTGATCGCTGCGGTCGCGCCAGGCAAAAAAGAAGAGCTCAAGGCCGGCTCGCCGATCATTATCATGGCCTCCGAGAAGCAGGCGGACGGTTCGGTGCTGGCGAAGGTCATGTATGTCGGGCGCGACGTCGCGCCGGCGATGTAACGAAAATACGTTTCGCTTACGGAGCGCGCGCCGTTCTAAGGGATGGCGCGGCCATTATCGAAGGAAGAACACTATGACTTCGCGAATTTTGCTGAGCGCCGCCTGTGCGGTGGTGTTGGTGGCTGCATCGGCAGCGGCACAGGATAAGCCGGTGCGCGTGCGCGGAACCATCGAGCATGTTGATGGGTCAATGCTGACCGTCAAGGCGCGCGACGGCGAGATGCTGAAAGTGAAGATGGCTGACAACATCAATGTCGTCGCGCTGATCAAGTCCTCTATGGCCGACATCAAACAGGGATCGTTTGTCGGCTCGACGGCGATGCCGGAACAAGACGGCAGTTGGAAGGCCGTGGAGGTGCATATTTTCTCGGAAGCGATGCGCGGTACCGGCGAGGGCGACCGGCCTTACGATTACAAACCGAAAAGCACCATGACCAACGGGACGGTCGGCGATGCCGTCGCCAAGGTCAGTGGCTCGACCATGACGCTCAAATACAAAGAGGGTGAAAAGAAAATCGACGTAACGCCCGAGACGGTGATCGTGACCTACGTGCCCGGCAGCAAGGATGAACTCAAGCCCGGCGCCAAAATCTATATTCCCGCGGCGACCAAACAGGCTGATGGATCGCTGACGACGGGACGCATCAATGTTGGGCGCGATGTCGCGCCGCCGATGTAACCATTAGCGCCGATCGAGCAGCGCCCGCCCGCGCGCGGTGAGTACGAGCAGCGACTGCTGCATGCTGCTGCCGTTCTGAAAGCGGACCAGACCGTCCGAGATCGCGTCTTCCCAAATGGAAAGGTGCGGACAGCTGCGGCGCCAGGCTTCCGCGTCGGCATAGCTGCGCGGGGCCTCCGCCACCCAGGTGAGGAACTGCTGCGTCAAAGCGTGCGTGGCGGTTTGCATGACGAGTTGAATTTACACCAAAGCGCGTCGTTAGAAAAGTTAAGCCGGCCCGCTGCGCATGACTAGCCTTTCCAGGTCGGTGCGCGCGGATGCACAACGTCCTTGAAGCTGTCGAAGGTCTTCCAGACCGGCTCCAGCGCCTCGCATTTCAGCTGCGGGGTATAGATCGACGGCCCGGTCATCTGCATGTTAGGGATATAGCGCGGGCAATTGGGGAAAATGGCGCGTGCCGAGACCCGCACGATCAGTTGCGCGCCGACGGTCTCCTTGAGCAGCGGATCGGCGTCGCTCACGCGCGCTTGGCCATTGACGCGCAGGCGCTTGGGCTTGTCATGCAGGGCGATGAACAACAGGCCGACATTCGGGTTCACAATGATGTTGCCCAGGTTCTTGAACATGCCGTTGCCGTCATAGTCGGGGAACGCCAGTTCGGACGGCCCGGTCACGCGCACGAAACCCGACATGCCGCCCTTGAACGAGCAATCGGGGCGGCCCTCGGCGTCGGCGGTGGCGAGAAAGAAATAGGCCGCGCTCTCGATGAAGGCCTTGTCGTCGGCGCTGAACGCCGTGCGCGTGAGCTTTTCTTCCAGCCGATCGGAGATACGCCGGCTGTCGAAAAGGTCCTGCAGCTGGCGGTTGCCGTTGTGATACATGATACTCATGGCATCACCTCATCGATTGATGATCCAGCGCTGATCATGCAGCAAGCCCGCCGATAATTACCGTCGCTTGGCTTTCGCTGCTTGCTTCTTTGTCTTGCCGCCGACCAGCACGTGGCCGCCGATGTCCTTGATGTTGTTGGTGCCGGTGAGCGCCATGGTGACGCTGAGTTCCTTCTCGAGGATGTCGATCGCCTTGGCCACGCCAGCTTTGCCGCCGGCGCCCAGTCCATAGATATAGGCGCGGCCGATCAGGCAGGCGCGCGCGCCCAGCGCCAGCGCGCGCATAATATCGGCGCCGGTGCGGATGCCACCGTCGAACAGCACCTCAGTGTCGGCGCCCACCGCGTCAGCGATCGCCGGCAGTGCCGAGATCGAGGATGGCGCGCCGTCGAGTTGGCGGCCGCCGTGGTTCGACACTACGATGGCGTCGGCGCCGAGCTTCACCGCGGTCTTGGCATCATCTGCGTCGAGAATGCCCTTCAAGATCAGCTTACCGGGCCAGATCTTCTTGATCCACTCGACGTCCTTCCAGGAAAGCGCCGGATCGAACTGCTCGCCGACCCACTTGGCGAGCTGGTTGACGTTTTCCATGCCCTGCACGTGGCCGGCGAGATTGCCGAAGGTCTTGCGCTTGCCGTTGAGAATACTCCACGCCCAGGCCGGTTTGGTCGCCACGTCGATGATGTTCTTGAGGCGGATTTCCGGCGGCACGGTCATGCCGTTCTTGATGTCACGGTGGCGCTGGCCAAGCACCTGCAAATCCACGGTGAGCACCAGCGCGCTGCACTTCGCCGCCACCGCGCGCGATAAAATATCCTTGGAGAAGCCGCGGTCCTTGATCACGTAGAGCTGGAACCAGAACGGTTTGCCGGTCGCCTCCGCCACGTCTTCGATCGAGCCGATCGACATGGTCGAGAGTGTGAACGGAATGCCGGCCTCGTTGGCGGCCTGCGCGCTGAGGATCTCGCCATTGCCGTGCTGCATGCCGCACAAGCCGATCGGCGCCAGCGCGAACGGCGCCAACACCTTCTGCCCGACGATGGTGGTAGCGAGGCTGCGCATCGAGACGTCCACCAGCACGCGCTGGCGCAGCTTGATGCCTTCGAGGTCGGTGCGGTTCGCGCGCAGCGTTTCCTCGTTATAGGAGCCGCTGTCGGCGTAATCGAAAAAGGCGCGGGGAACCCGCCGGCGGGCGAGTTGGCGCAGGTCATCGATGCAGGTGATGTGCTTCATGGGAGGGCCCGGTGCGTTCGCCAGTCGAACAACCGGGTAGCACAGCGGCGCGGACGGCGAAACCGGCGGTTCAGGCGGCATTTTCCTCTGATAAGGGGGCGAAGCGGACGAATGTTAATGGCCTGCGGTAACGATTACTCATAATTTTTGAAGCAAATTCACCGCGTTGGCCCTATTATGTGGCCTCGCGGGACAGGCGTCGCCGCCAGCCAATAAACCGGCCGTTACGGGCTCAAGGCCGTAAAATAGGCGTCAAGGGGCGTTGCATGATTCGTCGTTATTTCGGCACCGACGGCATTCGTGGCCGGGCCAACCGGGTCATTACCCCCGAATTGGCGCTCAAGGTCGGTCAGGCCGCCGGGCTGATCTTCAAGAACGGCGAGCACCGCCATCGCGTCTTGATTGGCAAGGACACTCGCCTCTCCGGCTACATGATCGAGACCGCGCTGGTCGCCGGCTTCACTTCGGTCGGCATGGACGTACTGCTGACGGGTCCGATTCCGACGCCGGCGGTCGGTATGCTGGCGCGCTCGATGCGCGCCGATCTCGGCGTGATGATATCCGCCTCGCATAACCCGTATGCCGATAACGGCATCAAACTGTTCGGGCCCGACGGCTACAAGCTCAGCGACCGGGTCGAAAGCGAGATAGAAGCGCTGCTCGATTCGGATCTGAGCAAACGTCTCGCCCAGAGCAATGATCTCGGCCGTGCCAAGCGCATCGACGGCGTGCAGGACCGCTATATCGAATTCGCCAAGCTCACTTTGCCGCGCGCGATCGACCTGTCCGGCCTGCGCGTGGTGATCGATTGCGCCAATGGCGCCGCCTACAAAGTGGCGCCGGGCGCGCTGTGGGAACTGGGCGCCGACGTGATCTCGATCGGCGTCGAGCCCGACGGCATGAATATCAACAAGGACTGCGGCTCCACCGATCTCGGCGCCATCACTCGCAAGGTGCGCGAGATGCGCGCCGATATCGGCATCGCGCTCGACGGCGACGCCGACCGCGTCATGATTGTGGACGAGCGCGGCCATGTGGTGGACGGCGACCAGTTGCTCGCAGTGATCGCCGAGGGCTGGAAAGAGGACGGCCGGCTGCAGCGCCCGGGCGTGGTAGCCACCGTGATGTCCAATCTCGGGCTCGAGCGCCATCTTGGCGGTCTCGGCATTGAACTGGTGCGTACGCCGGTCGGCGACCGTTATGTGCTCGAGCACATGCGCGCGCACGGCTACAATGTCGGCGGCGAGCCGTCCGGCCACATTATTCTCTCCGACTACACCACCACCGGCGACGGTTTCGTCGCCGCCTTGCAGGTGCTCGCCGTGGTCAAGCGCAGCAACAAGCCGGTGTCGGAGCTGTGCCACCGCTTCGAGCCGCTGCCGCAGGTGCTCAAGAACGTCCGCTACCAGAAGGGCAAGCCGCTGGAGAATGCGCAGGTGCGCTCGGTCATCGCCAGCGCCGAGAAAAAGCTCGGCCGCGGCGGCCGCCTGATCGTGCGCCCGTCCGGCACCGAGCCGGTGATCCGGGTGATGGGCGAAGGCGACGACAAGATTCTGGTCGAGTCGGTCGTCGACGACGTGGTCGAGGCGCTGACCCAGGTTGCCGCATAAGTCGCGGCTTGACCGCTGTAAGTCCAGGCCTGCGCAAACCGCTGTTGCACGACGGACAATCAATTTTCGCATTTGCCGTTGAAGATGGCGGCGGCAAAAAATCGTCGCAGCTTTCAGGCGAGCATTGCGCCGCCTGTACGAGGACGCCACCTTGGACATTGGGTATGATTTTTTCCGCGGAGTTGGTTACAAACTGGGCGCGTTCGTGGGTTACAATTATTTTAAGGAGAAAAAGAGCGCATACGGCTGTACGCAGAACGCCAACCCGTTATCTGATTGCATGCCCGCAATTTCCAGCTCGGTTCTCGTCATCACGGAAGATGATATATGGAAATCATCCCGCATCGGCGTCAACGGCGAAGTCATTATCGCTGATCGGTTCAAGCTAGGGGCGGAGGTTGCCTATCTGCCATACGTGTCATTCAACGGAACCGACGATCACGTATTGAGATCTTTAATATCGCCAGAATCCGGCACGGGAAGAGGGGTGCAACTCGAAGGTTTTCTCTCCTACTTGATCACCGACCAGTTCTCCGTAGGCGTCGGCGGGCGGTGTTGGGCCATGTGGACTACGAAGGATGCAATTAGCGAATTTGGCGGCACGCCCTGTCCTTGTCAGACGCTGCCGGCCAAGACTGACCGCTACGGTGTTTTCCTGCAGGCAGCTTATAGGTTTGGTGCGCTGCAAAGATTCATGTAGACGCGATGGGGGACGCGCCGGCAGTAGCCGAGTGGGACACGATTATCGAAAAAGGCGCAGTGACCATTGGCTGACCGTTGCTCACCTGCCTCAATTTATGAATACACACATTAATCGGCGTTGCGAGATATTGACCGCAGGCGCCAACTCGCCTATCCCCACCAGTGGGACACCCCTCCCCAACGAGGGGCACCTATCTGGAAGGATAGAGACATGTCAGCGACTAAGCCCGGCGTGCGGCCGGCCATCCCGCACTTCTCGTCCGGCCCCTGCGCCAAGCACCCCGGCTGGAGCCT
Organism: Pseudolabrys sp.; assembly: GCA_035469145.1. Classification (GTDB taxonomy): domain Bacteria; phylum Pseudomonadota; class Alphaproteobacteria; order Rhizobiales; family Xanthobacteraceae; genus Pseudolabrys. The sequence continues at coordinate 17,037 of DATISB010000099.1, forward strand.
GCAAGCCCTCACCGACGCGGTTCTTGGACGCTCGCACCGATCCAAGATCGGCAAGGCGAAGCTCAAACGCGCCATCGACCTCACCCGCGACGTGCTGGAAGTTCCCGCCGATTATCGCATCGGCATCGTGCCGGCCTCCGATACCGGCGCGGTCGAGATGGCGCTGTGGTCGCTCTTGGGCGCGCGGCCCGTCACGATGCTGGCCTGGGAATCCTTCGGCGAAGGTTGGGTCAGCGATGTCACCAAGGAGCTCAAGCTCAAGGACGTCACGGTCTTAAAAGCGCCCTATGGCGACTTGCCCTATCTGAGCAAGATCGATTTCACCACCGACGTGGTATTCACCTGGAACGGCACCACCTCCGGCGTGCGCGTGCCGAACGGCGACTGGATCGCCGCCAAACGCGAAGGCCTGACCATTTGCGACGCCACCTCGGCGGCGTTCGCGCAAAGGCTCGACTGGCCCAAGCTCGATGTCGTCACCTTCTCTTGGCAGAAGGCGCTCGGCGGCGAAGGCGCGCACGGCATGCTCATTCTATCTCCGCGCGCGGTGGCGCGGCTCAGGAGCCACAAGCCGGCCTGGCCGCTGCCGAAGATTTTCCGGCTTACCAAGGGCGGCAAGATCAACGAGGGCATTTTCGCCGGCGAGACTATCAATACGCCGTCGATGCTCTGCGTCGAGGATTATCTCGACACGCTGCAATGGGCGAAATCGGTCGGTGGGCTTTCCGCCACCATCGCGCGCTCGGACGCCAACGCCAAGGTGCTGGCCGACTGGGTGGCGGTCACGCCCTGGGTCGCTCATCTAGCCAATAAAACGAACGAACGCTCGAACACTTCGGTCTGCCTGAAGGTGGTCGATCCGGCGGTGACGCGGCTGTCAGCCGACGATCAGGCGGCGTTCGCCAAAACGCTGGCCGGTCTACTGGAGAAGGAAGGCGTCGCCTACGACATTGCCTATTACCGCGACGCGCCGCCGGGCCTGCGCATCTGGTGCGGGGCGACGGCGGAGACAAGCGACTTGCAGGCGCTCACGCCCTGGCTCGATTGGGCCTTCTCTGAGGCCAAAGCCGCGCTGCCGAAAGCGGCGTAACGCGACGATTTCCTTTCCCCGCGCGCGGGGGGAGATGACGACCAGCAACCCCATTCAAAAAAGCAGCAATCGCCATGCCCAAAGTTCTCATCTCCGATGCGCTCTCGCCCGCCGCCGTGCAGATCTTCAAGGATCGCGGCATTGAGGTCGATTTCCAGCCCGCTCTCGGCAAGGACAAGGAGAAACTCGCCGAACTGATCGGCGGTTTCGACGGCCTCGCCATCCGCTCGGCCACCAAGGTGTCGGCCAAGATCCTCGAAAAGGCCAAGAACCTGAAGGTGATCGGCCGCGCCGGCATCGGCGTCGACAATGTCGACATTCCAGCGGCGACCGCGCGCGGTATCATCGTGATGAATACACCGTTCGGCAATTCGATCACCACCGCCGAGCACGCGATCTCGCTAATGCTGGCGCTGGCCCGCCAGATTCCGGAAGCCGACACGTCGACACGCGCCGGCAAATGGGAAAAGAACAAATTCATGGGCGTGGAGATTTTCAGCAAGACGCTCGGCATCATCGGCTGCGGCAATATCGGTTCGATCGTGGCCGACCGCGCCATCGGCCTAAAAATGAAGGTGATCGCCTACGATCCATTCCTGTCGGAGGAGCGCGCGCGCGATATCGGCGTCGAGAAGGTCGAGCTCGACGCGCTGTTCAAGCGGGCCGATTTCATCACGCTGCACACCCCGCTCACCGAAAAGACCAAGAACATCATCGATGCCGCGGCCATCAAGAAGCTGAAAAAGGGCGTGCGCATCGTCAATTGCGCGCGCGGCGGCCTGGTAGACGAAGCGGCGCTGGCCGAGGCGCTCAAATCGGGGCAGGTGGCGGGCGCGGCATTCGACGTGTTCGTCGAGGAGCCGGCGACCGCGAGTCCGTTGTTCAGCCTGCCCAACGTGGTGTGCACGCCGCATCTCGGCGCCGCCACCAGCGAGGCACAAGAAAATGTCGCGCTGCAGGTCGCCGAGCAAATGTCCGACTATCTGCTGCGCGGCGCGATCTCCAATGCGGTCAATTTCCCCTCGATCAGCGCCGAAGAGGCGCCGAAGCTGCGGCCGTTCATCGTGCTCGCCGAGAAGCTCGGCTCTTTCGCCGGCCAGCTCACAGAAAACCCGATCAAGGAGGTGCACATCACCTATGAGGGCGCGGTGGCGCAGATGAAGATCAAGGCGCTCACCTCGGCGGTATTGTCCGGGCTGCTGCGGCCGATGCTCGGCGACGTCAACGTGGTGTCGGCGCCGGTGGTGGCGCGCGAGCGCGGCATGGCGGTGGAGGAAACGACCCGCGAGGCCGCCGGCGACTACGATAGCCTGATCACTGTCACGGTGGAGACCGCGCGGCAAACGCGGTCGGTGTCGGGCACCGTGTTCGCCGATGGCCGCCCGCGCCTCGTCAACATCAAGGGCATCCGCATGGACGCCGAGTTCGGCCCCTCGATGATCTACATCACCAATCTCGACAAGCCGGGCTTCATCGGCCGCTTCTCGTCCACCCTGGGCGAGGCCGGCATCAACATCGCCACATTCCATGTCGGACGCGAGGCGCCCGGCGGCAACGCCGTTGCGCTGATCGAAATCGATGGCGAACTGCCCGATGACGTGCTCGCCAAGGTGCGCGCGCTGCCCCAGGTGCAGCAGGCCAAGCCGCTGCATTTCTAGAAATACAGACGTAATATCAATAACATAATTGATACCGCCCGGAGCCATCCGGGTGACGTTCTGCGCCTTGCCTCAGCCGGGTTGTTCCTTTATCCGAAGGTGGACCTGGCCGGCACAGTCCGGCGCCAGAGTCCAAGGCGCTGGCGCAGGGATGCAAGTCCGATGGCGAATGTGGTGGTAGTCGGATCCCAGTGGGGCGATGAGGGCAAGGGCAAGATCGTCGACTGGCTGTCCGAGCAGGCCGATATCGTCGTTCGCTTCCAGGGCGGTCATAATGCCGGCCACACTTTGGTGATCGATGGCGTCACCTACAAATTGTCGCTGCTGCCGTCCGGCGTGGTGCGCGGGGGCAAACTCTCCATCATCGGCAACGGCGTGGTGGTCGATCCGAAGGCGCTGATCGATGAAATCGCTCTGCTCAGAAAACAGGGCGTTGCGGTGACCCCGGACAATCTGCGCATCGCCGAGAACGCGCCCTTGATCCTGCCGCTGCATCGCGAGCTGGAAGCGGTGCGCGAGGCCGACAATTCGACGACCCGCATCGGAACCACCAAGCGCGGTATTGGACCCGCTTATGAGGACAAAGTCGGCCGGCGCGCCATCCGCTTCATGGATCTGGCCGATCTGCCGGCGCTGGCGCCCAAGATTGAACGGCTGCTCGCACATCACAACGCGCTGCGCCGCGGCCTCGGCCTCGACGAGCTCGATGGCGCGGCGATCTATGAGTATCTCGCGGCGATCGCGCCGCAGGTGCTGCCGTTCATGGATTCGGTCTGGTTGCTGCTCGATGCCAAGCGGCGCGAGGGCAAGCGCATTTTGTTCGAAGGCGCGCAGGGCGCGCTGCTCGACATCGATCATGGCACCTATCCTTACGTGACGTCGTCCAATACGGTGGCAGCGCAGGCGGCGACCGGGTCCGGGCTCGGGCCGAACGCGATCGATTACGTGCTCGGCATCTGCAAGGCCTACACCACGCGGGTGGGCGAGGGGCCATTCCCGACCGATCAAATGGGCAATGACGTCGGCAAAATGCTCGGCGAGCGCGGTCGCGAATTCGGCACCGTCACCGGCCGCGCGCGCCGCTGCGGCTGGTTCGATGCCGTGCTGGTGCGCCAAACCGTGCTAACCTGCGGCATCGACGGCCTTGCGCTCACCAAGCTCGACATTCTCGACGGCTTCGACGAGATCAAGGTCTGCGTGCGCTACCGCCTCGGCGGCCGCGAAATCGACTATCTTCCTGCCGGCGAACGCGCGCAGGCGCGGGTGGAGCCGGTCTACGAGACCATCGCGGGCTGGAAGGAGCCGACGGCGCGCGCGCGCTCGTGGGCGCAGTTGCCGGCGCAGGCGATAAAATATGTGCGCCGAATCGAAGAACTGGTCGGATGCCCGGTGGCGCTGCTCTCGACCAGCCCGGAGCGCGAGGACACGATCCTGATGAAGAACCCGTTCGAGACATGATTACGGAAAAAAGACAAGAAGTAGGAATTCAAGAGCATGATCCCGAAAAGTGGGCACCGGTTTTCGGAAAAGATCATGCTTAGGAAATAAAATGACATCCAATGGCTGATTATCATCCGCTGATCGCACGCGCCGTTAACGGCCTCGACAAGAACACGGGCGAAATCCGCCGTGCGCTGTACGCGCGCGCGCGCAGCGCATTGGTCAACCAGTTGCGCAGCGTCGAGCCGGCGCTCGAGGAATCCGACATCACGCGCGAGCGGCTGGCGCTGGAGGAGGCGATCCGCAAGGTCGAGGCGGATGCGGTCAAGCGCACGCGCCCGGAAGCGCCCGAGCAGCCGCCATCCATCTCGGACCAGGGCCTGCGCGGCTTCCGTGACACGGTGGCCGATGCCGAAGGCCTGGGGGACGCGGCGGCGCAGGCTAATCGTGCGGCGCACGAGTTCTACGAGGCGATGCCCGGCGATCATACGCCACAGAGCGGCAATCACGGGCCGCCGACAGCTGAGCATTACTTCGAGCCGCCGCCTGCGCCGGAGCTGCAACATCTGCATGAAGCGCCGATTGCGGACGAGCAGGCGACGCCGCCGTCACGCTATGCGGAAGACGACGAGGTCTATGTGCGGCCGGTGCGCTCTTCTGGCCGCGTGATCAGGTTCATCCTGCTGCTGTTGGTGCTGGTCGGCCTGGCCGGCGGGGCCTACTGGCAGCGCCACGCGATCATGGCGATGGTGGCGAGCTTTCGCAGCGCCCCGGCGTCGAAGCCGCGCGAAGCGGCCGAGCCCACCAGCCGGCCGAAGATCCCCGACCGCGTCGGTGCGGCCGACGGGACGTCATCCGCCGCCAATGCGCCGGCTGCCTCCATCGCCCAAAAGGTCGTGCTTTACGACGAGGATTCGAGCGATCCGAAGGGCAAACGCTATGTCGGCTCGGCGCTCTGGCGTACCGAAACCGTGTCGCCGGGACCGGGGCTCGCGCCCGAGTTGGCGATCCGCGCCGATCTGGAAATCCCCGAACGGCACATGCGCATGACCTGGTCGCTCCGCCGCAACACCGACAAGGCGTTGCCGGCGAGCCACACCATTGAGATCATATTCACGCTACCCGCGGATTTTCCCGAAGGCGGCATTGCCAATATGCCGGGTGTGTTGATGAAGCAAGACGAGCAGGCACGCGGCGTGCCGCTCGCTGGGCTGGCGGTGAAAGTGACCAACGGCTATTTCCTGATAGGCCTCTCGGCCGTCGATGTCGACGTGGCGCGCAATATCCAACTCTTGAAAGAGCGCGATTGGTTCGACATCCCGGTCGTCTATACCAGCGGCAAGCGCGCTATCCTGGCGATGGAGAAGGGCACGCCCGGCGTGCGCGCCTTCGAGGAAGCGTTCCGGGCGTGGGGTGAGTGAGTAGCCCCCCGTGCGCGATCATTTATTCATTGCAGCGTGCCAGGCGCGTTACGCCGCCAGGGGCTCGGCGCCCCCCGATGGGACCAGAAGCAAGGGAAGCCGTATTCTGACGGTTGTTCCGGTTGGTTCCTGTTTCGACGGCACGATGGTGCCGCCAAGCTGGCGCACGAAGATCGCCACGTAATCGGAACCGCGTTTCTCTGGACTCTTCACTAAATCCTTTTTCCTCATCCCCACGCCGTCGTCGGAAACAACCAGCTCAATTTGATCGCCGATCTGTTCCACGCACAGCCTGATATGTCCGCTGCCATGCGGAAAGGCATGCTTGATGGCGTTGGTCGTAAGCTCATTGACCAGAAGGCCGAAGGGGACGGCACGATTGGGGTCGATTTCCAACGGCTCGGCCTCAACTTCGATTTCGATACCCGACGTGTTTCCCAGCAGGCTCGCTGACATGGTCTTAGCGATTTCCCGCAAATACGCGTCCACGGCGACCGTCTGGCCGCGGCTGGTTTGGGATATCAGGTCATAAAGCTGGGCAATGGCACCGATGCGCGCCTGCATGGTTTTATAGCCTTGCACGCATGGCGCCGCCGTCCATTTGGCTTCGTAGGCGATCAAGCCGACGATGACCTGCAAGTTATTCTTGATCCGGTGCGAGATTTCGTTGGTCAAGCTGAGCGCGTCGCGCTCGCGCTGCTTGCGCTCGGTGACGTCGCGCGCCACGGCGAGGACTCCCTGTAGCGTGCGGTCGCGGTCGTAAAAGGTTGTCGCGTTGTAGGACACCTCGGTTTGCTTGCCGTTGCGGGTGCACGCCGTCAGCTCGTAGTCGGTGACCTTCTTTTCGCGCAGCACAAGCTTGATCGCCGCTTCGGCCCGCTCCGGATCGGTGAAGTAGTTCTTGGACGGTGCGCCGATCAGTTCGTCGCGCGTGCAGTCGGTAAGTGCCTCCATCTGCTTGTTGACGTCAGTGATGATGCCGGCGTGGTCGGTGGTCATCAGCGCGTCGATGTTGGATTCGATCAGCGAGCGGGTGTAGAATTGCTGATCGCGCAGGCGCTGATCGAGCTTTTTTTGCTCGGCTTCGACCAGCTTGCGCGCGGTGTTGTCGGTGCCGATCAACAGGTAGCCGATGATGGCGTTCTGCGCGTCGCGTAGCGCGGTGACGGACACCACCGCCGGAAACCGGCTGCCATCCTTGCGGATGTAGGTCAGCTCGTAGATGTCCTCGATCCCGCGCGAGGCCTTGAACACCAGGGCCTCGAAACCCGGCGTGATTGGCGTTGCAAGTTCGGCGCTCAGCTCCTTGGCGCGCGCGATCAACTCCTGCGGATCGGAAATATCGGCCGGCGTAATCTTGTTCATCACGTCGGCGGCGGCGTAGCCCAGCATACGCTCGGCGCCGACGTTGAAGATCTGAATGACACCCTTGGCGTCGGTGGCGATGCTCGAGAAATTGGCGCTATTGAAAATCGCGCGCTGCAGGGCGCCGGCCTTGAGCAGCGCCTCTTCCGCCTGCTTGCGCGCGGTGTTGTCGGTGCCGATCAACAGATAGCCGATGATGACGTCCTGCGCGTCGCGCAGCGCCGTCACCGACACCACCGCCGGAAGCCGGCTGCCATCCTTGCGGATATAGGTCAGTTCGTAGATGTCCTCGATCCCGCGCGAGGCCTTGAACACCAGGGCCTCGAAGCCCGGCGTGATCGGAGTTCCAAGTTCATCGCTCAGTTCTTTAGCGCGCGCAATCAACTCCTGCGGATCGGAAATATCGGCTGGCGTGATTTTGTTCATCACATCGGCA
>DATISB010000100.1:0-29966 GCA_035469145.1 Pseudolabrys sp.
CGTGGGGATTCCCTGGCAACCAACATGGCGCGGTTGCGTGGTCGCTGTCGTTGCGGCCAACGTCTGATCGGTAAAGTGCCGCACGATCACTGGAAGATCACCAACTTTGTTGCTGCCCTGCACCACGACGCCATCACCGCCCCTTCGTCATCGACGAACCGATGACCGGCGAGATTTTCCGCATCTATCAGGAGCGATGCTTGGTCCCAACTCAGAAGCCAGGTGACATCGTGGTGATAGATAATCTGCCCGCCACACGAATGATGAAGTCCAACGCATTATCGGGGCCGCCGGGGCGCAGTTGCGCTGTCTGCCGCAGTACTCGCCCGACCTCAACTTCATCGAGATGGCCTTCGCAAAACTCAAAGCACCCCTGCGAATGGTCTAAAAAGCCCGGTCAGGTCACACGGGTATTCTACACAGGGTTTGGTGTGGCGCTATGCGGGTTTGGTTCAATCTTAATTTTGGTTCAATTTTTACGGGGTGTGCAGCAGGACCGGCGACGGCTTATTCGGCGCGTGACACCGCGATTTCGATGAGCTTGCGGCATTCGGCAAGCTCATTCAGCACGGCGTGCAACTTGTGCAGGTCCTCGCGCGCCAGCCGTCCACCCGAATCGGGCGCGGCGCGAACTGGCGCCGGGACGGGTTCCGGCATCGCGATCGGCGGCTCGCGCTCCGCCGCGCCAATATCGGCACCATGGATCGCGCGATCGGTGGGCCCGATGCGTGGCACCGGTGCGCTCTTGAGCGGCGGCTCGCGGCGCGCTTCGATGTCGTCTTGGCGATCGCCAAGGTCGCGGCCGATCAGCGAGGACAGCCGGCTGCGCAGGCCGCGATCCTCTTCAACGATCTCGGCCTCCGCCGATACGGCTTCTTCGGCAAAATCCTCGTCCTCGCTGGCGCCGTGCGGCGGCTGCGGCGCGCCTTCCTGCCAAACTATCTGCACGAATTTCCCGCCCTGCTCGCGCAAGATGCGCTGCACACCGCGGATGGTGTAGCCCTCGCCATACAAGAGATGACGAATACCGCGCAGAAGATTGACGTCGTCGGTACGATAATAACGCCGTCCGCCGGCGCGCTTCATCGGCTTGATGTCACGGAAACGGCTTTCCCAGAATCGCAGCACGTGCTGCGGCAGATCGAGTTCGTCCGCCACTTCACTGATGCTGCGAAATGCGCCTGGCGCCTTGTGATCCAAAGCGGCCCCTCTCGATGCTGAGTTGAACGCAATACTGGAACGAACTCGACGAGTGCCCGGCCTATTCGGCGCGGCCGTTGATGCGATGCTTGAGAATCGCCGACGGCTTGAACACCATCACCCGGCGCGGCGAGATCGGCACTTCCTTGCCGGTCTTGGGATTGCGCCCGATGCGCTGGCCCTTCTTGCGCACCACGAATGAACCGAACGAGGAAAGCTTCACCGTTTCGCCACGCTCCAGGAAGTCGGTGATCTCCTTGAGCACCAACTCCACGAGTGCCGCGGATTCCGTCCGTGAAAGGCCTACTTTTTGGTAGACCGCTTCGCAGAGGTCCGCCCGCGTCACTGTTTTACCGGTCATCGCCCGCCCTGCCCCTGGCGAAGATATCCTGCTGAATTATCGAAGATATTAGCATCATCCCCTGGGGTCAACGGGGTGATTCAAATTATGAAGGGGTATCCGACTGGCTCTTAGGCCCGCCTCCCGGCCATGGCCTGCGAGCAATCTTCACGGCCGGCAACCCGGCCGGCCGACCTGGCCCGCCGAAAATATACCCCGCCCGCCCGCTCACCAGCGCAGCAGCGCCGAGCCCCAGGTAAAGCCGCCGCCCATCGCCTCCAGCAGGATGAGATTGCCGCGCTTGATGCGCCGGTCGGCAACCGCATCGGCCAACGCCAACGGGATCGAGGCCGCCGAGGTGTTGCCATGGCGGTCCACGGTGATCACCACTTTGTCCGGCTTGATGCCGAGCTTATGGGCCGAGCCGTCGATGATCCGCTTGTTGGCCTGGTGCGGCACGAACCAGTCGATATCGGCCGCGCTGGTGCCGGTGGTCTTGAAGGCGTCGTCGATCACGTCGGTGATCATCGCGATCGCATGCTTGAACACCTCGCGGCCTTCCATGCGCAGGTGGCCGACGGTCTGGGTCGAGGACGGTCCGCCGTCCACATAGAGCTTGCTCTTGAAGCGGCCGTCCGAGCGCAGGTGGGTGGTCAAAATGCCGCGGTCGGCTGGGGTGCCGGGTTGCGGCTGCGCCTCCAGCACCACGGCGCCGGCGCCGTCGCCGAACAGCACGCAGGTGGTGCGGTCGTTCCAATCCAGGATGCGCGAGAAGGTCTCCGCCCCGATCACCAGCGCGCGTTTGAAGCCGCCGCTTTTGAGCATCGCGTCGACGACCGACAGCGCATAGACGAAGCCCGAACAGACCGCCTGTAGATCGAAGGCGGCGCCATGGGTGATGCCAAGGCCGGCCTGCACCGACACCGCGGTGGCGGGAAAAGTCTGGTCCGGCGTCGAGGTGGCGAGCACGATCAGGTCGATCGAGCTCGCCTCGACATGAGCATTGACGAGCGCCGCGCGCGCGGCATGGAGCGCGAGGTCGGAGGTCAGCTCGCCGGCGGCCGCGATATGGCGTTCGCGGATGCCGGTGCGCTGAACGATCCATTCGTCGGTGGTTTCCACCGACTTTGCCAGCTCATCGTTGCTGAGGATGCGCGCGGGCAGATAGCTGCCGCAACCGAGCACCACCGAACGCAGTAAAGTCACGAGATTGCTCCGCTCGCCACGCGTGCGGTCGCGCTTGATTGCAGGTCGCGCGCCATCGACTCGCCGATCTTGGCGAGCAATTCGTAGCGGAACATGTCATAGCCCATGTCGATGGCTGCGGCGAAGCCTTCGGCATCGGCGCCGCCATGGCTCTTAATCACGATGCCCTTGAGGCCGAGGAATACCCCGCCATTAGATTTGCGCGGGTCCATCTTGTCGCGCAGCGTGCGGAAGGCCTGGCGTGACAGCAAGTAGCCGAGCCGAGCCGACCAGGTCCGGTTCATGGCGGCTTTGAGATATTGCGCGAACTGGCGGGCGGTGCCTTCCGCGGTTTTCAGCGCGATATTTCCGGCAAAGCCTTCGGTCACCACCACATCGACCGTGCCCTTGCCGATGTCGTCACCTTCGACGAAGCCGACATAATCGAAATGTGGGAAATGGCCCTCGCGCAGCAGGCGGCCGGCCTCGCGCACCTGTTCGAGGCCTTTGACCTCCTCGACCCCGATATTGAGCAGGCCCACGGTCGGCCGCTCGATGTCGAACATCACGCGCGCCATGGCGCTGCCCATGGCGGCGAGGTTGACAAGATGGTTCTCGTCGGCGCCGATCGAGGCCCCGACGTCGAGCACCACCGACTCGCCCTTCAGAGTCGGCCAAAGCCCGGCCAGCGCCGGCCGCTCGATGCCCTCGAGCATCTTGAGATTGAAACGCGCCATAGCCATCAAGGCACCGGTATTGCCGGCCGAGACGACGACATCGGCCTCGCCCTTCTTCACCGCGTCGATCGCCAGCCACATCGAGGATTTGTGCCGCCCAAAGCGCAGCGCCTGGCTCGGCTTGTCGTCCATGCGGATCGACACTTCGGTATGCACCAGTCTCGACTTGGCCTTGAGCCGAGGCAGACGGTCGAGCAAGGGCTGCACCACGGCGCGGTCGCCGTAGAGCAGGAACTCGATATCGGGATGGTGGGTCAGCGAAATATCGGCGCTCGGCAAGACCACCGAGGCACCATGGTCGCCGCCCATTGCGTCAAGCGCGATGCGAGCCTTGTCAGGCATGGATCGACTTTGGCGACGCTGGCATGGGCGCCGGTAACTCAGTCAAAGGGGTTTGACGCACGGGGGCGACCATAACCGCTCGGTCGCGGCAAACAAAACGGTTTTGGCGCAGTTCCATGACTTGCCTCCCGCTCACGATTGGCTGCCACCGAGGTTTTTTTTCAGCGATGCCAGCGCGGCAAAGGGGTGTTCGCCGGCATCTTCGACCTTGGGCGGTGCGAATTGGGCGCCCGCCTTACGCGGATAGAGGTCGATACCCAGGATCAGGAATTCGGTCGCCAGTGCGCCCAGATCCAACGTGCCGCCGACCAGCGGTTCCGGTGGTTCATCGCCGCCGCTTGTCCGCTTGCGGGCGCTTTTGGGCTCAGCGGACGCCCCGCCCGCTGGCGCGGGCGCGAAAGTGAGGTCGACCGCCTCCTGGATGTCGCTTTCGATCGGCTCTAAGGTCACCACGCAGGTCTGGCCGACGCGGGCGCTTACTTGGCCGGCGACGTGGACCCCGTCGCCCTGGCGGGTCAGGTCGAAAACGGCCGAGAGCTGCGGCAACTCACGCAAAGCCACGAGTTCGGCCAGCTCGGCGCGGGTGGCGGCCGGGGCGTCGATCGCGATATGCAGGCCGGTGTCCGGGATATCTTCCACGGCCACCGGCACGCTCCAAGGATTGCCGGTTTTTTTCATTAAAATTAGGCTCTTAACATGTGATCGTGGGAATCTTGCTCGGCTCCGGAAAGTGCAGCTCGCCGCCGGCGAGGCTGGCGGACGGCTGTGCGCCAAGATCACGTAACGCCTCTCGCATATAAGCCGCAAGGCGGGGCGCCGCCGCTGAGCCCGATGGCGATTCGCCGCCGTAGATATTCCGTTCCAAAGTCGCCACCAGCGCGCAATCGTTCTTGGCCGCCCATGCGGCCCGATAGGCCTGCGCGCGGCCATAATAGGCCTCGCCCAGGCGCCGCATCTGTTTCGGCACTTTCAGGTCGCCAATTCCCATTTCCCGTTGATTATGGTCCATATCCTGGCAAAACCGGTCGAAAATACCCTGCCCAAGGGTTTGCAAGGCGGGGTCCTGCGCCAGGCGATCGAGCACCAGGGCCAAATGCAGCACGATCAGGTCGAAACGGCCGTTAATCGTGTCGGCGACGGCGTAGTCGCGATAAAAACACGGCAATCGCGCCTGCGCCACGATCATGCCATACAGGGTCGAAATGGTGTCGGGGCCGCGTGGCTCGCGACGAAAAAGGGAAAAAATGATTGCGTTGGTTCGGAGCTAACCGAGGATGCCGCCCGGTACGTGAACGCCCCCGCCGATGCAATACCGAAATAACGGTGCCGCGTTTGAGATCGAAGACCACTCAGCATTGCAACGGGCCGATCCGGCTTGCGCTGGCGCTTGCCTGCGGCCTGGCACTTGCCGGCTGCGACAGATTCACCGAGACCTTGCAGCGCGGCTATGTAGCGCAGGAAGGCACGCTGGAACAAATCCCGATCGGCGCTACCCAGGAGCAGGTTCTGATCGTGCTCGGCACACCCTCCACCGTCGCCACCGTAAGCGGCGAAGCGTTTTATTATATTTCGCAAACCTCGCGGCGCACGATGGCGTTCATGCCCTATGAGGTGAAGGACCAGCGGGTGATCGCGGTTTACTTCGACAAGGATCGCCGGGTCACGCGGCTGGCTAATTTCGGCCTCAAGGACGGAAAAATTTTCGACTTCCTGTCGCAGACGACGCCGACCAGCGGCAAGGAGCTCAATTATGTCGGCAACCTTTTCAAGAACATAGTTCCCAAGCTCTGAGGTCGCGCGCCACCCCGGTTGCAACCGCCCTGCGGCGCGGCGGATCAGCAAAAAGGGCCCACATCAGGTGGGCCCTTTGTTTTGCTTTAACCGCGGTCGCGATCCGCGCATCAGTGTGCCAGCACAGCCAGCAGCAGCAGCGCCACGATGTTGGTGATCTTGATCATCGGGTTCACCGCCGGCCCTGCCGTGTCCTTGTAGGGGTCGCCGACCGTATCGCCGGTCACCGCCGCCTTGTGGGCTTCCGAGCCCTTACCGCCATAGTGGCCGTCCTCGATGTATTTCTTGGCATTGTCCCAGGCGCCGCCGCCCGAGGTCATCGAGATGGCGACGAACAGGCCGGTGACGATGACGCCGAGCAGCATGGCGCCGAGCGCCGAGAAGCCGGCCGACTTGCCGGCCGCGCCGCCGCCCGCGATCAGGAAGATCGCGAAGTAGCAGACGATCGGCGAGAGCACCGGCAGCAACGAGGGCACGATCATTTCACGGATCGCGGCCTTGGTGAGCATGTCGACCGCGCGGCCGTAGTCGGGCTTCTCCTTGCCCTTCATGATGCCCGGGTGCTCGCGGAATTGCCGGCGCACCTCTTCGACGATCGCGCCGGCGGCACGGCCGACCGCGGTCATGCCCATGGAGGCGAACAGGTAAGGCAGCAGGCCGCCGAACAGCAGACCGACCACGACGTAGGGGTTGGTCAGCGCGAAGTCGAGCTTGACGTTTGTGAAGTACGGATGGGCCGCCGTGTCCTTGGAGAAGAACAGCAGGTCCTGGTTATAGGCCGCAAACAGCACCAGCGCGCCGAGGCCTGCCGAGCCGATGGCATAGCCCTTGGTGATCGCCTTGGTGGTGTTGCCGACCGCATCGAGCGCGTCGGTGAACTTGCGCACGCCCTTGGGCAGGCCGGCCATCTCGGCAATGCCGCCGGCATTATCGGTGACCGGGCCGAAGGCATCGAGCGCAACCACCATGCCGGCGAGCGCCAGCATCGCGGTGACCGCGACCGCGATGCCGAACAATCCGGCTTGCCCGAAGGACACCAGGATGCCGGCGATGATCACGATGGCCGGCAGCGCGGTTGATTCCATCGAGATCGCCAGGCCTTGGATGACGTTGGTCCCGTGACCGGTCACCGAGGCCGAGGCGATCGATTGCACCGGGCGGAAATTGGTGCCGGTGTAGTATTCGGTGATCCAGATGATCAAACCGGTCACCACCAGGCCGACGATGGCGCAGATGAACAGCGATGTGCCGGTGAAGGTGACGCCCGGGATCGCGCCGAAGCCGACCAGCCGGTACGTGATGTACCAGATGGCGCCGAGCGAAAGCACCGTCGAGGCGATGAAGCCCTTATAGAGCGCGCCCATGATCGACTCGCTCTTGCCGAGCCGCACGAAGAACGTGCCGGCGATCGAGGTGATGATGCAGACACCGCCGATGCCGAGCGGATACATCATCATCTTGAGCAACACAGGCGTGTCGGCGAAGAAGATCGAGGCCAGCACCATGGTGGCGACGATGGTCACCGCATAGGTCTCGAACAGGTCGGCGGCCATGCCGGCGCAGTCGCCGACATTGTCGCCCACGTTGTCGGCGATGGTCGCGGGATTGCGCGGATCGTCTTCCGGAATGCCGGCTTCCACCTTGCCGACCAGATCGCCGCCGACGTCGGCGCCCTTGGTGAAGATGCCGCCGCCGAGACGGGCGAAGATCGAGATCAACGACGCGCCGAAGCCGAGCGCGACCAGCGCATCGATCACGGTTCGGTCGTTCGGCGCCATGTGCAGCGTGCCGGTAAGGAAGCCGAAATAGAGCGTGACGCCGAGCAGCGCCAGGCCTGCCACCAACATGCCGGTGATGGCGCCCGACTTGAAGGCGAGCTCGAGCCCGCCGGCCAGCGTCTTGGTCGCTGCTTGCGCGACACGCACATTGGCGCGCACCGACACGTTCATGCCGATGAAGCCGGTGGCGCCCGAGAGCAGCGCTCCGACCAGAAAGCCGATGGCGACCAGCCAGCCGAGGGTAAAGCCGAGGATGACGAAGATCACCACGCCGACAAGGCCGATGGCGGTATATTGGCGCTTGAGATAGGCCTGCGCGCCTTCGCGCACGGCCTCCGAAATCTCCTGCATCTTTATGTTGCCGGCGTCGGCGCGCAGCACCGAGCCGGTGGCCCAGATGCCATAGAGGATCGCGAGCACGCCACAGCCGACGATCATCCACAATGTATTCATGGTGGCTTCAACCTCGTTTTTGAAATGGCTGGCGGAAGAAACGCTCCCGCCCGGCGCCAGGAGCGTCGAGGATGGCCGCTTGAAGGGCGCTTCACCCCGACCGGAAAAGCGCGCGGATATAGCCAAAAAGGAAGCGGTAAAGCAACACGCGGTTCTTTCTTATCTCTCCCCCACTTGCGGGGAAGGGTGGCGAGCGAAGCGAGCCGGGTGGGGGCTGGTGAAGATCGCAACGCGACCCCACCCCCGGCGCTGCGCGCCTGCCCCTCCCGTTTTAAGGTAGGGATTAAGCGTGCATGCGAAATCGCCCGTAATTTTGGGGGCGCCGGGCACGCCGTAGTCCCTGCCCCGCATTGCGAGGTCTTTTTCGAGCCCCGACAAAAAGCCGAGGGGATGGCGCGCCACGCGGCGCGTCATTCAGGTCTTAGTCGCGCACCGTTTCCGGTACGTGGCGCCTCTCGACGGGCCATCGCAGCGTCGTTACGGCGCCGGGCCGCGCTTTCTGACGCGCCGTTTCGGCTTTGCCTCCGGCTCTGAGGTGGCGGCGTCTTTTGGATTACCGCACCTTTTGGGCCGTGGGCAAAGCCTTACGGCCCGCCGTCAGCCAGCTCCTGGCGGGGGATCCTAGTGTCCCCGGGCGGAGCTCCGGCGCCGCCCGGGAGCTTGGGGGGTGTTCATCCCCCGCCCGCGTGCGCCGCATCCGATCCCACTTGCATGACGCCTCATGACAGCGCGCTCGGCGGATCGGAGGATAGAGACTATAATCCTATGATAATTTTCCTGTCAGGCCAATTGGAGTCAAGCATAATTAAACCGTCGCGGCCGCCCGTTTGCGCATCACCAGCCAGACCAGCATGGCACCGGCCACCAAGATGGTCGGGAAGATCACCTCATTGATCGCCTGCCAGCCGAGATATTCCAGCAGTTGGCCGGACGAGAACGACGCCACCGCCATGCTGCCGAAGATCAGGAAGTCGTTGACCGCCTGCACCTTGTTGCGCTCGTGCGGCCGGTGGCACTGGGTCACCATGGTGGTGGCGCCGATGAACGCCAAATTCCAGCCGACGCCGAGCAGCACCAGGGCGCTCCAGAAATGCGCCACCGAGATGCCGGCGATACCGACCACCGCGGTCAACGCGATCAGCCCCAAGCCGATGCCGGTGATGCGCTCGACCCCGAAGCGCACGATCAGGCCGCCGGTGAAGAAGCTCGGCGCATACATCGCCAGCACGTGCCACTGGATGCCGAGCGTGGCATCCGTCACCGAGTGCCCGCAGCCAACCATGGCGAGCGGCGCCGAGGTCATGACCATGTTCATCATGGCGTAACTCGCCATCCCACAGGCGACCGCCACGATGAAGCGCGGCGTGCGCACGATCGCGACGAGTGGCCGCGGGTTTTCGATGCGCATTGCCGGAAGCTGCGGGATCTTCACGAAGATCAGCACGATCGCGGCGATCAGCGCGCAGGCCGATTGGCCGAGATAGCTGGCGGCAAACATATGCGGCGACAGCAGATCCTTGGTGAAGATGACGAGCTGCGGCCCGATCACCGCGGCGAATACGCCGCCGGCCAAAACCCACGACACGACTTTCGGCCTGAACGTTTCGCTCGCTGTATCGGCGGCGGCGAAACGATAGGAGTTATGCGCGGCGGCATAAAGCCCGCCGCAAAAGGTGCCGATAAGCAGCAGCCAGAACTGGCCGTTCATCACCGCCGAATAGGAAATCAGTCCGGACAGAACGCCGAACACCGATCCGGTCTGCAGCGCGAAACGCCGGCCGAAGCGGCGGGCAAGCGCACCCACCGGCAGCGTGCCGAACCACATGCCAATCACCATGGCGGTGATCGGCAGCGTTGCCAGTCCCTTGTCGGGCGCCAGCACCGCGCCGACGATGCTGGCGGTCGACACGATCACGGTATTATTGCCGCCGGCGAGCGCCTGCGCCACCGCCAGCACCACGGCGTTGCGGCGCGCCAGACCGTCGTCGATAGTGCCGTAAGCGATCGGTTCGGCGACAGCCGACATGTGAGGGGGCTCCCGGAAAGCCGCCCCTTTTAGCGGCGATACGCTTGAATCGCTACTACCAACAGCGCAGAGCTGCGTTGCCTCTCACCACTGCGGGGCGCGCTGACCAGCCGTCATTCTACTGATACTCCGCTCGCTTTGATCGGGACGGCCCACCTCGCGATCTCGCTAGGAATGTATTTGGCGAGATAGTCCGGACCGCGGCGCTCGGGCGCCACGACAGTCACGCCGACGCTTTCGAAGCGTTCGCGGACGGCCTGTGAGTTCAACGCTTCGCTCGTGTCATCGGCAAGCCGGCGGACGACAGCCGCGGGCGTCCCTCCTGGGAACACCAGTGAACTCCATGAGTTGCAGTCGAGGTTGGTCAAGCCCTGCTCCTGCGCGGTCGGAAGATCGGCGAGCACAGGTACCCGAGCTTGCCCGAGCGTAGCAATCGCCTTCACGGCGCCGGCCTTGATCTGAGGAAACGCCGTCGAAATCTGATCGCACATGAAGTCGATGCGACCGGCGATCAAGTCCTGCATGGCAGGCGCGCTGCCACGATAAGGGACATGGGTGATGTTCGTGCCCATCGCCATGTTCAGCAACACGGCGCAGATGTGCAGCCCGGAGCCGGCGCCGGCGGAGGCATATTGCATAGTCGCCTGGTGGGCTTTCGCGTAGGCGATGAATTCCGCAAGCGTGTTGGCCGGGAAGTTCTTGCGCGTAATTAAAATCCGCGCGGAATCCGCAATCAGGGAAACGGGTGCAAAATCGGTCGCAGCATTGTAGAGCGGTTTCTTGTACAGGCTCTGGTTTTCCGCGAGCACGGAGGAGCTGGCGAGCAAGACCGTGTAGCCGTCGGGCGTGGCCTTCGCAACACGGTTGGCGCCCGTCATTCCGCCTGCGCCAGCGAGGTTCTCGACAATCACCTGCTGGCCGAGAACCTCGCTCAGGCGCGCCGCCATAATTCGTCCGATGGTATCGATCGGCCCACCGGCCGCATACGGCACCACCATGGTCACCGGCCGTGTCGGCCAATCCTGTGCAACGGCCGCGTTCATCAAGGCCAGCGCCGCAAAAACGGTGGCCGGGGTAGCTCTCCACATCGTAATTTACCCCGCTAACTTGAAATTCATCGGGTTTGGCTGCGTGCTTATGAGTTCATGTGCTAGAAAGCGATGGCCCCCGGGTGGCGGATGGTCGCCAGGCGCGCCTCGGCTAGCGAGCGGGCGCCGATCTGCCCGAGCGAAGAGCGCAATTCGTCGATGTAGAGGTCGATCAGGTGCCCCGGCCCCGCATCGCCGAGCGCGCCGACCGCCCACAAAAACGACTTGCCGGCAAAGGCAGCATTGGCGCCGAGCGCGAGTGCCCGCATCACGTCCTGTCCGCTGCGAATGCCGCTGTCGAGCACGATGGTCGCCTTCTTCCCCACCGACGCGACAATGGCCGGCAGCACATCGATCGTCGGCGCCAGCGCCTCGATCTGCCGGCCGCCGTGGTTCGACACCCAGACGCCCTCGATGCCGAGCGACACCGCTTTTTCGGCGTCGGCCGGATGCAGGATGCCCTTCACCAGCATCGGTCCTTTCCAGCGATCGCGGTAGCGCGCGACTTCCTCCCAGGAAAACACGCCGCCCATGTTCTCGCGCGCGAAGCCGATGACTTGGTTGGTACTGGCGCGCTTGCCGACATAGGGCCGGATGGTGGCGAAGCGCGGATAGCCGTGGCGCAACAGCGCCAGAAGCCATCGCGGGCGGATCATCATTTCGTAGAGCATGCGCGGGGTCGGACGGAATTCGCGCCCCAGCCCCGCATAGCTTTCGCGCGAGCGCGTGGTGCGCACCGGCACGTCAATGGTCAGCGCCAGCACTTTGACCCCCGCGGCGGTCGCCCGTTTGATCAGGTCGAAGCCGATGGCGTGATCGTTCTGGTAGAAACGATAGAGCTGCAGCCAGAATACGTCGGGCGCGACTTTCGCAACGTCTTCTATTGTTGCGCCGCCGGCAACGCCGAGCGTGTACGGAATGCGCGCGCGCTGCGCGGCTTTCGCCATCAAGAGATCGGCGCCCGGCCACACCAGCGAGGGGCCGCCCATCGGCGCGATACCGATCGGCGCGGCATAGCGGGTGCCGAACAGTTCCACGTCGATCGGCGGCACGCTCGTGATCGCGCCGTAGCGCGGGACCACCTTGATGGCGTCGAACGCCGCCCAATTATGCGCGATGCCGACATCGGCGCCGGCGCCGGTATCGCCGTATTCGAACGAAAACCGCGGAACATTATGGGGCGCGCGCGCGCGCAAGTAAGCCGAGGTTGGGAAACGGCTATGCAGCTTCACGAAATCCGGATTGAGCCCCGCAGGCATTTGAACCAGTACTTTTTTGTCCGGCATGTCGTGCATGGCGCTTCCTCATTGCGTTTAAGGCACTATAGCCGTCACACCCAACCCTTGTCATTCCGGGACGCGAGCAAAGCGAGCGGGCCCGGAATCCATACGCCGCAGCGTTGGGGTTATGGATTCCGGGCTCGCGGCCTAAAGGCCGCGCCCCCGAATGACGGCTCATCAGAAGTGACTGAAGGAGGCACGCTTGAAGGCGAGCGCCTGCCCGCTGCTCCCGAGAAACCGGGCGCCCTCGCCCGCCTTGATCTCCCCGATTTCGGTGACCGCCACCTTGGCGGCTTGCACGGCGGCGCGGAAGCTTGCGGCCTGACGCGCCGGCACGGTGCAGACGATCTCGTAGTCGTCACCGCCGGTAAGCGCAGTCTCCAGCATGTCCGGCTCGGTGGTGAGCACCGACTTGGCGGCATCGGAAAGCGGCATGCGCGCGACCTCGATCTCGGCTGCCACCTGCGAGGCCCGGCACAGTTTGGCGAAATCGCCAGCGAGACCGTCGGACACGTCCATGGCCGCCGAGGCGTGGCTACGCACGGCCTCCGCCAGCGCATTGCGCGGCTGCGGCAATAGATAGCGCGAGAAGAGATGCTGACGCTGGGCATCGCTGAGCTTCCAGCTCGCGCCCTTGCGCAACGCAAGGCCGAGCGCGGCATCGCCAATCGTGCCGCTCACGAACACGCGGTCGCCTGCTTTGGCGCCGGCGCGGCGCACCATCGTTCCTTCCGGCACGCTGCCGAACATGGCGATGGAAACCGTGACCGGCCCCGGTGTGCGGTCGGTGTCGCCGCCGAACAGCGGACAGCCGAACAGCACGGCGTCGCCGCACAGGCCTTCCGCGAACCCTGCGAGCCAGTCGTCACCGACCTCCTTCGGCAGCGCCAGCGCCAGCAGGAAGCCAAGCGGCGCCGCGCCTTTGGCCGCCAGGTCGGACAAATTCACCCGCAATGCCTTGCGCGCAACGTCGCGCGCAGCATCGTCGGTAAAGAAATGCACGCCGCCGATAATGGCGTCGGTCTTGAGTACCAGATCGCAACCCGGCGGCGGCTTGATGAAGGCGGCGTCGTCCGACAGGCCAAGCGCGCCCGGATGGGTCGCGATTGGCTGGAAGAAGCGCGCGATCAGACGGTCTTCGCCCGATATCTCGTCAGCCATGGCATCACCCGGCGAATTCGGCCGCGCGCATTTTGCGCGCCAGCTGATCGAGCACGGCATTGACCATGCCGGTCTCGTCGCGCTCGACAAAAGCCGCCGCGACGTCGGCATATTCCGAAACCACCACCCGCGCCGGCACGTCGCGGCGGTGGTCTAACTCGTAGGCGCCGGCGCGCAGCGCCGCGCGCAGCACCGCATCGATGCGCTTGAGCGGCCAGCTTTTCGCCAGCGCCTCGTCAATGATGGGGTCGAGCTTGCGCTGCTCGCGCACCACGCCGGAGACGATGTCGCGGAAGAACGCCGCCTCGGCCGGCAAATATTGCGCACCTTCGACCTCGCGGCCTAGCCAGTGGCTCTCGAATTCGGCAAGAATCTCGTTCAGGCCGGTGCCGGCGAGATCCATCTGGTAGAGCGCCTGCACCGCCGCCAGCCGCGCCGCGCCGCGTTTGTTCGCCTTGCGCGCGTCCTTGTCGGCGATTGGTGCGCTCTTGGCCATTATTTTTATTTGTTCATCAGGCTGCGCTTAAGCGCGACCATGGTGAGCGCCGCGCGCGCAGCGGAACCGCCTTTGTTGCGCCCGTCGGCGGTCGAGCGGGCGCGCGCCTGCCCTTCATTGTCGACGGTGAGGATGCCGTTGCCGATCGGGAGCTGCCGGCTGACGCTCAGGTCCATCAAGCCGCGCGCCGACTCGTTCGACACCAACTCGAAATGATAGGTCTCGCCCTGGATCACGCAGCCGAGTGCGACCACGCCGTCATAGGGCGCGCGCTTTTTTTGTGCGGCGTCGACGGCCATGGCGATGGCCGCGGGAACTTCGAGCGCGCCCGGCACCGCGATGCGATCATAGGTGGCGCCCGCTGCATCGAGCACGCGAACGGCGCCCGCCAGTAGCGCGTCTGAAATAGCTTCGTAGAAGCGCGCTTCCACGATCAGGATACGCAGCGCGTTGCGTTTTTTCGCGCTGACTGTCTTCTTGGCCATGTGTCAAATTCCTTATCGAGCCGCGTGGTAGCAAGCGGGCGCGCGGCGAACAAGGGTTCTATTTTTCGTCCATCAGCCGCGCCGCATAGCGGGCCATGGTATCGATTTCGAGATTGACGTCGTCGCCTTGGCGCAACGCCCCGAAGGTCGTCACCTGCAACGTGTGCGGGATGATCAGCACCGAGAAGGTGTCGCCTTCCACCGCGTTAACCGTGAGCGAGACGCCGTCGAGCGCAACCGAACCCTTGGGCGCGATGAATCGCGCCAGTTGCGGCGGCGCACGCAGTGTGATGCGCGCCATGTCTGTCATGTCCTCGCGCGCGACAACACTTGCGAGGCCGTCCACATGGCCGGCGACCAGATGGCCACCCAGTTCGTCGCCGAGCTTCAACGAGCGCTCCAGATTGACGCGCCTGCCGTGCCGCCAGCGGCCCACGGTGGTCAGTGCCAGGGTCTCCGCCGCCGCATCGACCGCAAACCAGGTGCGGCCATCCTCCTCTCCGGTGCCCACCACCGTCATGCAGACGCCGGAACAGGCGATCGAGGCGCCTTCGAGCAATTCGGCGCGCGGATAATTGCAGGCGATGGTGATGCGATGCAGATTGTCGGCGCGCAGCTTGACCGACCGCACCTCGCCTACGTCGGTGACGAGGCCGGTGAACATGTCACGCCCGCTCGAACGTTTCGAGCGTGTCGGGCCCGAGCTTTTCGATGCCACGTGCGTGCAATTGCCCGGTGAAACCGTTGAGCGGCATGCCGTCCAGCGGCTCGATACCACCGGCACCGATAGTCTTTTCTCCGCGCAGCAGCGCCAACTCGTCCACCATGCCGGCGGCGGCGATGGTGCCCGCGACTTTCGGGCCACCCTCTACCATCAGCCGGGTGATGCCCTGCTCGGCCAAAACCTTCAGCACCTCCTCGAGATCGAGCCGGCCGTCTACGTCGCCGACGCGGAACACCTTGCAGCCTTTCTGCTGCAAGATTTCCTCGGCGATGGCCGAGGGCTTGCTGGAGGTGAACACCCAGGTCGGCGTATCGCGCACGGTCGCGACGACCGAGCTCGCCAGCGGCAATTTCAATGTGGCGTCGAGTACCACCCGCACCGGCGAGCGCTCGAACATGCCCGGCAGGCGGCAGGTCAATTGCGGATTGTCGGACAGCACGGTGCCGATGCCGACCATGATGGCGTCGCTCACCGCGCGCATCTGGAACACGCGCACCCGCGCGGCCTCCCCGGTAATTGCCGCCGGCTTGCGGCCCGCGAGCCCGGCCTTGCCGTCCGCCGACACCGCCAGCTTGAGCAACACATAGGGCCGATTGTTGGTGACGCGCATGATGTGGCCGGCGTGCACGTGGGCAGCGCTGTCGGCGCCGAGCCCGATATCGACCGTGATGCCCTTGGCGCGCAGCCGCTCATGGCCCTTGCCGACCACTTCCGGATTGGGGTCCTCCAGCGCCGACACCACGCGTATAATGCCGGCCTTGATGATAGCGTCGGCGCAGGGCGGCGTTTGGCCCTGATGCGAACACGGCTCCAGCGTCACATACATCGTGGCGCCCTGCGCCGCCTTCTTGGCGTGGCGCAGCGCCTCGACCTCGGCATGCGGGCGGCCGCCCGGTTGCGTCCAGCCGCGGCCGACGATGACGCCGTCCTTCACAATCACCGCGCCGACCGCCGGATTAGGCCAGGTATTGCCCAGTCCGCGCCGGCCGAGCGTGAACGCCAGAGCCATGAAGCGCGCGTCGTCTTTTTCATTGTCATTCCGAGGCGCGCCGGCAGGCGCGAGCTCGGAATCCATAACCCCTGTGCTCATTGTTTAGCTCCCGGGAGTATGGATTCCGGGTTCCCTCGCTTCGCTCGGGCCCCGGAATGACAAGAAAAGAGACTCATTTGCGCGCGGTCGCCGCGGGCGGCGCATCGTCGTCCGTCAATTCGTCGAGCGCGGCGCGGAAGTCCTTGGCCTCGCGGAAATTGCGGTAGACGGAGGCGAAGCGCACATAGGCGACGTCGTCAAGATTGCGCAAATGCTCCATGACGAGTTCGCCGATCGCTTCCGACGACACCTCATTCTCGCCTTGGCTTTCCAGCTCGCGTACGATTTTAGAGACTTCCTGCTCGATGCGTTCCGGATCAACCGCGCGCTTGCGCAGCGCGATCTGCACCGAGCGCATCAATTTATCGCGGTCGAACGGTACGCGGCGGCCGTTACGCTTGATCACGGTGAGCTCGCGCAACTGCACGCGCTCGAAGGTGGTAAAGCGGAAATTGCAGGTGAGACACACGCGGCGCCGGCGGATCACCGCCGAATCCTCGGTCGGCCGAGAATCCTTCACCTGCGTATCCAGGCTTCCGCAACTCGGGCAACGCATCGGATCCCCGCCTATTTCATTTTGCGCATGATCTTATCCGAAAACCGCTCCACCTTTCGGGATCATGCGCCTTGATAAATCGGAAAACGTGAAATTAACGTCTTCACTTTCGCGCGCACCGCGCCTTCAATTGGCGAATCTTCTTCGACCTTCTTCTGCGACAGCACGTCGAGCACCTCGACGATCATCTCGCCCACGGTGCGGAATTCCGCGATACCGAAACCGCGCGTGGTGCCGGCCGGCGTGCCGAGCCGTACCCCTGAGGTCACGGTCGGCTTTTCCGGATCGAACGGGATGCCGTTTTTGTTGCAGGTGATGTGGGCGCGGCCGAGCGCCAGTTCCGCTATCTTGCCGGTGAGTCGTTTCGGCCGCAGATCGACCAGC
Source organism: Pseudolabrys sp. (assembly GCA_035469145.1). GTDB lineage: Bacteria > Pseudomonadota > Alphaproteobacteria > Rhizobiales > Xanthobacteraceae > Pseudolabrys. The sequence continues at coordinate 17,117 of DATISB010000100.1, forward strand.
ATCAAATGGGTGTCGGTGCCGCCAGAGACGATATCGAGCCCGCGCGATTTGAGCGTTTCGGCCAGCGCCTTGGCGTTCTCGACCACATTGCGCGCATAGGTGCGGAAGCTCGGCCGCAGCGCCTCGCCGAACGCTACCGCCTTGGCGGCAATCACATGCATCAACGGCCCACCCTGCATGCCGGGGAACACCGCCGAATTGAGTTTCTTGGCGATCTCCTCGTCGTCCGACAGGATCACGCCACCGCGCGGTCCGCGCAGCGTCTTGTGCGTGGTAGTGGTCACCACATGCGCATGCGGGAATGGCGAGGGGTGCACCCCGCCCGCCACCAGTCCGGCGAAGTGCGCCATGTCCACCATCAGCAACGCGCCGACCTCGTCGCAGATTTCACGGAAGGCGCGGAAGTCGATGATCCGCGGATAGGCCGAACCGCCGGCGATGATGAGCTTCGGCTTATGCTCTTTGGCGAGGCGCGCGACCTCCGCCATGTCGATGCGCTGGTCCTCGCGCCGCACGCCATAGGGCACCGGCTTGAACCATTTGCCCGACATGTTGGCCGGCGAGCCATGGGTGAGATGGCCGCCGGCGGCGAGATTGAGCCCCATGAAGGTGTCGCCGGGCTGCATCAGCGCATAGAAAACCTCGGCATTGGCCGAGGCGCCGGAATGCGGCTGTACATTGGCGAACTTGCAGCCGAACAGCCTGGTCACCCGCTCGATCGCCAGCCGCTCGGCGATATCCACGAATTGGCAGCCGCCGTAATAGCGTTTGCCCGGCAGGCCTTCGGCATATTTGTTGGTGAGAACCGAGCCTTGCGCCTCGAGAACCGCCCGCGAGACGATGTTCTCCGAGGCGATCAATTCGATCTCGTCGCGCTGGCGGCCAAGTTCTTGCCGAATAACCTCCGCGATTTCGGGATCGACCTCGCGCAACGCCGCCGAGAACAGGTTTTCCACAGCGCTGGAAGGCTTTGGGCTCGACGTCGCCGACATCACATTCTCCTGGCGCCGGGAGCGGGCGGCACCGAATTAGGGCAACTTCCGGGATTGATCCGCAAATAGCATATAGGCCGCCAACCGCCAAGCGCTGGCATGTAGATGGTGCGCTAACCGCAATATCTTGGGTTTAAGCGCCGGCCACCCCTAAAAAACAAAACCCCGGCCGCAAGCGGCCGGGGCAAGTCATTCCGCCAGTAGGACTTAAAGGCAGTAAAGGATCTGATCGGTCCAGAAGCGCTCGAGCCGATGCAGAGATTTGTTCAAGGTCGAGAACTCATCGGCATTGATGCCGCCGACCTGCTCGACCGTGCCTACGTGCTTCTGGTAGAGCGCGTCAACGATATCTCGCACCTCGCGGCCCTTGTCGGTTAGCTTGATGCGCACTGAGCGGCGGTCGACTCGGCTGCGCTGGTGATCGAGGAAGGCCGTCTCCACCAGCTTCTTGAGATTGTAGGAGACGTTGGAGCCGAGATAGTAGCCGCGCGTGCGCAGCTCGCCAGCGGTGAGCTCCTTATCGCCGATATTGTAGAGCAGAAGCGCCTGCACCGAATTGATGTCGGCGCGGCCGCGGCGGTCGAATTCGTCCTTGATGACGTCGAGCAGCCGGCGATGCAGCCGTTCGACCAAGGTCAAGGCCTCGTGATAGAGCGGCCTGATGTGGTCGAAACGCACCTCGCGCTCGGCGGGCTCGACCGTCTTCACAATGGCTTTCATGTCCAACGCCCCTTTTGTGGTTTATTATTTTCGCAACTGCCCGGTAACGAGGCCCTGTATTCCCCGTTCCAGATGACCGACCCTATAAGGGGCACTCTAAAATCGGCTTAAATAACACGATAAAGATTAGATTTATTTGCGACAGTGAATGTTTCGTTGAAGGCGCAATTGAATTGATTGAAGCAACTTTTCGTTCACCACACCTCCGCAGTCATTCCGGGGCGCGAGCGAAGTGAGCGAGCCCGAAATGACAAAGATGGTCACCCGCGCACGAAGCGGATGATGCCGGAAAAATCCTTGCCCGCCTCCCCGCTCTCCACATATTCCGAATAAATCCTGGCCGCGTGGGCGCCGAGTTGCGTTTTGGCGCCCGCCGCCTTCGCCGCTTCCTGCGACAGTTTTAAATCCTTAAGCATCATCGCCGCGGTAAACCCGGCCTGGTAGTCGCGATTGGCGGGCGACGTCGGCACCGGCCCCGGCACCGGGCAATAGGTGGTCATCGACCAGCACTGACCCGACGACTTCGACGAGATATCGAACAGCTTCTGATGATCGAGGCCGAGCTTCTCCGCCAGCACGAAGGCCTCCGACACCGCGATCATCGACACGCCGAGGATCATGTTGTTGCATATCTTCGCTGCCTGCCCGTTGCCAGCGCCCCCGGCGTGCACGATGGTCTTGCCCATCTTTTGCAGGATCGACTCCGCGCGCGTGAAAGCCTGCGCGCTGCCGCCGACCATGAAGGTGAGCGTCGCAGCAGCAGCGCCGCCGACGCCGCCGGAGACCGGCGCATCGAGCATCATGAGGCCCTTCTGTTCCGCCGCGCCCGCGACGGTGCGCGCGGTTTCCACGTCGATGGTCGAGCAGTCGATCAGCAGCGTGCCCACATTGGCGTTCTCGATGATGCCGGACGAGCCGAGATAGACCTCACGCACTTCCTTGCCCGCCGGCAGCATGGTGATGACCACGTCGGCGCGCGCGGCGGCCGTTTTGGCGGTCTCGACGCCGGCGCCGCCGGCTGCCTTGAGCTTGGCGACCACTGCCGGATTGACGTCAACGCCCTCGACCTGGTGGCCGGCCTTGAGCAGGTTCTGCGCCATCGGCAGACCCATGTTGCCGAGCCCGACAAATCCTATGCGCGCCATGCCGTCCTCCCCGATTTACATTTGCGCATGATGCGCGTTCACGGCGGCTGTTCCTGCGCCGATTTCAATGCCAGCCCTAGATAAAGCACGAGCAGTCCGCCTTCCAACAGGCCCGCCGGCAGGCCGACGCCGAACACCTGCGGGAAAAATATTTCCACCGTCAGCATCGAGGCAACCGCAGTGAGCCAGATCACCGCGCCCCAGGCGGCGGCAAGCCACAGCCCGACCGCGGCGATCAGATCGATCACCGCGAAGAACACCGTGGCGGCCTGCCATGCGATGGAATGATACTGGAACACGTCGTTGGCATCGACCCCAATGCCGCACACCTGCGCCCAATGATAGAGTCCCTTGAGCATCGACACGCCGGCCATCACGCGTAGGAACAGCACCAGCCGCCGCGTCCAGCGGCCGACGCTCGACTCGCCCTTGTGCTCGTGCACCGGCTCGAGGCTTTGCAGGTCGTCCCTGACAAACGGCTCGCTCATGACAGCACCAACTCGTCGGCGCCGCGGCCTGCGAAATGGCGCTCGACCTCCGCCTCGCTCACCTCGTTCAGCGTTGCCGGCCGCCAGCGCGGCTTGTTGTCCTTGTCGACGATCACGGCGCGCACGCCCTCGTAGAAATCAGAGCCATGGATGACGCGCGACACTATGCGGAATTCGGCGCGCATGCACGTCTCGAAATCCCACGCCTTGCCGCGCCGCACCTGCGCCAGCGCCAATTTGAGGCTGAGTGGCGATTTGGTGCGGATCGTCGCCGCCGTTTTCCGCGCCCATTCCGCCTCATCACCCGTTTCACGGTCGAGCGTGGCGAGGATGTCCTCAATCCGGCCGCCGGCGAACAGCCGGTCGATCACGCCGCGCCGCATCAGGATCGGTCCCTCGCCCGCCGGCTCGGCGAAGGCGGCGAGCAGCGCGTCCACCGATAGCGTGCCGGTTAGTCCATCAAGCAGCGCGGCAAAGCGGGTGGAGGGAATGCGGTGGGTGGCGAGGCCGGCCGCAACAGCATCGGCACTACCGAAGCGCTCGCCAGTGAGCCCGCAATAGGCGCCGAGCTCGCCCGGCATGCGCGGCAGAAACCAGGTGGCGCCGACGTCAGGAAAGAAGCCGATGCCGACTTCCGGCATAGCGAACTGGAAACGGTCGCCGGCCACGCGGTGCGAGCCGTGCACCGAAACCCCGACGCCGCCGCCCATCACGATGCCGTCGATCAGCGCCACATAGGGCTTGCGGAAATTCTTGATCGCCACGTTGAGCGGATATTCGTCGCGCCAGAATTGCAGCGCCTCGTCGTACCGGCCGGCTTTGCCGAGATCATAGAGCGCGCGGATATCGCCGCCGGCCGAGAACGCGCGCTCTCCTGCGGCGGTGATGACGACCCGCGTGATCGCCGGGTCGTCGGCCCAGCGGTCGAGCTGGACGCGTAACGCCCGCACCATGGCGTGGGTGACGGCATTGAGCGCCTGCGGCCGATTGAGCGTGATAAGACCGGCCGCGCCGCGCCGCTCAAACAGGATGTCGGGCACAGGATTCACGCCCTATAAATGAAGAAGCCGAACGCCTTAGGCAAGCCGCTCTGCTCCCGCTTACCCGGCGATGTGCATTTTTTACCGCATCGGCACCGCGCCAAACGGCCGCTAGTTGCCCAGCACGGCGCGGCTAATGATCAGCCGCATGATCTCGTTGGTGCCTTCCAGGATCTGATGCACGCGCACGTCGCGCCACACGCGCTCGATCGGATGATCGCGCAGGTAGCCATAGCCGCCATGCAGCTGCAGGCAGCCATTGACCACTTCGAAGCCGGTATCGGTGGCAAGCTGCTTGGCTTGCGCGGCAAGCCGCGTGGCGTCCGGCTCGCCCTCGCCCACCGCGACCGCCGCGCGATGCAGCAGCAGGCGCGCGGCTTCGATCTCGGTGGCGTAATCCGCAATGCGGAATTGCAGCGTCTGAAAATCGGCGAGCCGCGAGCTGAACTGTTTGCGCTCCTTCATGTACTCAATCGTGCGGTCTAAACAGAACTGTGCGCCGCCGAGGGAACAGGCGCCGATATTCAGGCGGCCGCCATCGAGCCCGGCCATGGCGATGCGGAAGCCATGCCCCTCCGCGCCGATAAGGTTTGCCGCCGGCACCCGGCAGTTCTCGAACATCACCATCGCGGTCGGCTGGCTCTTCCAACCGAGTTTCTTCTCCGGCGCGCCGTAGGACAGCCCCGGCGAGCCCTTCTCCACCACGATGGTGGAAATTCCGCGCGGGCCCGGCTCGCCGGTGCGCGCCATCACCACATAAATATCGGACACGCCGCCGCCGGAAATGAACGCCTTGGTGCCGTCGAGCACGTAGTGCTCGCCGTCGCGGCGCGCGCGCGTCGTCAGGCTGGCGGCATCGGAACCCGCGCTCGGCTCGGTCAGGCAGTAGCTGGCGAAATGCTCCATGCTGCAGAGCTTGGGCAGGAATTTCTTGCGCGCCGCGTCGTCGCCGAAGGCGTCGATCATCCAGGCCGCCATGTTGTGGATCGAGATATAGGCCGCAGTCGAGGTGCAGCCCTGCGCCAGTTCCTCGAAAATGAGCGCGGCGTCGAGCCTCGAGAGCGCCGAGCCGCCGACGTCTTCCTTGACGGTGATGCCGCCGAAGCCGAGCGCCGCCGCCTTGCGCAGCGCCGCGACCGGGAAAATTTCGCCTTCGTCCCAGTCGCGCGCATGCGGCATCATCTGCTCGCGCGCGAATTGCCGCGCGGTGGACTGGAACGCCCGCTGTTCTTCGGTGAGGGTGAAATCCATGGCATCGACCGATAGAAGGCGGCTTTAGCCCCGTCAACGGCGGTTAATTGTGGCCACAGGTGCGGGTAGCGGGCGGTCACCGGAACGGCTAAAAAGAGGCCTAGGAGACCCCCATGGCAATCAAATTTGGCCGCCCCATCGAAGCCCGCACCCGTTTGACGCCGGTCGAGACGGCCGCGCCAGCTGAGCGCCTGGACCTGCCCACCCGCCTGCGCCGCAACCGGCGCAGCGAATGGGCGCGCCGCATGGTGCGCGAAAACCAGCTGGCCACCGACGACCTGATCTGGCCGCTGTTCGTCATGGAAGGCGTCAATGCCCGCGCGCCGATCCCCTCCATGCCAGGGGTCGAGCGGCTCAGCGTAGACCAGACGGTGCGCGAGGCCGAACGCGCCGCCAAGCTGACCATCCCCTGCCTGGCGCTGTTTCCCTACACCGATCCGAGCCTGCGCGACGAGACAGGCAGCGAGGCGCTCAACCCGGATAATCTGGTCTGCCGCGCCATCCGCGCCATCAAAAAGGAAGTGCCGGAGGTCGGCCTGCTGTGCGACGTGGCGCTCGATCCTTTCACCAGCCACGGCCATGACGGATTGCTGCGCGACGGCGAAATTCTCAACGACGAGACCGTTGCCGTGCTGGTCAAGCAGGCACTGGTGCAGGCGCAGGCCGGCTGCGACATCATCGCACCCTCCGACATGATGGACGGGCGCGTCGGCGCCATCCGCAAGGGGCTCGATGCGAAAAATTTCATCGATGTGTCGATCATGTCCTATGCGGCGAAATACGCCTCGGTCTTTTACGGCCCGTTCCGCGACGCGGTCGGCTCCAGCAAGACGCTGACCGGCGACAAGCGCACCTATCAGATGGACTTCAGCAACACCGACGAGGCGCTGCGCGAGGTCGCGCTCGACATCGAGGAAGGCGGCGACATGATCATGGTCAAGCCCGGCCTGCCCTATCTTGATATCGTGCAGCGGGTGAAGGACGCCTTCGCCATGCCGACTTTCGCTTATCAAGTCTCTGGCGAATACGCGATGATCATGGCGGCGGCGAACAACGGCTGGCTCGACGGCGAGCGCGCGATGATGGAGACCCTCACCGCCTTCAAGCGCGCCGGCGCTGACGGCGTGCTGACTTATTTCGCGCCGCGCGTGGCGGAAATATTGAAATCGATGAAATGAACTCCAACCTAAATCCGTTATCCTGAGGTGCCGTCGCGAAGCGATGGACTCGAAGGGCGACGGCCCAGGCCGATCATCCTTCGAGGCTCGCTTCGCTCGCACCTCAGGATGACGGATAGAGGCCTGGGCTTTCACCAATCCAGCGGTCAGGCAAAAATCATGGGAGAATTCGCAATCGGGCAAGGCGTGTCGCGCTTCGAGGATCCGCGGCTGATCCAGGGCGGTGGCCGCTATACCGACGACATAAAGCTGCCCGGCATGGTGCATGGCGTGGTGCTGCGTTCGCCGCATGCGCACGCCAAGATCAAGTCGCTCGACACCGCGGCCGCCAAATCCGCGCCCGGCGTGCTGTGCGTTCTCACCGCAGCCGACGTGAAGGCTGCCGGCTACGGCGATTTGCCCGTTCCAAGCGGCCTCAAGCGCCGCGACGGCTCGCCCCAGTACAAGCCGCGTTATCCGATCCTGGCGGAAGACCGCGTGCGCTGGCTCGGCGATTGCGTGGCCTTCGTCGTGGCCGAGACCGTGGCGCAGGCGCATGACGCCGCCGAATTGATCCAAATGGACTACGAGCCCTTGCCGTCCGTCACTTCCACCGCCGAGGCGCCGCGCGCAGGCGCGCCGCGCGTCTGGGATGATTGCCCCGACAACATCTGTTTTGTCGAGCTGATCGGCGACAAGTCCGCGACCGACGCCGCCTTTGCGCGCGCGGCGCACAACGTCAAGCATCGCTTTGTCATCAACCGCGTCACCGCCGTGACCATGGAGCCGCGCGGCGCTGTCGGCGACTATCATGCCGCCGACGGGCGTTACACGCTTTACACCGCCTTGCAGCGTCCGCATCCGGTGCGCGCGGATCTCGCCAAAGTACTCCAGGTTGCCGAGAGCAAAATCCGCATCATCACCGGCGACACCGGCGGCAGCTTCGGCATGAAGTCGCCGATCTTCAATGAAACCCCGCTGGTGCTGTTGGCCTCCAAACTCACCGGGCGGCCGGTGAAATGGATCAGCACGCGCTCGGAAGCCTTCCTGAGCGATGCGCAGGCGCGCGACAATGTCACCGAAGCCGAGCTCGCGCTCGACAAAGACGGAAATTTCATCGGGCTGCGGGTGAAGACCTTCGCCGCCATCGGCGCCTATCTGCAATCCGCCATGCCGGCCTTCATGTTCAATGCCGGGACGCTGGCCGGCTGCTACCGCACGCCGGCGATGCACGTCGACATCACTGGCGTGTTCACCAACACCAATCCGGTACGTCCCTACCGCGGCAATGGCCGACCCGAGGCCGCTTACGTGATCGAGCGCATGGTCGATCTCGCTGCCGACGAGTTGGGGCTAGATCCCGCCGAATTGCGCCGGCGCAATTACATTCCGGCGAGTGCGATGCCATTCAAGACCGGGCTTACGTTCACCTATGACAGCGGCGAATTCGAAAAGAACATGGATCGCGCGCTGGAGCTTGCCGATTTCAAAGGCTTCAAGGCGCGCAAGGCGCAAGCGCGTAAAGTCGGCAAGCTGCGCGGGTTCGGCATTTCCAACACCATCGAGCGCGCCGCCGCCGCCAGCACGGAAGGCGCCGAGGTGCGCTTCGACCGCTCCGGCGCGGCGACAATATTCTCGGGCTCGAATAGCCAGGGCCAGGGCCACGAAACCGTACTCAAACAACTGGTCTGCGACCGGCTCGGGCTCGATCCCAACGAGGTGCAATACGTGCAGGGCGACACCGACCAGGTATTCTATGGCGAAGGCACCGGCGGCTCGCGCTCGGCGACCATGGCCGGCTCGGCCTTCCACATGGCGTCGGAGAAGATCGTGGCCAAGGCGCGCGCCATCGCCGTGCATCTGCTCAAGGTCAATCCCGACGAACTTAATTTCGCCGAGGGTGTATTTTCAAGCAAACTGACCAATCGAACGCTGACGGTGAAGGAAATCGCCAGGGACTCCTTCGATCCCGCCAAGCTTCCGAAAGGCTTGGAGGCCGGTCTCTCGGCCAACGCCGTCTACACCGCGCCGGTGGCGAATTATCCGAACGGCTGCCACATCTGCGAACTCGAGATCGAGCAGGACACCGGCAAGGTCGAGATCGTGCGCTATTCCGTGGTGGACGATGTCGGCACCGTGCTCAATCCACTGCTACTGCACGGGCAAATCCATGGCGGCATCGCGCAAGGCGTGGGGCAGGCGCTGATGGAGGACATCCATTTCGACGCGCAGGGCCAGCTCGTCACCGGCTCGTTCATGGATTACGCCATGCCGCACGCCCACGATTTTTGCGATATGGCGATCGAGAGCAATCCGGTGCCGACCAAGACCAATCCGCTTGGCGTCAAGGGCGCCGGCGAAGCCGGCTGCGTCGGCGCGCTGCCAGCGGTGGCCAACGCGCTAGTCGACGCACTCTCGGAATTCGGCGTCAAGCATATCGAGATGCCGGCGACACCGGAGCGCATCTGGCGCGCGATGCAGGCGAAATAACGGGCAAGGCCCGCGCCGGCGGCAAGCAGACTCAGCCGCAGCCGGCACTCCGCTCGATTGTGTCGCGCCGCAGCTTGTCCTTCGCCACGCGGCTGCGCGGCAAATGCAGCCCGCATTCGCGGGTGCCATCTTGTTCCCACCACCAGCGCCCGCTGCGCACAATGATGCGATTGTCATGCCGCGCGCTGCAATCGTGAAAGAATATTGTCCGCCGCAGCCATATTTTCCATTGCAATCGTCTCGCGCGGCAACAAACCGCTGCGCGGCCGTCCGTCGGCGGAATATTCATACCGGACGCTCACTCCATGGCCGCAGCGGTCTCGATGCGCACCGGCTGATAGCCGTCGGCGATGAGCACCGCCAGGATTTCCGCGGCATGCGCGGCATCGCGCGTCTCGATCGTCACGTCGAGCTTGGCGCCCTTGGCCGGCACGTCGAGGAACAAGCGGCGGTGATCGACCTCCAGGATATTGGCGCCGAGTGTGCCAAACCGGGTCGCGATCGTGCCGAGCACTCCGGGCCGGTCCGGAATGGTGAGGCGGAACGAGACGATGCGGGTCTCGCGCTCGAGCTCGCGCACCATGATGGAGGCCAGGATGCGCGGATCGATATTGCCGCCGCAAAGAATTAGCCCGATCTTTTTGCCTTTGAACCGCTCCGGCTTAGCCAACATGGCGGCTAGGCCCGCGGCGCCCGCCCCTTCCGCCATGGTCTTCTGCAAAGTGAGGTAGGCGTTGACCGCGCGCTCCAGATGCGCCTCGTCGACCAGAATGATATCGGAGACCAGCTCGCGGATCACCGGCAGTGTCAGCTTGCCGACATTCTTGACCGCAATGCCTTCCGCCAGCGTCGGCCCGCCGATCGGCCGGCTCTCGTTATGCAGCGCATTCCACACCGAAGGGTAAAGCGTGGCCTCAGTGCCGACGATCTCTATTCCCGGCTTCACCGCGCGCGCGGCGATGGCGTTGCCGGCGATCAACCCGCCGCCGCCGATCGGAACCACGATACAATCGAGATCAGCAACCTCCTCCAACATTTCGAGCGCGATGGTGCCCTGCCCGGCGATGATGCGCGCGTCATCATATGGATGAACCAGCGTGAGCCCGCGCGCGGCTTGCATCTGCTCGCAGCGCGCTTGCGCCTCCGCCACAGTCTCGCCGTCGAGCACCACCTCGGCGCCATGCGCGCGGGTCGCCGCCACCTTCACCAACGGCGTGGTCACTGGCATGACGATGGTCGCCGGAATCTTGAGCCGCGCGGCATGATAGGCCAGTGCCTGCGCGTGATTACCGGCCGACATGGCGATGACGCCGCGCTTGCGTTCGGCCTCGCCGAGTGAGGCGAGCTTATTGAGCGCGCCGCGGTCCTTGAACGAATTGGTGACCTGCAGGTTCTCGTATTTGACGTAGACGTTCGCACCGGTCAGCGCCGATAGCCTCGGCGCCGGCAGCATGGGGGTGCGCAGCACGGCGTCTTGGATCACGCGGCGGGCGGCTTCAATGTCGGCAATTGTGATGATCAAGGCTTAGTCTCCGGGTATCCTAACGCAGCATAGTCCCACTTGACCCCCTTTGGCCCCCTTGCGCAGCGACGATTCTTTCGCCATCTCGAAGCCGGTAGACGAGAGCAACCCATGTCAATCGACATCAAACCCCACGCCTACGACCCGGCCACGCACCCGGAACTGTTCGAGGGCGTTCTCGCGCGCCGGGTGGTCGCCTTTGGCGTCGATTTTATCATTATCGCCATCCCGGTGCTGCTGGCGGCCATGTTCATCTTCGCCTTTGGGATCGTCACCTTGGGGCTGGGCTTCGCGCTCTATTGGCTGCTGCCGACGGCCTCGGTAATCTGGGCCATCGTCTATTTCGGGCTCACGCTCGGGAGCGACCGCTCGGCCACCATCGGCATGCGGGTCATGGACCTGGAAATGCGCACCTGGTACGGCGCGCCCGCCTATTTTGTGCTCGGCGCCGTGCACGCCGTCGCGTTCTGGTTCACGGTGTCGTTCTTCACGCCGTTCGTCCTTCTGGTGGCCTTCTTCAACGAGCGCCGTCGGCTGCTGCACGACATCATGCTCGGCACCGTGATCATTAATAATCCGGCGCGGGCCGCCCTGCGCAGCGCCCCAACACGATAAAGGGCTTTGACGCCAAGCGTCCGGCGCGCGATGCTATGCATGAATCGGAAGCAATGACGGCCTAACGACGTGACCCAGCATTCCCGCGATACGCCGCAATTCTATCTGACCGCGCCCTCGCCCTGCCCCTATCTGCATGCCCAGGAGGAGCGCAAGGTGTTCACGCACCTGGTCGGCGAACGCGCCTCCGAGCTCAACGATCTGCTCACCCATGGCGGCTTTCGCCGCAGCCAGTCGATCGCCTATCGGCCGGCCTGCGAGAGCTGCCGCGCCTGCGTGTCGGTGCGCGTGGTGGCGGCGGATTTTTCGCCCTCACGCAACATGCGCCGCATCGCCGAGCGCAACGCCGACGTCATCGGCGACATGCGCACGCCGGCGCCCACCTCCGAACAATATTCGGTGTTCCGCGCCTATCTCGACACCCGCCACCGCGACGGCGGCATGGCCGACATGACCGTGCTCGACTACGCCATGATGATCGAGGACAGCCATGTCGACACCCGCCTGGTCGAATACCGCCGGCGCGGGCCGGATACCGGCATCAACGGCCGCGGCGTCGGGAAATTGCTGGCGGTCGCGCTCACCGACGTGCTGAGCGACGGGCTGTCGATGGTCTATTCGTTCTTCGACCCGGACGCCGGCGAGCGCTCGCTCGGCACACTGATGATTCTAGACCACATCGCGCGCGCCAAGGCCATGGGGCTGGCTTACGTCTATCTCGGCTATTGGGTGCCTGGCTCGCGCAAGATGGACTACAAAGGCCGCTTCCTGCCGCAAGAACGGCTGCTGCCCTCGGGCTGGAGTAGGGTCGAAAAGTAGCGCCGCGCCTTTAATACTTGCGCATTATCTTTTCCGAAAACCGGTTCCCACTTTTCGGATCATGCGCGACTATTTCAGCCCCGGGATCGGCACGCCCAAAGTCTGCACGATCAGAAACCCATTGAGCACCAGCACCATGACGGTTGCGACCACGGTGGCGACGCGGGTCATCCGGCCGTTGACGAACTTGCCCATGATGTCGGCGCGGCCGGTGAACTTCAGCAGCGCAATCATCGGCAGCGGAAGCGCGATGGAGAGCACCACCTGGCTCACCACCAGCGCGGTGGTGGCGTTCACACCATAGGCCACCACCACGAAAGCCGGCACCATGGTGATGACGCGGCGCAGCCAGATTGGAATGCGGAAGCCGACGAAGCCCTGCATGATCATCTGGCCCGCCATGGTGCCGACCGTCGAGCTCGACAGGCCGGACGCGATGAGCGACAGCAGGAACACGCCGGCCGCCGCGCCGCCGAGCAGCGGCGTCAGCGTGTGGTAGGCGGTTTCGATCTCGGCCACGTCGCGGTGCCCGGCATGGAACGCGCTCGACGCCATCATCACCATTGCCATGTTGACGATGCCGGCGACCGCCAGCGCAATGACGACCTCCT
>DATISB010000101.1:0-8912 GCA_035469145.1 Pseudolabrys sp.
CATTGGCCGCAGCCGGCGCAGATGTGCGGATCGATCGCCACATGATCGCCGTTCGGCGCAATGGCCCCGGTCGGACAGAGATCGAGGCAGCGGCGGCAGCCGACGATCTTGGAGCGCGAATGCGCGCACAGATCCTCAGTAAACGTAATGTAGCGCGGCTTGTCGAAGGTGCCGACAAGATCGCGCGCCTTGAGCACCGCGCGCAGCACCGCCGCCGGATTGCCGGGGTCGACGCGCAGGTAACCGTCGCGCAGGTCGGCGGCCGGGAACAGCGGAGCGCCGCCCGACATGTCGATCACGATGTCGCAGCGTGACGCCGCGCCATTGCGCGCCGGTCCAAACGTGAGTTCGCCGCGCGAGGACGGATTGGGTGCGGCATAGTCGTCGACCGTCAGTTCGAAGGCGCCGAGATAGCCCTTGGCCTGCCGGATGCTGCCCTTCACTACTGGGAAGTCGGTCACCCGTTGCGGCGGCAGGCCGCCGGGCGGCTTGATCAGCACGGTGACATCGAGATGCTCTTTCAGCAGCTTGGCGGCTACGATCGCCTGTTCGTCCTTGCCGTAAATCAGCGTCACGCCGTCGCTGGTCAGCGGAACGAAGGCGAAGTCCGGCGCGGGCTCCGCACTCGCTGCGATCAGCGCCGCCATCTTCGGGCCGGCTTCCTTGGCGTCCTTCGACCAACATGCGGTCTCGCGAATATTGACGAAGGTGATCATGCCGCTGCCCGCGATCTCGCCGGCGACCTCGTCGAACAGCGGGGATTCCTGAGTGCAGGCCACGGTGATCGGCGCGCCGCCGGCAGCCGCTTTACGAAAGCGCTCGAGCTCGGTGCGGCACAACTGGCGGCCCTCGATGACATCCGCGCCGCGGCAGACCCGAGCCACCGCCTCGCCATCGAGCGGCATCGTGTCTTCGCAGGAACAGATCAGGATTTTACGCGGCCGTTCGACCATCGGGCTCATATACCTTTGTGCGGGCCCGCTGTGTATATAGAGAAATGCCGCCTCCGGCGTCGCTTTCACTCGTAATCCTCGCGGCCGCAGGCTGGGCCTCGAGAGCCTCTGAGGCTATAATTATAAGTAACCAAAAGAGAAAGTAACAGCTAATGTCGACGGAGACGCGGGCTCGCCCGCTAGCGCCGGAACTCACACTGCCGCCGCCGTTCACGCTGGTGCGCCTGCGCGAATTGGGCGACGCCTTCGCGCATGCAAAATCGATCGCGGCCGAGCAGGGCGCCGGCTCGCTAGTCTATGTCGGGCGCTTCGATCTCGCCGAATTCGCCGTGGTGTTGGAGCCGGACGAACCGTTGGCGCAGGCGCGGGCTGCGTTTTATGCCGGCATGGCGGCGCTGGCCGACGCGCTCGCCGCTCATGCGCAACCGGAAACCGCCATCACCATTGACTGGCCGGATTCGATTTCGGTCAATCATGGGCTGGTGGGCGGCGGCCGCCTGGCCTGGCCCAAAGGAATAAGTGAGGACGAAACCCCGCCTTGGCTGGTGTTCGGCGCCATGATCCGCACGGTCTCGATGACCGGCTCCGAGCCCGGCTTGAACCCGCTGATCACCGCGTTGGAGGAGGAAGGCTTCACCGACGCTATGTCCGACCAAGTGGTGGAAAGTTTCGCGCGCCATTTCATGGTCGCCCTCGATGCCTGGCAGGAGCACGGCTTCAGCGCGGTGGCGCGCAGTTATCTGGAGCGGCTGCCGGCCGAGAAAGGCCTGCGCCGCGACATCGACGAGAACGGCGATCTGCTGCTGCGCCGCATGGGCAAGGCCGAGGTCGAGCGGCAAAAATTTTTGCCGCGGCTGGCTAAGCCGGCTTGGTTCGATCCAGCGGCGAAGGGGCCGCGGGCGTGAAGCTGTTGCGCACCATACGGCTCGATCCTTCCGATACCTTCGTGTTCGAGAAGGCGGCCGAGCCTGGCGAATGGGCGGTGTCTGGCGCCTTTGTATTCTGGAACACCGATCCCGTTGTTCTTGAGGGCAAGGCGCGCTCGGCGTTCCGCGGGGGATTTCTCGGCGTGGCCTCGCTTGGCTGGTCGACGCTGGTGCAGATCGTCGAGGCGAGCGCCGACGATCGGCTGGCCGTGATCGACACGCTGGCGAAGCAACTCGTTGCGAATTTCGGTGCGCCCTCGATTGCGGACGCGGTCGCCGCGGCGGAAGAAGAAGTCGTCTTCGCGGAGTCGCTGTGCAGCCAGCCGCAGGATACGCTGGTGGCCGTGCATCGCGTCTTCGAGGACGGCAACGTGCGCGAAACGTTTCGCTCGTTGCGCCCGCGCGCGGGACAAAAGCCGACGCGGGCGTTCTCATTCCTTGAGGTCGACGGCGAGGACGAACAGCCGATTGAAGCCGTCGATCTGGTCGGCTTGGCCGAGCGGGAGCGCAAATGAACGATTTCTGGATTTCCTGCGGCCATCATCTGCTCGACCGCGACGAAGGCGGCGGGCTCAAGGTGACCGATGATTTCCTGAAAGTGTATCTGGCGCGACCGGAACTGATCCCGCCGCCGGAGGCTTGCGCGGTCGAGCGCACGCTGTACGCCGCGTTGCTCGCCGATCCGCGCATGCCGGTACCCGCGTCCGACATCGCGGCGATCGCCGATGCCGACGCGCGCGAGAACTGGCATATACTGATCGTTTTCCGCGACCACCTGCTGCGCCATAAGACGCTGGAAGCCGCCTATGCCGATCTGGTGCGCGACGGCATCGGAAAAACGCCGCCATTGTTCGTCAATCAGCTGGTGCACGTGATACTGCGCAATGCGCTCGATGGCGTAACCGACGCGCGCGTGGTGCGCGCGGCCGAGCTGTTTTTCCGCACCCAGCGGGCCACCATCCATGACGGCTCGCTGATCGCGGCCGATGAAGAGACCATCGGCGGCATCAATACCTCGCCGGTGACACCGCTGGTCTCGATGCTGGGGATTCCGGCCGAAGCCGAGATCGAGATCATCAATGACGACAACGCCGAAAGCTATTGGGAGCGCAGCGATCAGTTCGACATGGCGCTCGATCTGACCGGCGGGCGCGCCGGCCTGGTCGCGCTCGCTGAGGCGATGCGGCGCTGGATCGCGCATGTGCTCGGTGTCGAGGTGACGATCGGGCCGCTCACCGAACTGCGCGACGCGCCGCTCAGTTGGTATGTCGGGCTCGATGCCGATGCCACCAGGATCGGCGATCGGCTGTGGAACGAGGCGGACATCGACGAGGCGGCCATGGCGGGTGTGATCGGACTATTCGCGCTCACGTTCCGCGATCCATCGATCATGCTGGACAAGGTCAAAGGCGAGCCGGTCTATCTGATCCTGGCCATGACACCGGACAAGACCATCCGCATGAAGCCGCAGAATCTGGTCACCGGGCTGCCGATCCGGCATTTGGAGGCGGTCAGTTGAGCGCCGTACCTCCATTGGCAAGTATTCCAGTCGGCGTCGTGGTCGAACGCAGCAAAAGCGCGAGCCAATGGGCGGATTATTATTGGCGTCCGGCCGGCGTGCTTGCGGGCGTGCCGGATACGCCGCCCTGGAGCAAGCTGTCCGACGACGGCGATCGCGTCAGTTTTTACATCGGCGCCGCACAGGTCGATTTGTATCGCACCGAAACCGCCAATTATCGCGACAATCTCCAATTTGAAACGCCGCTGCTGTGGATCATCCTGCGGCCGACCGAAGCCGACCCGCCCTATGAGCTGGCGGCGGTCACGGCGGACCCGGCCGAAGGCGAGGCGATGACCGAATCCGGCGCCAATCTCGTGGGCACGGTGGAGATGCCGAAGGCGATGCAGGAAACGATTGCGGCCTTCGTCGCCGAGCACCATGTCGAAGAGGTGTTTGTGAAACGTAAGCGCGATCGCGCTAATCCGGAAGCGATGGCGCGGCGTGGACCCCCAATGGGTGGGGGCCGAAAATGAGCGACCAGGAACATTTCCTTTCGCGCTGGTCGCGCCGCAAGCGCGACACCGCCAACGAGAATGAGCAACTGTATAAGCCTGCCGACACCGGACCGGACAAGCCGGCGACGCCGGCCGTTGTCGGGACAACGCCCACCGCGGCGAGTGAGCCGGAACTCGACCTGACCAAGCTTCCGCCGCTCGATTCGATCGGCGCCAATACCGATATCCGTGATTTTCTGCAGCCCGGGGTGCCGTCGGCACTCAAGCTTGCGGCGCTCCGGCGCGCCTGGTCGGCCGATCCCGCCATTCGCGACTACATTGGACCGGCGGAATACGCGTGGGATTTCACCGATCCCAAGGCAATGCCGGGTTTCGGCGATCTCGGTCCGGACGTTGACGTCAAGAAGCTCGTCGCCGAAGTTCTCCGCGGCATGGCGCCGCAAGGTGAACCGCCGGCGGATACGCCCGCTCCCGTGCCGTCTTCGGCGCAGCCGGCGCGGTTGTCGGATAAATCAGACACCGTTGCTGACTTTCCAGCGGCAAAGGAACCCGCGGCGGCGCAGCCGGAACGGCTCGCAGCGGCGCCGGTACCAAACGAATTGGTGCAGCACGGAAGAAATAGGACGACGCAACATGACGATACCAAAGTCGAATCGCCAGACGTGAAAATTCGACGTCACGGCGGCGCGATGCCGGAATGATTATCCCGGAATAGTGTTCTCTCTTATAGCCTGAAGCTATTGACCCACGCTTAGGTGGGCCGTTAGGGTCACTTTATAATAATTCGCAAAAAGACAAGAAGAAATAGGGATGAGGGAACCCGGATTATCCGAAGCGATACGCGCCGCCGGCGGCGTCGGCGAGCTTGCGCGCCAAATCGGTATTTCCCAACCGTCCGTTTCCAATTGGACTCGCATTCCGGCGGAACGCGTGGGCTCGGTCGAAGCCGTCACCGGAGTCGATCGCGCCATCCTGCGCCCCGATCTCTACGGCGGAACAAAAATGGCCGGCGACATCGATGAAGTGGATGCTGCACGCGCGCAGGAATATGCGCTGATCGCCGCGCTGCTCACGCGCGCGCCGGATGCGCAACTGTTGTCCAATTTGTCCGAGCTGCGCGCCGATCCGACACCGCTGGGCCTCGCCCATGCCGCACTCGCGCAAACCGCCAGCGACACTTCCGCCGAACGCGTCGAACGCGAGTATTTTGATCTGTTCATCGGTCTCGGCCGCGGTGAATTGCTGCCCTACGCTTCTTACTATCTCTCCGGCTTCTTACATGACCGTCCGCTGGCGCGGCTGCGCGAGGATCTCAGTGCTATCGGGATCGCGCGCGCCGAGGGCATATTTGAGCCGGAGGATCACGCCGGAATTCTGTGCGAGATCATGGCGGGACTGGCGAGCAATCGTCTGCCGGCGCCGCCGAAATCCGATCGCATGATTTTCGAAAAACATATGGCGCCATGGATCGGCCGCTTCTTCACCGATCTGGAGCGCGCCGAGACAGCCAATTTCTACCGAGCGCTGGGGACGCTGGGCCGGGTGTTCATGGACATCGAAGCCGAGGCCTTCAATTTGCCCGGCTAGGGCAGGCGAAGGGACTGAATTGGGAAATTCGAGGAGGGAACGGCGATGAAACAACAGGGCAAGTCCAAGCTGGGCCGTCGCGACTTCCTGCGCGCGATGGGCGCCGGCGCAGGCTTGGCGGTGACCGCGGCGGCGCCGCTCGCCACTGGGGCCGCGGCTGCCGAATCCGACGCGGACCAGAAAAAGGCCCGCTACAAGGAAACCGATCACGTGAAGGCCTACTACAAGGTCAACCGTTTTCCGAGCTAAGGGAGGCTGAGCCGTGCTGATCAAGAGAACAGAACGCCAGACACGTCGCAGCGGTCTCGCAGCGGCGATCGGCAATCAAACGAGCGGCGGTTTCGATCGCCGCAGCTTCCTGCGTAAGTCTGGTCTGGTTGCGGGAGGCCTCGCAACCATCGGTGCGCTCCCGCTCGCGAGCGTACGCAAGGCGGAAGCGGCCGGCCCCAACATGGCCGGCGCCACCATCCGCAAGAACATCTGCACGCATTGCTCGGTCGGCTGCACAGTCACCGCCGAAGTGTCGAACGGCGTCTGGATCGGCCAGGAGCCTAGCTGGGATTCGCCGATCAACCGCGGATCGCATTGCGCCAAGGGCGCCGCGACGCGCGAACTGGTGCACGGCGACCGCCGTCTGCGTTATCCGATGAAGCTGGTGAACGGCGAGTGGACGCGGATTTCCTGGGACGTCGCAATCAACGAGATCGGCGACAAGATGAATGAGATCCGAGCCAAGTCGGGCGCGGAATCGGTCTACTGGCTCGGCTCGGCCAAGTTCACCAACGAAGGCTCCTACCTGTTCCGCAAGTTCGCGGCGTTCTGGGGCACCAATTCGTGCGACCACCAGGCACGCATCTGTCACTCAACCACCGTCGCCGGCGTGGCCAATACCTGGGGCTACGGCGCGATGACCAACAGCTACACCGACATCCGCAACTCGAAGACCATCATCTTCATGGGCTCGAACGCGGCGGAGGCGCATCCGGTGTCGTTACAGCACATCCTGGAAGGCAAGGAACTCAATCGCGCCAACGTATTCGTGATTGAGCCGCGCTTTACGCGCACGGCCGCGCACGCGACTGAACATGTGCGCATCCGCAACGGCACCGACATTCCAGTGATCTATGGGATATTGCACCACATCTTCAAGAACGGCTGGGAAGACAAGCAGTTCATCGAGCAGCGCGTCTACGGCATGGACGACATCCGCAAGGAAGCCGAGAAATGGAATCCTGAGGAAGTCGAACGCGTCACTGGCGTGCCGGAAGCGCAAATGAAGCGCGTCGCCGAGGCCTTCGCCAAGCAGAAGCCGTCGACGCTGATCTGGTGCATGGGCGCGACCCAGCACACGGTTGGCACCGCCAACGTGCGCGCGTTCTGCATCCTGTGCCTGGCGACCGGAAACGTCGGCGCGCCCGGCACCGGCGCCAACATCTTCCGCGGCCACACCAACGTGCAGGGCGCCACCGACCTCGGCGTCGACGTCGTGACGCTGCCGCTCTACTACGGCCTGATTGAACCGGCGTGGCGGCATTGGGGCCGCGTCTGGGAAGTGGAGTTCGACTGGCTGAAGTCGCGCTTCGACACGCCGGCGATGATGAACACGCCCGGCATTCCGTCCACGCGCTGGCATGACGCCACGCTGCTGGCCAAGAACGATGTGGCGCAGAAAGACAATCTGCGCGCCATGATCGTCATGGGTCATGGCGGCAACACCGTGACCCGAATGCCGAGCGCGGCCAAGGCTATCGAGAAGCTCGATCTGCTGGTCGTGGCCGATCCGCATCCGACCACCTGGGCCGCGCTCTCCGAGCGCAAGAACGGGACCTATCTGTTGCCCGTCGCCACCAGCTACGAGACCAAAGGCTCGCGCACGTCTTCTAATCGCGCGATCCAGTGGGGCGAGCAGATCGTCAAGCCGATCTTCGAATCGAAAGACGACTTGGAGATCATGTATCTCCTGGCCAAGAAACTCGGCTTCGACGACAAGATGTTCAAGAACATCAAGGTCGCCGGCAATCTGCCCGAGGCCGAGGACTTGCTGCGCGAGATCAACCGTGGCGGCTGGTCCACCGGCTACTGCGGCCAATCACCGGAGCGCCTGAAGTCACACATGGCCCACCAGGCCGATTTCGACATGCTCACGCAGAAGGCCACGACCGGTCCGAACAAGGGCGACTATTACGGCCTGCCGTGGCCGTGCTGGGGCACTCCGGAATTCAAGCATCCTGGCACGCCGCTGCTCTACAACACCAACCTGTCGATCAAGGACGGTGGCGGCACGTTCCGCGCCCGCTTCGGTCTGGAACGAGAGGAAACTCTCCCCGACGGCACGAAGCGCAAGGTCAGTCTGCTCGGCAACGGCTATTACTCCAAGGACTCCGAGATCAAGGACGGCTATCCAGAATTCACGCTCGGCATGCTCAAGAAACTCGGCTGGGATAAAGACCTGACCGAGGCTGAGCTGGCGGTGATCAACAAGATCAATCCGACCACGCCGGATGCGGTGGGCTGGGCAATCGACCTGTCGGGTGGCATCCAACGCGTCGCCATCACGCACGGCTGCGTCCCGTACGGCAACGGCAAAGCGCGCGCCAACGCGTTCGGTTTGCCGGACCCGATCCCGGTGCACCGCGAGCCGATCTACACGACGCGGCCGGAACTGGTCGCGAAATATCCGACGCTGCCCGACGCAAAGCAGTTCCGGTTGCCCAATATCGGCTTCACGGTACAGAAGGCGGCTGTCGACAAGGGCATCGCCAAGCAGTTCCCGCTGATTCTCTCGTCTGGCCGTCTGGTCGAATACGAAGGCGGCGGCGAAGAGACGCGATCCAACAAGTGGCTCGCCGAGTTGCAGCAAGATATGTTCATCGAGATCAATCCTGCCGATGCCAACGAGCGCGGCATCAAGGACGGCGGTTGGGTCTTGGTGTCCGGTGCCGAGATGGACAGCGGCAAGACCTGCCGCATGAAGGCGCTGGTCACTGAGCGCGTCGGCAAGGGCGTGACCTGGTGTCCGTTCCACTTCGCCGGCTGGTACCAGGGCGTCGATCAGCGCTCCCATTATCCGAAGGGCGCCGATCCGATCGTGCTGGGCGAGAGCGTGAATACGCTCACCACCTATGGCTACGATCCCGTCACCGGAATGCAGGAACCCAAGGCCACCCTCTGTCAGATCAGGGCGGCGTAAGGAGCAACGATCATGGCACGTATGAAATTCCTCTGCGACGCCGACCGTTGCATTGAATGCAACGCCTGCGTCACCGCCTGCAAGAACGAAAACGAGGTGCCCTGGGGCATCAACCGCCGGCGCGTCGTCACGCTCAATGACGGCAAGCCCGGCGAGCGCTCGATCTCCATGGCCTGCATGCACTGCACCGACGCGCCCTGCGCGGCGGTCTGCCCGGTGAATTGCTTCTACACCACGGCG